>JAHEKS010000248.1:4671-7276 GCA_024638215.1 Acidobacteriota bacterium | reverse complement strand
ACCCCACGCACGTACTCGAGCCCCGGGAGCACGTCCGGCGCTTGGATGATCTCGTGCTCTGCCCTTTCGGTCAGGCCGTCAACGCGATCCACGAGAAGCGCCACAGGCCTTCGTGAGGTGCGCGCCACGATGAGCTGATCGCTCAATCGAACCTCGCGGTCCGGATGGCCGAAGCGCCGGCGCACGTTGACGACAGGGATGATGCGGCCTTCCAAGTTCACAATTCCCAGTACGATCTCCGGTGCTTTCGGTAAGGGCGTGAATTCCACCACCGGCACCACTCTCTCGACAGCATCCAGTGGAAGCGCGTAGCGGCTCCTCTCAAGCGTGAAGGAAACGATTCGTAGCGGCGGCGCGTCCTCAACATCGGAGGGGACGGTGGCGTTTGCCATTTTCAGAACACGGATTCGGGGTCCTGTTCTCATTCCTTTTCTCCGAGTGCCGGTCTCGTCTTGAGGCCCGAAGCGTGGCCGGCGTCTCCGGGCGCAAGGCGAAGTTCAGTGTCGGGCCCAGCCAGCCTTGACTCGTGCAGGAGGTAGTCGCCGAATTGGGGTAATCGTGAAATGCCCGTCATCAACAGCATCGGCGCGTACGGATGCGGGCTCCGGGGCCCGTCGGCACCTGCTTCTTGTATCGGCCATCAGGCAGGCAGGCTTGAGGGAAGAAATGTTCGAGGAATCACCGGCGGTGGAAACCACTCCAATGCGCCCATTGGGGGGTTGTGACCGGGAATCCTGACTCCAGGTATGGACCACAAATTTGGACCGCTGAAGTTGCGTGGACTGCCGGCAAGGCGATATGGCCGATCCCCGCCTTCTCTGCCGCAGACGCGGGGGAATCGAGAAAACGCATGCCGGCCAGCCACTCTGCCATAGCTGCTGGCGACAGCATGCTCGTACTTCCGTCTGAGGCAGGGTGGTCGCTGGCGAGCTGCAACTTACTCTTCTCGAAGTGCCTCACGACGCCGGCTTTCGATACCGCACTTCAGGCTCATTCACGCTCCGCCTCTTGCGAACGGCAGGTAAACGGCGTGCATAATCGGGTCCAGAGATGATAAAAGAGGAGCCTGATTCAAACGCGGGAATCCGAGGAGCAGACGATGAAATACCTTATGTTGGTGGCAGTCCTCTTCGTTCCGGCTTACGCGAGCGCCGCCGGGCCGAGCGAGGTCGTGGTGTACAAGGCGGCGGATTTGCAGAGCCTTGGCAAGAAGCTCTCACCCAAGGTCAACGAAGAGAAGATTGCGGTTGAGAACCTGGACAACTTCGGCAACCACTTCACCATGGTCGCTCACCGCGAAGGAAACGGCCAGGTAGAAATCCACGAGCACTATGCCGACGTTTTCGTGGTGGTCAGCGGCCACGCCACGCTCTTGGCGGGAGGCACGGACAAGGAAGCCAAGGCCACCGAGCCGGGTGAATTTCGCGGCGGCACGATTCTCGGCGGCCAGCGCCACGCGCTCGGCCCCGGCGACATCGTCCACATCCCGGCGACCGTTCCGCACCAATTGCTGCTCGATCCGAATCAGTCGTTCACTTACTTCGTCCTGAAAGTCAAAACGGACTAGCAACACCTCGGCGCGGCAGGGCGATCCAATGTGTCGGCTCGGGCTGTACTTAGTAAGACACTATCGCGGCAGAGCTTTCTCGCCGGTGATGTGGAGCGTGGCGCTGACGCCGGGGCTGCCCTGAAGCCCCCGCGCAGTCGGGGGCTGGCTGCCGCCCATGAAGATCGTGTAGTCGCCGGGTGAGTGACTGATGTTCGTTTGAGGTCAAGAAAGCTTGGCGCGCGAAGCACGCTTGCCTGGGCACTTTCCAGCGGCATCTATCCGCTTTTCGCAAAATCAGCGGGCGGACCCTCTAGTACCTGAGGTCCTGGAAGTTGTCAAGAGGTCGGTGACAATCTGGCGGGCTTCTTTCTGGATTCGACGCAGGTGGTCAGTGCCGAGAAAGCTTTCCGCATAAATCTTGTAGACATCCTCTGTGCCCGAGGGGCGCGCCGCAAACCATCCGTGCGCGGCGATAACCTTGAGACCTCCGATGGGCTGCCCGTTGCCGGGCGCGGTGGTGAGCATCGCCTCAATCTTCTCTCCGGCGAGTTCGGAGGCGCGCATCTGCTCAGGCGAAAGGCGGCCCAGTACGGCCTTTTCTTCGGGCGTAGCCGGAGCGTCAATCCGCTCGTAAACGGGCGCGCCGAATTGCTGCGTCAGATCGTGGTACAGCTCGTCCGGCGCACGGCCCAGGCGCGCCGTCATCTCCGCCGCCAGCAGGCCCATGATGAGGCCGTCTTTGTCGGTGGTCCACGTCGTGCCGTCGCGGCGGAGGAACGCCGCGCCCGCGCTCTCTTCGCCGCCAAATCCGAGCGACCCGTCCAGCAGTCCCTCGACAAACCACTTGAATCCCACCGGAACCTCAACCAGATGCCGTCCCAGACTTTTGGCGACGAAGTCAATCATGCCGCTGCTGACAAGCGTTTTGCCCACCGCCGCTTCTGCGCGCCAACCGGGGCGGTGGCGAAAGAGGTAGGAAATGGCGACCGCGAGATAATGGTTGGGATTGAGCAGCCCGGCGCCGCGCGTCACGATGCCGTGCCGGTCGTGGTCGGT
>JAHEKS010000248.1:0-4647 GCA_024638215.1 Acidobacteriota bacterium | reverse complement strand
CAGGCGAAGGCCACGTCAAAGCGCTCCTTCATGGCGATGAGCCCGGCCATCGCGTAGGGCGACGAGCAGTCCATGCGGATGCGGCCGTCCCAATCCAGGGTCATGAACCGGAACGTCGGGTCCACGGCGTCATTCACCACGGTCAGGCGCAGGCCGTACTGCTCGCCGATGCGCCCCCAATAAGCCACACCGGCGCCACCCAGGGGGTCAACACCCAGATTCAGCTTTGCATCGCGGATGGCCTCCATATCCACAACTTGGTTAAGGTCGTTGACATAGGAGGTGACAAAATCGTGACGATGCGTAGTGGGAGCCTTGAGCGCCTTCGCCAGCGGCGTTCTGAGAACTTGACGAAGATGGCTTTCCAAATGACCGTTGGCGCGCTTCTCGATCCAGCGCGTGACCGTGGTATCGGCCGGCCCGCCGTGGGGAGGATTGTATTTGAAGCCGCCGTCCTCGGGCGGATTGTGCGACGGGGTGATGACGATGCCGTCCGCATGTCCCGACTTCCGGCCGCGATTGTAAGTAAGGATGGCGTGCGACAGCACCGGCGTCGGCGTGTAGCCCTCGTCCTGGTCAATCATCACGGTAATCTGATTGGCCGCCAAAACCTCCAGCGCCGTCGAAAACGCGGGTTCCGAGAGCGCATGCGTGTCCTTGGCAAGAAAAAGCGGACCGTGAATGCCCTCCTCGAAACGATAGTCGCAGATCGCCTGGCTGATGGCGAGGATGTGGGCTTCGTTGAAGGAAAGAACGAACGCCGAGCCGCGGTGGCCCGAGGTCCCGAAGGCAACTCTCTGCTGAGCCTGGCTCGGGTCGGGCCGCCCGGTGTAATAGGCGCTGATCAATCGCGGAACGTTCACCAGCAACGACGGTTCGGCGGGCTTCCCCGCGCGAGGATCGGTCATGGAAAATCATTCCTGTGCGGAATCGCGAGGGCTCAAAAGCCGAAGATTTGCCGCGCGGCCGAGCCTCACGCCTTGGTCAGGAAAATCGGCAGGCCCAGCTTGTGCGAATAGTTGGGCCGGTAGCGCTCCGTGTTGTACATGGTCTTGATGTCCACCTTGCGTGGGCCGAGCTTGGGGTCGGGGACGGGCACCACGGCAAAGCAGCCCTGGTTGATGGCGGTCATGCTGCCGTGCTCGCCCTTCTCGATGCAATCCATGGCCATGCTGGCGAAAGTGAAGGCCACCATCTTGTCAATGAAGTCGGGGCTGCCGCTGCGCAGGTCATAGGTCAGGTCGCTGACGATGGTTTCCGCGCCCACGGCCTTCTTGATTTCGTCGCTCAAATCTTCCGCCACGTTGGCCTTCTTGCGGTGCCCGAAAGCGTCTGCCTCGCCGTATTCGCGGACGGTGTAGCCTTCCCATTCGGCGCCCTCGGAAAGAATGACCAGCGCGTAATTGCTCGGGTTCGACTTCTTATCCTCTACCAGCAACTCGATCATGTGCTGCAGGCTGAACTTGTGCTCGGGAATGGCGCAGCGCACGGAGGTCACGTAAGCGGTGTAAAGCGACGTATAGCCGGCGTCGCGGCCGAAGACGCGAAAGACACCGATGCGCTCGTGCGAGCCCACCGTAGTGCGCTGGCGGTCGATGGCGTCCATGGCGCGGGTGATGGCGGTGGAAAAGCCGATGCAATACTCGGTATTCCGCACGTCGTTATCCATGGTCTTGGGAATGCCGATTACATTCACGCCTTCCTTGTCGAGCCGCGCCGCGTAGCTCAGCGTGTCGTCGCCGCCGATGGCGATGACGTAGTCGAGCCCCAGCTTCTGGATGTTCTCGAGCACGCGCGAAGTGACGTCATAGACGGTGGACGTGACGCCCTTCTTGCTGCTCTCGGATTTCGGGAAGCTTTTGCCCTCGCAACTGGGCGGGAGCTTCTTCATTTTGGCGGGATTGGTGCGCGAGGTATGCAGAAACGTTCCGCCGGTACGATCAATGGTGCGCGTGTTATCCCGCGTCAAGGGCAAAACGTAGCGCGCCCGGCTGGCAGGATCGGCGGCATCGAAATGCGTCAGCCCCTCCCACCCACGCCGGATACCCAGGACCTCGCAATTCATTTCGCCGGCGCGATACACAACGCTCTTAATAACCGAATTCAACCCGGGCACGTCCCCTCCGCCCGTAAGGATTCCGATCCGCTTCGCAGACATGAACATCCCTCCTAAGGAATTAGTGCTCCAATCTCGCTACCCCTGAGCCCGTACCCCGCCGCCTCGACGACCTCGCGCGGGTCAAATGAACTCGTTCCGGTCATTTTCCGATTGTACGACGATTTCTTGCAGATTGAGCATTGCGCAAAGGGAAATTAATCTGTCGCGAGGGTTGGCGCGGCCAGAAACCAGCGAGGAATGCAAACTCAGGTCACGGCGCGAACCTTTAACCCTTGTGTGGAGGATTGGAAGCACAGACGACATGGGAAATCGGCCGCTCCATTTGGCTTGAAGCGCCCTGCAATCCTGGCTGAGCGTTGGGGCGGCGGCCTCAGCACGCCCGAACAGGGACTTTCTGTCCGCACTAGGCCAATTGCGCTGCCGGACGAGCGCTCGTCAAGCAACTACCCATAGCCCAAATTCTCCGGCAAAGAATGGCGGCCGGGTCAGGCGAGGGCCATAATTCCCACATTGCGAGAAATGCCCCACACCAGCCGCTACCCCAAGGAACTACTGGCCCGCGCAACCCACTGAATCCAAACGAATTGTACGGTGACCGATTCACACCGGTTTGGCCATGTCCGTGCAGACCTGCCGGGCAGAGAGCGCATGGGTAGCGAAGCTAGTCGGAGAGGGGGACCGTCATGCTGCACACGTACCGACTGGTTCGTCTGATCGAAACCCATTCCGAAGAACTCGCCAACAGGCTTGTGGAAAAAGTCCAGGCTTCACCTTTGACCCACGCTTACGAAAAAGCGCTGGGGGCGGAGTTGCGGCAGCGGGTCCATGAGATTTACCTGCACCTGGGCGAGTGGCTGCTGGGCCGGAGGGACGTGGATATCGAGCGAAGGTATACGGAAATCGGGGCGCGCCGGTTTCATCAGGGCGTGCCGCTGTGCGAGCTGGTTTGGGCCATCGTCCTGACCAAAGAGATTATGTGGGAATTCCTCAAAGACACCATTCTCGAACGGCAGGAAGAAGTCGCCGGAGAACTGGAAGCGCTCGAGCTGATCGGGCAATTCTTCGATCGCGCGATTTACTCCGCCACCAAGGGTTACGAAAACGCGCTCACGGCGGAACACGCTCGGGAAATTGCCAAGGCTGGTTAAGCGAGGTTGCGGGTAATGCGCTGGGAGGACGAGTACAAGAAGAGGCTCCTGACGGCGGACGAAGCGCTGAGCTGCGTGCAATCGAACATGCGCGTGTACATCCAGCCCGGCTGCGCGGAGCCGGAGACGCTGGTCGGGGCGCTCATCAAGCGCGCGCCCTTCGTGCGCAATGTGGAAGTGGTCCACCTGCTGACGCTGGGGCGCGCCGATTACGTGGCGCCGGAGATGGCCGGGCACTTCCGGCACAACGCCATGTTCATCGGCGGCAACGTCCGCGAGGCGGTGAACGACGGCCGCGCCGATTACACCCCCGTTTACCTGAGCGAAATCGAAGGGCTGTTCGAGAGCGGCGCCATGCCGCTGGACGTGGCGCTGATCCAGGTCTCGCCCCCCGACCCGCACGGCTATTGCAGCTTCGGAGTCGGGGTGGACACCACGATGACGGCCACCAAGTGCGCGCGCTACATCGTGGCGCAGGTCAACGACCAGATGCCGCGCACCTATGGCGACAGCTTCATCCACGTCAGCCGCATTGACGCTCTGGTGGAGTCGTCGCGGCGGCTATGCGAGCTGCCGCAAGTCGAGACCACCGATCTTCACGTGGCCATCGCCCAGCACGTGGCCCGGCTGATTGATGATGGGTCGGTGCTGCAGATGGGCATCGGCGGGATTCCCAACGCCGTCCTTCCCTTCCTGAAAGACCGCAAAGACCTGGGCGTGCACACGGAAACCGTCTCCGACGGCATCATCCCCTTGGTCGAGTCGGGCGTCGTCAACGGCGCGCGCAAGAATTTCAATCCGCGCAAGATCATCCTGTCGTTTGTGCTGGGAACCAAGAAGCTGTTCGACTTTGTGGACAACAATCCGCTTTTCGAATTTCATCCCAACGCGTACACCAACGATCCGCGGCGGATCGCGCGCAACGACAACATGGTGGCCATCAACTCCGCCCTGGAAGTGGATTTGACGGGGCAAGTGGGCTCGGACTCGATTGGGACCTATTTCTACAGCGGGATCGGCGGGCAAGTAGACTTCCTGCGCGGAGCCTCCTATGCCAAGGGCGGAAAGCCGATTATCGCCCTGCCCTCCACCGCCAAGGGGGGAACGATTTCCCGCATCGTTCCCATGCTCCATCCCGGGACAGGCGTGGTGACTTCGCGCGGCCTGGTTCGCTACGTGGTCACCGAATACGGCGTGGCTTACCTGCACGGCAAGTCCATCCGCAAGCGGGCCCAGGCTTTGATTGAAATCGCGCATCCGAAGTTCCGCGAAGAGCTTTACGAATACTGCGAACGAACCAAGTGGTTGCACCATTCGGTGGCCGCGACCACGGCGGCAACGAGGTGAATATGGCAGGACCAGCACGCGGCAAAGTAACGA
>JAHEKS010000247.1 GCA_024638215.1 Acidobacteriota bacterium | reverse complement strand
CACGCGTCAATCTATTTATACAGATATCTTTAGTTCGCGTGGGGGCTGCGGAGCTTGAGTCAGAATCGCAGCGATGAGTTGCGATGCCTGCTTTTCCGGAAACGGTCTTCGGCCGGTCGCCATCTCGTAGAGCACCGCGCCCAACGCGTAAATATCCGCGCGCGCGTCCACCGCCTTGCCCTGCAACTGCTCCGGCGCCATGTACGGCACCGTGCCCATGACAGCGCCGGCCTGAGTCTCCGCCAGGCTGGCCGTCGCTGCATCCACCTCTGTGGGTTTTAAGAGCTTGGCCAAACCAAAATCCAAAACCTTCACGCGGCCCTTCGCCGTCACCATTACGTTCGCCGGCTTCAGGTCGCGATGGATGATGTCGTGCTCGTGCGCTTCTTCCAGCGCCTCGGCGACCTGAGTCGCCAGGGCGATGACTTCTTTTTCGGGCAACGGGCCCGCAGCGACCTTGGCGGATAACGTTTCCCCCTCCACGTACTCCATGGTGAGAAAGTCCACGCCGTTCTGGTTGTCAAAGTCGAAGACCACGGCGATGTTGGGATGATTGAGCTGCGAAAGAGTCAGCGCCTCGCGGTGGAATCGGCTGCGGGCCGTTTCGTCGGCGAGCATCCCGGCAGGGAGAACCTTGAGCGCCACGTCGCGGTCCAGGCGCTCGTCGTGAGCGCGGTACACCACGCCCATGCCCCCGCCACCAGTCTTTTCCAAGATGCGATAGTGGGAAACACTCTCGCCGATAGTGAACATGAGGCGGCGACCTCGCTGCACGCAATGAACGGAGACGTCGGTTAGAGTCATCCTAGGCCTTATTGCCGGGAAAGTCAATGCGTTCGGAGTGTCGGATGAGGTTAGGTGAGGATTCGATAGCAGGTCCGGAACCTTTGCTTGCCAAGAGAAGTGCGGGGGCAATTCGGTCGACGACCCGTCGTCCGACGGACCGCGGCAAACGAATTGCCCCCACGGCGGGCTTGAGAATCTATAGCGGATCGAAGCAGCTTCGGCCCGGCTTGCACTCATCAGGCTCGGCGGCGCGGCCATCCGGCCCCAGGCAATTGTGCGTGTGAATGCACCAGAAGATGCCGCTTCCCATGCTGGGGATGCGCGGGTCGTGCTCGACGTGAATAAACATCTCCTTGGAGCGGAGGCACCGGCACCTCTGGCCCGCTAACTGAGGGGCGGAATTCATGGGCTCGGGCATGGCTATGCGCCTCCTTTCGCAGCGGCGAGAACGGCGCGTTTCACCGCGACGGATGTCAATTGAACCTTGTAGCCGTTCTTGCTGAGCGGCGTCGCCTTGCTGGCCGCGGCCTTGCCGGCAGCTTCCGCGGTTTCTTCGGAGACTTCCTTGCCGTTCAGCGCTTCTTCCGCCTCGGGCGAAGGCCACGGGACGGGCGCGACATGGCCCAACACCACGGCGGATTTCGAAACGCTATTGCCGCTCATGTGCAGAGCCACGGCGGCCGCGGCCAGCGGCCAGTCCAAAGCTTCCTTCTGCCGAACTTCATAGACCGCCATGTGGACGCCCGGATGATGGGGCACCACGATCTCGGTCAGGATTTCGTTCGGCTTGATGTCGTGCTCGCGCTCGTTGGCGCTGGTGGGCGTGACGAAGAATTTGGAGAGTTCAACCTCACGGCTGCCCGAGGGCCCGTGCAGCCGCGCCTTGGCCTGCAAACAAATCAGCATGGGCGCGAGCGACGACGGGCTGACGAAATACGCCGGGCCGGAATTCCCGAAGATGGCGTGATACCGGTTATCGCCGTCCGGTACCAGCGGCTTGCCCTTGTATTCGGCCAGCAGGCCGAACCCGCTGCGGTAATACCAGCAGCGCGGGCGCTGGAGCAGCTCGCCGCCGACCGTTCCCATGGCGCGGAGCTGCTCGCTGCGGATGCCGTCCGCGGCCTGGATCAAGCCGGGATAATTCTCCTGAACTTCTTTCGAGTCCAGGAGTTCGTGAATGGTGGCCAAAGCGCCGATGCGCAGGCCGGAGCTGGGGCTGAATTCCACGCGCCGCAGCTCGGCCAGGTGCTTCAGGCTGACCACGCGCTTGGGCGTCGTGATCTGGTCTTTCATGGCGCTGACCAAGTCGGTGCCGCCCGCCAGGATTTCCGTTTCGCCCCAACTCGAGCCCAGCAGTCCCACCGCTTCGTGCAGAGTCTTTGGCGCTGCATATTCAAAGGCTTGCATCAGGCCATCCCTCCTTTCGCGAGCGCCGCCAGGACTTTTTCCGGAGTAATCGGAATCGTCGGGACGCGCACGCCAATGGCGTTCGTGACCGCATTGCAGATGGCGGCGCCGGGGGAAATCACCGGCGGCTCGCCCAGGCCGATCACGCCGCGCTCGTCGTAGCCGGGTCCGGTCATCATATGAACCACCAGTTCGCCGATGTCTCCGATCCCCGCCAGCTTGTAGAACTCCATGTTGGGGTTGAGCATGATCCCGGTCTGGTCGTCCATCACCTTTTCCTCAAACAGCGAGTAGGTGACGCCCATGGTGAGGGCGCCGTAAACCTGGCTTTCCGCCGTCTTCATGTCAATGATCAAGCCGCAGTCCTGCGCCGCCACCATGCGGTTGATCTTGACCAGGCCGGTCTCGGTGTCCACGGTGACGTCGGCGATTTGCGCCCCGCCCACACCGCTGTCGCCCAGCTTGCATTGGCCGGGATTCTTGCCCTGCGCCTCGATGGTCTTGACGCCCAGCTTGGCGCAGGCTTGCTTCCAGGAAAGGCTCTTGGAAGGATCGCCCGTCACTTGAATGCGGCCGTTTACCGATTCCAGTTGAGTGGGCTCGACTCCCAACGCCGGCGCTACAACGGCAAACAACTGGTCGCGGGCGTCAATCGCGCCCCGGCGTGTCGAGCCACTGACGCCTCCGACGGTCGTGCTTCCTCCCGAGGCGCCGGACTTGGGATAGGCGCTGTCTCCGATCATCACGTTGACGCCGTCCACCGGCAGCCCGAGGGTTTGCGCCACCGTAATCGCGATAACGGTTCGAGTGCCGGTGCCCAAATCCTGGCTGCCCAGTTTGACATCCACGGAACCATCCGGATGGATTGCGATCAGGCACGTGCTGGCGTGGCCGCGGCCGCCCCACGTATGAATGCTGACCCCTAGGCCGCGCTTGAGATGGCCCGGTGTCTTGTCGCCGCGCGGGTGCCAGTACTTCTTCCACTCGGCGAGCTCCGCCGCCTTGTCCAGCTCCTCAACGTACGCTTGCCTCAGGATTTCCGGAGCGAAGTCAATGTTCTTCTTGAGGAGCTCAATGGGATCCATGCCGAGCTTATCCGCCAGATCGTCGAGCGCGCACATGGTCAAGATGGCGGCCTGGGGGTGATTGGGCGCCCGCCAGGCGCGCGACGGGCCAATATTGGTGTTCACGCGCGTGTGCTTCTTGAGCTGGTTGGGAATGCCCTCGAGCACGTAGGGCACGGGCGGATTGCCGCTGGGGCCCATGCCGCCGGTGCCCCAGGTGTCGGAATCCCACCCGGTTATGGTGCCGTCTTTCTTGCCCGCCACGCGCACCTTGCCGTAATAGGAGGGCCGGGCGCCGGCCACTTCCAAGTCCTGGTCGCGCTCCAGCATCAAGCGAACCGGTTTTCCGGTTTGCTTGGAAAGCTGCGCCACGACGATGCCCCAGCGGTCGGGCGAGAATTTGCTGCCGAAACCGCCGCCAATGTACTGGCAGACAGTTTCGATGTCGGAATTCTGGATATCCACCTTTTGCAGCCGCAGCCCTTCGCCGATCTGGCCCGGGAGGTCGGAAACGCTTTGCGTGGAGGACCACGTCTTGAGTTTCCCGTCCGGACGCCAGTCCGCCATGCTGCCGTGCGTTTCGAGGCAGCAGTGCGTGATGACCTGGGCGCCGTAATAGCCTTCCGAAATCACCGCGTCCGGGTCTTTGAAGGCTGTGTCAGGGTCGCCCGATTTCTGCTCCGCCGACGGCTTGGCGCGGTCGCCGGCTTTGGACAGATCCTCTTCGTTGACGAGAAAGGGAAGCTGGTCGTATTCGACCTTGATGAGGCGCAGCGCGTCATCCGCCGCGGCTTCGCTGGTCGTCGCCACGGCCACGATCTCATCCCCCGCCCACTGAATTTCCGAGCCCACCGGCTGGATCACCAGCACGGCCTTCACACCGGGCAGCTTTTCCGCGGCGGAAGTGTCCATGGAAGTGATCTTGGCATGCGCGTAAGGGCAAGTGAGCATTCGCGCGTAGAGCATTCCGGAGGGATGAACGTCGTAGGAGTACCTGGCGCGCCCGCTGGACTTCACGGCACCGTCAACGCGGTCAATGCTTTCGCCAATCAAGCCCCGGTCGCCCGCTTCCGGCCAATCATATTTGCATTTAGGCATGGGAACCTCCCTTCATGGCCTTGGCCGCGTCGAGAACGGCGAGGCGAATGCCGGCGTATGTTCCGCATCGGCACAAGTTCCCGCCCAACCCCTTTTCAACCTCTTCCAGGGTGGGGTTGGGATTTCTCTCCAGAAACGCCGTACAGGCCATCACAAAACCAGGAGTGCAGAAGCCGCATTGCTGGGCGTCGTGCTCGACGAACGCGTGCATCACGGGACTCAGCTTATCTTTGCTGCCGATGCCCTCGATGGTGGTGATTTGATGGCCCTCCGCCTCGATGGCGAGCAGGTCGCAAGCATAAGCAGGCCTGCGGTCCACGAACACCGTGCAAGACCCGCAAACACCGCGGTCGCAAACTTTCTTCGCGCCCGTCAGGTCCAGTTCGTTGCGCAAGGCTTCGAGCAAGGTCACGCGCGGCTCCAGTTGCAGCCGGTGAACTTTCCCGTTCACGTGCAGGGTGACGGGCACCGCGCCCGGCCCGGCCACCGCGGAAGAGGCCGGAGCTTGCGCGGCTTTTCCAACTTGAGTCCCCACCAACAGGCCCCCGGAGACCGTGACGCCCGCGCCGCGCAAGAAATCGCGCCGCGTCACGCCCCCTTTTGCAGCGGGCGGCCTCCGATGCTTATCTCGTTTGCCTCTCATGATTGGCTCCTTTGGCTATTTGGACCCTACAACTCTACCCAAGTGAATTCTGATATGCAAGCGATTCCGGGATACTTCGGCCCGTCGGTTCGCCGGCCCCGGACGGACCGCCGTCCGGCCGCCGGTCTCGTTCCGTTCATCACTCCGAGCCCGGACTTGTGGTACGCTTTCTCGCCGCAAAGCAGTCAGGCGGCAATGCAGCAAGTCAGTCTGATGCCGGAGGGCGGCGAAAGGACTCGCGCAAGGCTCGCCGCGCGATGGCTCCGGCCAGTGCGAATTATGCGCGGTGCGAGGAGAGGACGCCGTGACGAATGGATTTCACCCTTGGATTTTTCTTGCCGCATTTCCCATTGGATCGGAATCTCGGGTAAGATTCACCAATCGGCATCGTGACAGTTGAAGGACCCAAGACCTTGGATGTTCGCGGAGAAATTCGTGACGCGCCGCGCGCTCTGCGGCAGACCCTGGAGAAGGGCCGGCCCGAGTTCGAGTCCCTGGTGCGCGGCACCCGTTGGGGAGACGGTCCGCTTTATATCCTGGGCAGCGGCCCGTCGTATCCCGCCGCGCTGGCCGGACTTTGTGCCTTCGAGGGTCTGCTCGGCTGGCCGGTGGTGGTGAGCCGGGCGGCGAATTTCCTCGCCTATTCCGCCTCTCTGATTCGGCCCCGGTCCGTGGTGCTTGCAGTTTCACTTTCCGGCGAAGCCGACAAGACGCTGGAAGCCGCCCTCCAGGCTCGCTCGCGCGGTGCGGCTCTGCTGGCCCTCACGGCCTCGGCCACAAGCCCTTTGGCGGAAGCCGCCGATGGCGCATTTCTGGTTCGTTCGGGGGAAGAGTCTCGCCTCGGCCTGCAGTCCGGACTCTGCCTCTATGCCGCCATGGGATTCATCGCCATGATCGCGGCGCGCGTCCTCAAGCGCCATCACCACAAACTGGATGAGCTGGAGCAGGAGTACGAGAAGCTGCCGGAACACGCCGAGTGGGTGCTGACTCGCCTCACCGATGCAGCGCGCACATTGGCTTCACATCTGCGAGACCTTGAAAGCCTGGTGCTGGTCGGCGGGGGATCGTACTATCCCGCTGCGTTGCAGGCGGCGGAGACGATGGCCAGGCTGACTCCGTTGCGCGCCCTGGCTCTAGACGTGGCCGAGTTGCGCGAGAGTCTTGCCAAGCCCGGCGCGCGCAACCGCACCGCCCTGTTCCTCTCCGGGTCGCGCTGCCGCATGAAGAAAGAGATCCACGAGTCCGCCCGGCTGATGGGCGGCCCGGAAGCGAATCTCTATGCCGTCACCGACTCGAACGACCAGGAACTTTGCGGGGCGGTGTCGCTGGCTGTCCTTCTGCCGTCTCTGGCGGAGACGACGGGTTCTCCGCTGGAACTGTTATTCTTACAATCCCTTGTAAGTCAATTGTTGCAAATAAGAAGATCGTCTACGACGCCGGCCCGCGGAAGCGGGGTGTAAGCTCAGTTTATCCCCTCGGACTATTTATGGAATCTGTCAATTGGTAAGAACGGTACGGTTGACAAGAAGATGTAAGCCGTGTTGAAATGGCGGGCATGAATATAGCAAAAAGGTTGCGTGAATTACGGGAAGCCAAGGGCCTGTCACAAGGCGACATCGAGAGGAAGTCGGGACTGCTTCGGTCCTACATCTCTCGTGTCGAAGGTGGATACACGGCCCCATCGCTTTCGACCCTGGAGAAATTTGCCAAGGCGTTGGATGTTGAGCCCTATCAGCTCTTGTACGCGGGGAAGGCGCGTCCCTCAGGTCCGAAAGTGCCTGAGCAATCGACCCCCTCGAAGCCGGTCCAGAAACTGGTCAAGCTTTTCGAGGAAATGTCCAGCCCGAACCGGAAGCTGATCCTGACCTTGGCCAGCAAGCTCGGCAAGAGCTAGCTCTTGCGAAGCTTGCGACGCGGATTTATCTAGAGCGGGGGCGCGAGGGGTCGGAAGTGTGCCCGGAGGCGGGCGCGTAACGGGGAGTGGTTGGCTCCGGCGATTCTCGCTTGGGGCTCCGGCGCCGTTGTGTTTCTGGCCGGACCAACCAAGCGCGCTTTTCGGACGCAAAGGAATTCGCTTGGCGCTGACGGTCGCGCGGCGCGACAACGAGCACTCCGTTTTCCTCCGCACCTTTTGCTATCTCCGTCCTCCGATATTCCAATCCAAGGTTGACTTGAAATCTCGCCCCATCGGGGTTATACATAATCCATACAGGTTGAATTCAATCTCGGAGGGCCGGTAATGGCGACAGGCAACCCATCCAACGCCCGCCAGCTTGATCGGATCCCCACCAACGCGACGGTGACCCTGCTCTTTGAGTCCCAGGGCGAGCAACACCGCCAGCGCGCGCGTTTGTGCGACATTTCTGAGACCGGGATGC
>JAHEKS010000246.1 GCA_024638215.1 Acidobacteriota bacterium | reverse complement strand
GCCTTTGGCCTTCACGCCGCTGGATTTCAAATAAATGTTATAAAGCCCGCCCTTGACGTTGCCGGGTGAAGGATTGTCGCGGAAGTCGTCGCCGAATTTCCGCACATATGCTTCGTAACCTTTCAGAGCCTGAGTCAGTTTGCGGCCTACCGCGCGCGTGCGGGCGCGCTGCGCCAAGTCCACCATGGCGGCGCCTTGCAGTTCGGGAATTTCCGGCAAAAAAACCGCCGCTCCCGACTTGACGAACATGTCGGTGGCAAAACCCACTGCGGGATTGGCGGTCACGCCCGACCAGCGGTCGGAGCCGCCGCATTTCGTGCCCACGACGAGCTTTGAGACGGGAACCGGCTGGCGCTTGAATTGGTTCGCGTAATGAAGCAGCTTTTCCACAACCTCCAATCCGCGCTTCACGGTGGCGCTGCTCCCGCCCAGCTGCTGAATGGTCATATTGACGACGCGTTGGTTGTAGTCCGCGACCCGATTCTGAAAAACCGGGACGGAGCACTCGACGCAGGTTTTCCCGCACCCCAGGTCAATGTAAACCGCCGCGCCCAGATTGGGATGGCGCAGTGAATCGGCCAGCAGTTGATTGAGCAGCGCCACCGCGCGACCGTCCGGCATGCCGCAACCCGATTCGTGCACAATGGGAACGACGCCGTCCACGTTGGGGAACTTCTCGCGCGAATAGATTTCGCGCATGGCGCGCGCGGCGATCTCGCGCGCTTCGGTGGACGAACACATGCCCGAAGTCACGATGCCGACCAGGTTGCGCGTGCCCGCTGAGCCGTCCGGTCGGACGTATCCCTCGAACGTAAGAGAGGCAAGCTCTGGATCGATTGCGGCAGGCGGATTGTTCCGGTAACGGACCGCAAGCTTGGGCAGGCGATCCTCGAGATTGCTCTCACCAATCGGATCTCCGGGCTCGACGGCGCGCGAAGCCAGGCCGATCGGGTCGCCGAGCGTCACGTAAGCGTGTCCCCGGCGGATCTTGGCAATGGCAAAACTCTGCCCGCGCAGCACGCGGCCTGAAACCACGAAGCTTTTGTCGCGATAAATTAGGCGAGTGCCTCGCTCGATCTGATCTACCGTTGCAACGGCGACGTTATCTTTTTCGGGGCGAATAACGATTGCGACGTCTTCAAGAGGGGAAGTGTGTTTGGATTTCGTTTCAGACACGGAAATAACCTCTGATCATGGGTAGCGAATTCTCCCCGAGGAGACGACGCGTGATTTTATCAGAGCGCTCGCCGCCTGAACAATGAGATGCCGCGCGACTTGTGGGAGGGAAGGAGACATGATAGATTTTGCGCCGCTCACATAACGAGTGCGAGGTCATTATGGATCCAACCGCCAAGGTCCGGTTAGGCAAAACTCAGCTTCATGTCACCCGCATGGGCTTGGGCGGTGCTCCGCTGGGTGGTCTGTTCGAGGACGTTCCCGAAGATGCTGCCATCGCGACCGTCAAGCGAGCCTTGGCGCTGGGCCTCAACCTGATTGATACCGCGCCGCTCTACGGCCACGGCAAAAGCGAGCAGCACATCGGGAAGGCGCTGGCGGGCGTGGACCCCGCCGCACGGGTCCTGGCGACGAAAGTAGGCCGGGTGCTGAATCCCGTCCAGCCCGGTGAACTCGAACCCGACGAGTTTGACCACCCGGCCCCCTTCCGGCCTGTCTTTGATTTCAGCTGCGACGGCGTCATGCGCTCCTTCGAGGAGAGCCTGAAGCGGCTCAACGTAGAGCACATTGATATTGTGCATATTCACGATCCGGATAATCATTACACGCAGGCGCTCGAAGGAGCGTACCGGGCCCTGGATGACTTGCGGCGGCGGGGCGTTATTGTCGCTGTGGGCGCGGGCATGAACCAGGCGGAAATGCTGGCGCGGTTTGCGCGGGAAGGCGATTTCGACTGCTTTCTGCTGGCGGGCCGCTACACGCTTATTGACCACACGGGGCTGCAAGAATTGCTCCCGCTTTGTGTGCGGAAACGAATCGGCATCATCATCGGCGGACCCTACAACAGCGGCGTCTTGGCGACGGGCGCGCGCCCCGGCGCCAAGTTCAATTACGCAGACGCGCCGCCGGCCGTGCTGGAAAAGGTCCGCAAGGTGGAAGCGATCTGCGGCCGGCACTCGGTGTCGATGAAGGCGGCGGCTCTCCAATTCCCGCTGGCGCATCCGGCCGTGGCGGCGGTCATTCCCGGGGCTCGATCGGTCGCGGAACTTGAAGAGAATTTCCGGCTCATTCGCGAACCGATCCCGGCGGATTTTTGGGCCGAGCTGCGCCATGAGAAAACTCTCCCCCCTGAGGCACCCACTCCCGGAGATTCGTAAGAACCCGTGGAGCGTCCAGCCTGACTGCCATTCAACTGAAAGGTATTTCAGATGGGTCAACCTTCAAAGCCGGTAACGAGCCAGTTTCAATCCACCGGCGGCGAGCCGCGCCTGTTCGCTTCGGGTTACACCCTGCCGTTTTTTCTGGTGACGGCGCTTTTCCTCTTTTGGGGCATTCCCAGCAGCATGAACGACATTCTCATCAAGCAGTTCATGAAGTCGTTCGAAATTACGCGCTTCAAGGCCGGGCTCATCCAGTCGGCGTACTACATGGGCTACTTTCTCCTTTCGATGCCCGCGGCGCTGATCATGCGGAAGTACAGTTATAAGGCGGGGCTCGTGATTGGCCTCCTGCTTTACAGCCTGGGAACGTTTCTCTTCTGGCCCGCGGCGATGGTGCGCCAGTACTGGTTTTTCCTGCTTGCGCTTTTCATCGTCGCCAGCGGGGCCTCGTTTTTGGAAACCGGTGCAAACCCGTTCATCGCCGTTTTGGGCGATCCGCGCACCTCGGAACGGCGGCTGAACTTCTCACAGGCTTTCAATCCTGTCGGAGCGGTCACGGGAGTTTTGGTGGGGACGGTTTTCATCTTTTCGGGAATCGAATTGAATTCTTCCCAGATGGTGGCCCTCAAGGCCGCGGGCGAGTACAACGCTTATTTGCAGCACGAGACGATGCGCGTGGTCAGGCCTTACCTGGTCATTGGGAGCTTGATTTTTGTCTGGGCGCTGCTGATCATGCGAACGAAATTCCCCAAGATCGCGGAGGAAGCGCAGGCGGAAGCGGAGCGGGAGAAGGGCCGCTTCATGGACCTCTTTCATCATCGGCATTTCGTGCTTGGCGTGCTGGCGCAGTTTCTCTACGTCGGCGCGCAAGTAGGGACTTGGAGCTATTTCATCCAATACGTCCAGGATTACACGCACCAGCCTGAGAAAGTGGCCGGCTTCTTCCTGACCGGCACGCTGGTGGCCTTCGGGGTAGGAAGATTTTCAGCGACTTATCTGATGAAGTATCTCGCGCCCGGCAAGCTGATGGGCCTGTATGGCATCGCGAACTGCGTCCTGGTTGGAATCGGTGTGTTGATGCCCGGCTGGGTTGGAGTCATAGCGCTCTTCCTGACCAGTTTCTTCATGTCTCTGATGTTCCCGACGATTTTTGCGCTGGGCATCAAGGAGCTTGGGCCCAACACCAAACTGGGCGGCTCGCTGATGGTGATGTCCATCATCGGCGGCGCGGTCTTCCCGCCCATCGAAGGTCTGATCTATGGGGCAACCCACAGCATGGCGATAGCGATGGGCCTGCTGTTTTTCTGCTACGCTTTCATCACCCATTACGGGTTCGCCGGCTGCAAGGTGCTGGCTCGTCAGGCGTAACGGCTCGGACCGTTACCGCATTTTCAGCACGCCCTTGAGGTAGTCGCTGCGGTCAAAATCCTTTTCAAAAGCGGTGTGAATTTCTTCCAGGCTTTGGTAGCGGTGGGTCACGAACGGCAGGATCTGCACCTGGCCCGAGCTGACCATCTCGAGCGCGCGGCGGTAAGTAGTCGGTCGCCCGTCGGGCTCGAAGCCGCCGGAGGCTCCGACCGAGATGACGACCGTAGGCTCTTTAAAGTAGAGCAGGTCGAGCAAGCTCATGTCCTTTCCCTTATGTCCGGCGCCGTAAATCAAGAGCGTCCCCTGCTTGCACAGCAGCTTGGGAATCTGCTCGAAGACCGCGGCGCTGCCGCAGGCCTCGATCAGATAATGAACGCCCTCGCCGTGCGTTAATTCGCGGGCAGCTTCGACGACGTCCTGCTCCGAGGCGTTGACGGTCGTCGCGCCGAACTGCTCGGCGAATTTCAGGTTTTTCTCGCGCAGGTCGGAGACGATGATGGTCCCGTCAAATCGCCGCACATTGCGCAGGTACTGAAGGAAAAGCAACCCGGCGGGGCCGGAGCCGAAAATCAGAATATTGCGAATGCGCTCAGGACCCTGAAAGGTAAAACGGGCGCTGGTCCCTTCCACGCGATCGCTGGAATGGAGGACGCAGCCCAGAGGTTCCACCAGCGCTCCGAGTTCGATGGGCATGTCCTCGGGAAGCTGCAAACAGTTCACCGCCGGAATAGCGACGTAATCCGCCAGGGCACCCTGGAGTCCCGTGATCCCGTGTTCCTGGTAATGGGCGCATTGATGGGAATCGCCGGCAGCGCAATAGGCGCACAGCGGGCGGATTTTCTGGCTGTAGCAGTTGCGCCCCTGATCGCAAAGGACACGGTCGCCCGGTTTGAGATCCTTCACTTCTTTGCCGACTTCCAGGACCTCGCCGGCAAATTCGTGCCCGAGGATCTGGGGTTGTTCGGTAAGGGGAATAGGCCGGCCGGCGGCGTCGGTGTTGTAGTTTCCGTGCCCCTGAAAAAGGTGCAGGTCCGTGCCGCAAACACCCACCGCCCGGACTCCCAGCAGAATTTCATGAGGGGCCAACTCAGGGTCGGCAACCTGCCTCACCACCATCTTGCGCACATCTTCGAGGACCGCAGCCTTCATAAGAATTCGTTCCTTGTCGGGGGTCAGTCGTCCCTGATTGCCTGATCTCACCCGGCGCGCCGTACGTCCCAGCCTACGTGATGCGGGACCTTCCTCTGGGAGCTGTTCAGTCGCGCTCAAAACCGAGCGCCAAAGGTGCAGGGTGAGCTGCATGCCCCCTATGCCGTCACGATTTTCTCCATCTCTGCCGCGGCGTGGTGCAGCGCGTCATCCACGCTCCATTCGCCTGTGATGGCCATCTGGAGCGATTTCCAAAGCACGTCTTCCACGGCGGGATAGCGCGGGAATCGCGGCGGCAGCAGCATATGCGACGCGACGGTCTCCTTCAAGAGTCCCAGTCGCCGGCCGGCCGCCGAATTCGGGTCGGTTTGCGCTTCCATTCTTTCTTGCACGCTCTTCAGAACCGGCAGCGCCCCACGCTCGGCCTCGTACCACTGCGCATCGGCGGAGGTCAGGAATTTCAAGAGAGCCTTGGCTCCTTCCTCGTCGCGGACGCTGGTGGGAATGGCGAAGGTGTGCCCGCCCGAATAAACCCACCGCTGGCCCGACGGCCCCTTCGGGTAGAGCGCAAGTCCCAACTGCCCGGCGACCTTCGACTGATTGGGGTCCACGTACCGGTAAAATCCCCCCGGCCAGTCGGCAACCATGGCCGAGCGCCCTTCGAGAAACAGCTCCGAGACTTCGTCGTATCGCATTTCCGGCAATTCGCGCGGCGTGACTTTGTCCTCCAGATACAGCCGGCGCAAATAGCCCAGTGCCCAGCGGCCCGCTGCGTCCACAAAGCCGGGGCGAAGGTCGGGGCGAAAGAGTTTGCCGCCCGCCATGGCCACCAGCTCAAAAAAGGTCCCGAACAGGCCGCTATCACGCCCCGGACACGCGAAACCGTAAAGCTGGGGCGGCCGGGTGAAGTGCCGCGCCACCTGGGCAAGTTCTTCCCACGTTTCCGGCACCCTCAATTCGTGCCCGGTCGAGTCGCGAAACTGCTTTTGCTCGGCCGGGTCCTCAAACAGGTCGCGGCGGTAGTGCAGCAGCCGAACATCAATGTTGCGCGGGACGCTGAGAAGCCAGCCTTCCACGCGGCACATTTCAAGGACGGAGGGGATGAACTCCATCAGCTCCGTTTCCAGGAACCAGTCGTCGAGCGGGCGCAGAAAATGTTTCTGCGAGGGGGCGTATTTGTTGTGCGTGGAAACCAGGTCGTAGGCGCCTTGGCCAGCGCGATAGACTTCTTCCAGGTGGGCGTTGAGCTCGGGATGAACCAACTTGGCGGCGATGTGCACACGGCGCCCCGTCTTCTTCGCGAATTCGGGGATCAATTCGTAGAGCGAGTCGTACATCGGCCCGGAGACGAAAGCCACGTTCAGGGCCCCTGCCTCAGGGCTTCGAATGAAGCTGCCGGGTTGCAGGCGTTCGTTCAAGGGACGGCTCTCTCAGGTTTCAAGGTCCCGCGTGTCCAGCTTTCCCTGGCTGAGAAGGCGGTGGAAAATTTCGCGCGTCTCGCGGATGCCGTGCGCGAGCGGCGTCCGCGGTGCTTCGCCCAGGTCTTTGACGAGCGCGCTGTCGTCGAAGTCGAAGGCGATGGGAAGAGGATTGCCCTCGGCGCGAATTCTTCCCTTGGCCGCGGGAATTTCGCGCTCGAGCTCGGCCAGGAATTCTTCCATCCGCACGACCGAGCCCCGCAGAGTATAGACCTTGGCGCCTGGAATTTTCGATTCGGCGCAGCGAATCACGATCTGGGCCGTATCGTTCACATACTGCAAGTCCACGCCGCCCGTAAGCCGAATCGTGTAGGGGCGGCCTATGACGGCGGCCTTGATGGCCTTCGTCGGCCCCGACGTGATGCCAATTTCCCGCCCCACTCCATAAACCGCGCCGGGGCGGACACCGGCGCTCGGAATGCCGTGGTCCTTGAAGTAAACGCGCGCGCAGCCCTCGTTGCACTGCTTGAAGACTCCGTACAGAGTGCCCGGCAGCAGCGCTGCTCCTTCAGGGACGGTCTTGGCCCCGTAAAACTCCTCAGGACCGAACACGGCCTGCGAGCTGGCAAAGACGATGCGTTTTACCAGCTCCCGGTGCGCGCGCGCCGCTTCGAAAATGTTAAGCGTGCCGATCACGTTGACCTGCGCGCCCAGCAGAGGGTTCGCCGCGCAAGTCGGCACTTGAAGGCCGGCCATATGAATAACGTGTGAGATTCCGTTTTCAACCACGGCCCGCTCAACATCTTCGTAGCGCGTGACGTCGCCCACAATCAAGGAGAGCCGTTCCATTTGCGAAGGCGACAACAGCATCTCCAATCGGTGCGAATCAAGGTCCACGTCGAAGACGTAAGGGTGGTCGCCGCGCTCAACCAGATTCTTCACCGTCCAGGCGCCGATGAAACCCTTGGCGCCGGTGATGAGGAATCGGGCTTCTTCTTTCGCTTCCGGTCCGGTTTCACTCATGATGGGCATTATATGAGTTGAGCGGTGAGAGTCAAACAATCACGTGGAAGGTCGCCCAGCCGGATTTCGTCGAGGGAACGCCGCCGATGCCTGTGAACT
>JAHEKS010000245.1 GCA_024638215.1 Acidobacteriota bacterium | reverse complement strand
AGCCTATAATAATCATGCGTCGGCTCCTCCTTCGGTTGAGAGTTCCTGGTCGTGCTAACAACGCCAGTTTACTCTCCCCATCGAGGAGCCGACGACCTTATGACATCAGCGAAGGATCTGCTTTATTTGTCTTCAATGAAATACAAGAGATGCTTCGCTTCGCTCAGCATGACAAACGAGAACTCTTTCAGCATCCTGCTAGGACGCAGTGGCGGCGACCAGAACAGCCGGGCGGCTGAGGCGCCGGTTGATGGCCGTCAGCAGCAAAGCGGTGACGGCAACCTGCAAGGCCATGCCGGCGTAGGCTGCGTGCATCGCGGAAAAGCCGGCGCTCTGGTGTGCGATGACTTGCCAGGGCGTGAAGAGTCCCAGGATCAGGCCTCCGGTCGGTTCCGATGCCAGCGCAAGCACGCTCCAAACGATTCCCGCCGCGGCGTAGTAAAGGGACAGGTAAAGGAAACCCTTGAAGAGCGGCCGCTTCATGCGCGTGAGCGTGCACCATTGGAGAAACACCACGTCGCGGACCACAAAAACGAGAAAGTTAAGGAAGGCGACCGACACAAATCCCAGTCTCCATTCGGAGAGCGGTACTGAGCGCTGCAAGCCCAGGGCCTCGCCTACCAGAAACGCGAAAGCCACCGCCGCCCCAATCACCAGCCACGGCCACACGATTCCTTCGCCGGAGAGGTAACTCGCGGTCCCCGCCGCGCGCTTCCTCCACCAGACTTTCAATTTCTCGCGCGAGCCGATCAGCGCGACGCCCACCAGGAACAGGAGGGCGGAATTCACAGCCACGGTGATGGCCGACGCTTCCTGCGGAGTGAAATCGAGGACGTGCGCGGGTCCAAGGAATCTGGGATTCAAGAACGCGAAGTAGAGAAGATTGAGGAAGGCCACGAATCCGATGGCCTGCCAATGGGAAAGCAAGCAAATCTGGTCCCGCTCCTTTTTCAGGTTGCGCACCAGCATCAGCGCAAACCAGGCGCCGAAGGCAACATAAAGGAATAGAGACAGTGGAAGATAGGGCGCCGTGAAGCCAAAAACAGCAGGGGCTGTGGTTCGGGCGCCGGCCTCGGCTCCGTAGAGCGAGCGAATCGTGGAGTAAGGGTCCAGCGCGCTGAACCCGCTGAACGGCGAGTAAGCAAAGGGCACGCCGATTGCCAGTGGTGCCAGGAACACCAGAAGCGCCACTAGGGCGTTGGACTTCTCAGCCAACATGGACCCCCAAAGCGCAACCGCGCTCACGAAGAGCACATAAACCACCATCAGCAAATAGAATCCCGCCAGCGCGCTAAGCGGAATTCCCGCCAAGATTCCCGTTACGATCGAAACGGGTAATGAGCACCCAATCACAAAATAAGCCATCACCGGTGCGCCGCAGATTTTGCCCACCATCAAATCCCAGGCGGTGAGGCGGGTGGTGCGAAGGAAGTCAAACGTTTTCAATTCCCGCTCGCGCGCAATCGCCTGGCCGCAAGCCGAGGCGCACCACAAACCGAGCGCGCAGAATTGAATCCCGACCAGCCAATAGTGGAAAAATCGGAAGAATTCGGTGACGCTGTCGGCGGCGCCCCAACAGCTTAAGCCGACCAGCGCGCAAATCACCAGCGTCAGCGCCGCCATCGTGACGGCACGCGGCGCGCGCATTTCCGCGCGAACGTGCCGGACAAACTCGGGGTTTTGCCAGAAGCGCACCGCTACATCACCTCGTTCTTCGAGAGCTTCAGATAAAGGTCTTCGACCGTCTGCTTGACCTCGCCGAAGGAGACCATGCGCACGCCACCCTGGACTAATTCCTTCAGCAGCGACGCCAGTTCGTCTTCTGAGCCGCCGAAACGAAATACCGCTTCGCGCTCCTTGGCCATCAGGCCGGAGACCTTGGGATTGGCATGCAGCCTCGTTTCGATCGCCGCCGCTGAATCACCCAGCCAACTGAGCCGCACTACTCGGAGCTGGCTCTCGGCGCTCGAAATCTCGTCAATCCTGCCGCTGCGCACCATGCGGCCCGTTTCCATCAGCCCAATGGAAGTGCAGAAGCCTTCGAGCTCCGTGAGGATGTGGGATGAAATCAGCACGGTGGTTCCCTGATCGCGCAGTGACTGCAAAAGCGTCCGCAGATCGTAACGCGCTTTCGGGTCAAGCCCGGAGGCGGGCTCGTCGAGCAGCAGGACTTTGGGCCGGTGGATCACCGCGCGCGCGATCCCCAGGCGCTGCTTCATGCCGCGCGAAAGCCCCTTGATCAGGACATCGCGCTTCACTTCCAGCCCCACCTGCTGGATAACCTCGTCAATGCGCGCGGGAATGTCGCTCGCGGGCATGCGGTAGGCGTGAGCGAAATAATCGAGGTATTCCCAGACCTTCAGGTCCTCGTAAACGGAGAAGAAATCCGACAGGTAGCCGACGTTTTCCTGGGCGCGCTCGGGCTGCTGATGAACGTCCACACCGGCAATCGAGACCTTGCCGCCCGTGGGTTCGAGCAACCCGCAGGCCATGCGGATGGTGGTGGTCTTGCCGGCGCCGTTGGGGCCGATCAGGCCGTAGATTTCCCCTTCCGGGATGGCCACGTCAATGTCGTCCACGGCCACCAGGTCGTCGTACTCTTTGCGCAGCTTTTCCAGGCGAATCATCGTCGCGCGTAGCGCCGCCCTTCAGAGCCTGCCCTGAGCGAAGCGAAGGGCCGGCATGCCGGGCTGAAGCCCGGCGCTACTGTCTGAACATACGTGATTCAAAAGGAAAAAGGGCCGGCATGCCGGGCTGAAGCCCGGCGCTACTGTCTGAACATACGTGATTCAAAAGGAAAAAGTTCAATAAACCACTAGACCGGCGGGGTGATTTCAGCCTTCCTGGTCGAATCGCCAATCCACTGCAAATAATTCCGGGAGCCGTCAATGATGGGCAGGCAGATGATTTCGGGCGTGTGATAGCTGTGAATGCTGGAGATGACCGTTTTCAACTCGGCGAACAGGCCGCGCGTGCTTTTGATAAGAAGCAGGTACTCCTTTTCGTCCGCGATCTTCCCTTCCCACCGATAGATGGAGCGGAGGGGCGCGGAGATGTTCACGCAGGCTGCGAGCTTGGCGTCCACCAGGTGCTTGGCGATCTTTTTCGCCTCGCGCAGGCTGGCGGTGGTTACGAGAATGACGACTTTATCGGTCACGGGGCCTCCTCTGATGCGGCATCCCTTCGCCCCGCTCAGGGCAAGCTCTCGCCGCCGGAGGTGTTAGATTCGCAAGCGGGCGGCGCGCAAAGAAGGTTGCGACAGACTAGGTCTAACGATACAATGAAACCGCCCGGGCGGACAACCCCCTTCGCTCGGGACCGCCCGGCTGGCGCGGCTCGAAAGCACCGCGAGTGCGACGCGCCAACCTGTCATGCTGAGCGAAGCGAAGCATCTTGGCATTGGCTTCAACGAAATGACAAAGATCCTTCGCTGCGCTCAGGATGACACCATCAAGTGTCCATTCACGATTTCCGGATTCCGTGAACTATGAAAATCTTGCGCTGGGAATTGAAATCCTATCGAGGCGCCATCCTGGGGCTGATTCTTGTTTGCGTGGCGCTCGTCGTGCACGAAATCTTCGGCGCCAACGGTTACCTGGCTCTGCGCCGCCAAAAGCAGCAATACCAGGAGCTTCAGCAGCAGATTCAGGCGCTCCAGGAACAAAACCAGAAACTCCAGAAGCAGGTCCAGGGCCTGAAATCCGACCCGCATGCCATCGAGAAAATGGCGCGCGACCAGATGCACCTGGCGCGCCCCGGTGAGATCATCTACACCCTGCCAGATAAGGACAAGCCGGAAGCGCCGGCATCCTCCGCCAAGGACGCGCCACCCCAAAAGTAGTGGTTCGCCGGCTCGCGCACGGCCGACTCTCGGGATTTGACAAGCTAAGGACTGGCACGTACCATGAACCCAGGCGAAGGGTGGGCCGAGTATGCCTTACAAAATCGAAATTGAACGCGAAGGCGACGGACGGTGGATCGCGGAGATCCCGAGCTTGCCCGGGGTGATGGCCTACGGGCGAAGCCGAAAAGAGGCCGTGGCGGCGGTTGAAGCGCTCGCACTGCGCGTCGTGGCAGACCGGCTCGAGAAAGACAAAACGCCGGTGAGATCCAAAGCCGTTTCCTTCGCCGTTTCGTCGTGAGCGACTGGCCCAGCACACGAGCCCGCAAGGTCCTGCGCGCGCTCCTCAAGAGTGGCTGGTCACTCAAGCATCGCCGCGGCTCGCATTTGCAGCTCGCCCATCCTCAACACGGCGAGTTCACGTGGGCTTTCCATGACTCGGAAGAAATCGGCCCCCGGATGCTGGCGCGCATCGCCAAACATACCGGACTGCGTCCCGAAGACCTCTAAGCGGTCAGGAAGAAGGGCGCCTCCTGTTCATCCAGGCGAAATCCTGCGCGAGGACTTCATTGCGCCGCGCGGCCTGAGCATGAATCGGCTGGCCCTGGACCTCCGGGTTCCCGTGACTCGAATCGCCGAGATCGTGCACGAGCGCCGCGCCATTACACCCGACACAGCCCTGCGCCTGGCTCGCTACTTCTCCACCTCCGCGCGCTTCTGGATGAATCTCCAGGCTGCCTACGACTTGGACCTCGCCCGGGACGAAGCACAACAGATCATCGAGCGCGACGTTCAGCCTTTGGCGGCGGAAACAACTTCAATTCCCACGTAGCTGTTGCCCTCACGGCGCCTTGACCGCGATTGGCCAAGTCAATTCTCCCCTTCGGCCAACAGTATTCCGCATGATGGGCATGTCGGCGTGGCCACGCTTATCGAACCACGCCCTCGAGCGGACTGGAAGCGCTGGCGTAAAGCTTTTTCGTCATGCGCCCGGCGAGGTATGCCTGCCGGCCGGCGATCATGGCGTGCTTCATGGCCTCGGCCATCAGCACGGCGTCCTGGGCGAGCGCGATGCCGGTGTTCATCAGCACCGCGTCCGCGCCGAGTTCCATGGCGATGGCGGCGTCAGATGCGGTCCCGACCCCGGCGTCGAGGATGAGCGGCACGCCGGTAATCATCTCGCGCAGGATGCGGATGTTGGCAGGATTCTGAATGCCGAGGCCCGAGCCGATGGGCGCGCCGAGCGGCATCACGGCGGCAGCCCCGGCGTCAATCAGGCGGCGGGCGGAAATCAGGTCGTCGTTGGTGTAAGGCATCACCACGAAGCCTTCCTTGACCAGGGTTTCCGTGGCCTTGACCAGCTCGAAGTTGTCCGGGAACAAAGTCTTCTCATCGCCGATCACTTCCAGCTTGATCCAGTTGGAAAGCCCCACTTCGCGCGCCAGGCGCGCCGTGCGCACCGCGTCATCGGCGGAATAGCACCCGGCGGTGTTGGGCAGGATGAAAAATTTCGAGCGGTCAATGTAATCGAGCAGCGATTCCTTGCTCTTGTCGGTCAGGTTCACGCGGCGGACGGCGACGGTGACGATTTCCGCCCCCGTTGCCTCATGCGCGCGCGCCATTTCCTGAAAGCTGCGGTACTTCCCCGTTCCGACAATCAGACGAGAATGGAATTCACGGTCTGCAATTTTGAGGACGTCGTTCGGCATTAAATTTTCTCCTTTCGAATCATTCTATGCGCCGCGTTGTGGAATTGCAATTCGCCGAGGAGTACGGTACACATCGGGATGAGCTTGCCCTCGCGGCTGTTGCCATTCCGCCCCGGTCGGGGCCGAGACGAGCAAGGAGGCCCCTTTCACCATGAGCGGTCGCGAGCCGAAATGAGCAAGGTGGCTCGGGGCTGGCGATTTTCGATTTTGGATTCTGGCTTCGGTTTTCAGATTTCGATTTTCGAGTTTCAATTTTCGAATTTCGAGTTTCGGTTTGCCGCCCTGCCCTGCCCCGCTTGCAATCTCGCCCTGACGGGGGTATAGAAATCTCAGGTAGCGTTTACAGCGACAAAACTGCGGGAGGGAACGTGAGACGAGCGGCGCGGGCCGCCCACTGTCTCCCTGCGGATTTTGAGCGTTCGGCGCGAGGAAGAAGGTTCTCCTCCCGCCGGCCGGCGGTGACCGCCGCCGGCAAAGGAGGGTGCCATGGTCATCGAGAGCCTGCAACACGAGGAACTATTCGGCTTGCTGACCCCGAAGGAAGTCGAAAGGCTCAGCAACGCCTCGGCGGTGGTGAATCTGGCCAAGGGCGAGAGAGTCTATGCCGAGGGAATGCCGGCAAGCCACTTGTTCGTCCTTCTCAAAGGAAGGGTGGAGCTGAAGCGGCCCACCAAGGGCAACATCAGCTTTCTGGTGGACGAAGTCGGCGAAAAGGGCGTCTTCGGCGTCAGCTCGCTGATGGAAGGCGACCGGTACCTGTTGAACGCCGAGTGCGTAGAGAACTGCGAATTGCTCAAGGTGGATAGTCAGGTCCTGCGCCGCCTGCTGGAAGAGAACCCCGTCATGGGCTACTCGCTGCAAAAGAGGGTTTCGCAGGTCTTCTTCAATCGTTACGTGGGGGCGATGGAGAGACTCCGGGGCGTCCTGCAGGCCGTCGCCATGAGCCGGGGGTAGCCCGCGCCGTTAGGCCGCATCCGTCTCGCGCGGAGGGATAAGTCTCCCTCGCCAAGGGCCAGAATTGCCGATTTTCCATTGCCGATTGACGATTTTCGAATTTCGGGTTTCCAGTTTCCATTTTCCAGTTTCGATTTTCCAATTTCGATTTTCGGGTCTCAAGCTCCGCCCCCGCCAGGCCCGATCTAAAGCAAAGCCCCGCCTGACATCCGCGTCGCGGGACGCCACTCGCCGTCGCCCTTTTGTGTTAGTATGGCGGCCAGCGTAATGACCGCCAAGGAACCCGTCCAACCCGGGCACCGCGCCATCCGGCGCTACTACGAAAACGTCGAAGCCCTGCGCCGCCAGCGCGTCTTTAACGAGATGAACGTCAGGACGGCCTCCGAGAGGCTGCTCCCGGACACGGTGAAGCTGAAGGGCTGGACGCCAGTCCCCGAGGGTTCGACAGGATCGCGCGTCGGCCTCGTTCGGCGCACAAGCAAAGAGGCGGGCTAACCCATGGCAGACTACATGACCCTCAAGGTGTTACGGGTCTTCCTCGCCTCCCCGGGCGACCTTTCGGAGGAGAGGCGCGCCGCCAAGCGAGCCGTTGATGAGTTGGATCACACCATGGCCCGCGAGTTCGGTTGGCGGATCGAGTTGTGCGGCTGGGAGGACACGCTGCCGGGAGCGGGGAGGCCACAGGAGCTTATCAACAGGGACGTGGAAGCGTGCCATTTGTTTGTCGGCCTCCTCTGGAGGAGGTGGGGGAGTCCGACGGGGAAATTCTCCTCGGGTTTTGAGGAGGAGTTCGAGTTCGCACGGGCACGACGCTCAAAAACAGCCGAGCCTGAGATCTGGCTGTGCTTCAAGGAGGTCGAGGCGGAACAGAGCAAGGATCCGGGGGAACACCTATCCAGCGTGCTGGCGTTCAAGGAGGAACGGATACATGAGAAGGATGTGATGTTCAA
>JAHEKS010000244.1 GCA_024638215.1 Acidobacteriota bacterium | reverse complement strand
GCCACAATCGGTTCCCCACGGCAAGACGCGTGTGGAAACCGGAATCTTCAAGAAGCCGGTGGCCGGGCCGGTGCGCGTAGGCAAGCTGAATCTGGAGGGCGACCACCAAGCCGACCTCAAGGTTCACGGTGGCGTGAACAAGGCGGTCTACGCCTATTCGGTCGAGAACATCGAATATTGGCGCAAACGCCTGGAGCGCGACAACCTCGGGGCAGGCACATTCGGCGAAAACCTGACCGTGGACGAACTGCTTGAGACCGACGTGGCCATAGGGGATGAATTCGAAATCGGCACAGCGCGGTTTCAGGTCTCGCAGCCGCGCCTTCCCTGCTTCAAGCTCGGCATCGCCATGGGGGATCCGCAGTTTCCCAAAATATTCCAGCGCAGCCGCCGGACGGGATTCTACTTGCGTGTGCTTCGTGAAGGAGTGATTAGCGCGGGTGATGCTATCCGGCGATTCCCGACCTCCGACGCGGAACCCGTTACGGTGGCGAAAATGGTGCGCATCATCTCCACTCGCCGGCCAAGCCACGCCGACGCCGAACGGGCGCTGAAATTGAAGGCATTGTCCGAAGGATGGAAGAAACAGATCGCGGAGAAACTGGACCGCACCGTTTGAGGATTACCGCGAGCGCGCGGCGGGAAAGGTTACGGACTCCGGGCAGGGCTTTCGACGGTGATTCTTCGATGGTCCTCTCCCGCGTACTCCAGCCGGATTCGGAGCGCCGGGCCCGCAAAACTCCGGCCGAGTTTTTCTCCCCATTCGACCAGGACGACGGCATTACCTGATAGGATATCATCCAGTCCAAGCGTTTCACGTTCAGCAATAGATTCAATCCGGTAAAGATCTACATGATAAACCCGGCCCGCGCCGTATTCATGCACCAGGGCAAACGACGGGCTGGTGACGTCCTCTTGGTGGGCGGCTCCCAGACCTTCGACAATTCCCTTGGTCAGCGTCGTCTTGCCGGCTCCCAGCTCGCCTTCCAGGAGGATGACGCAAGGGGGCTTGAGTTGCCGGGCGAGCCTTCTTCCCACTTCCAGGGTTTCCTCGGGAGAATGGGTCGCCGTGGTCCAGGTCTTTCCTGCTCCCAACTCATAGACCTGGGGCGGAGGCTGGTTGACAAAGTCGGCGCTCATGAGGCTTGCCTGGTGGCTAAAGCCGCAAAAGCCTCGGGAACCGCCTCAATGACATCGCCGGCAATCATCGAAGCTTGGCCAAATTTGCGCGCCGCGAGATCTCCGGCGAGTCCGTGCAGGTACACGGCAGCCGCAACCACTTCGATTGCCGTGCGGCGCGGGTGTTGCGCCAGAAGGCCGGCGACCAGTCCTGTCAGCACATCGCCCGTTCCACCTGTGGCCATGCCGGGATTGCCGGTCGGGTTGACCCAAACCTGGCCGTCGGGCGCCGCACTCAAAGTGCGAAAGCCTTTCAGCACCAAGTGAGCCTTGTGACGCGTGGCAAAGTCTCGGGCGCTTTCCACACGCCGCTTTTGGATGTCACCGACGGGTTCGCCGGTCAGCCGCGACATCTCTCCCGGATGGGGCGTGAGGACGGCGGGATGCTCATAACCGCCGGCGCTGCGAAATGCGCTGATGCAATGCGCGAAGGCGTTCAGCCCGTCCGCGTCGAGCACCAAGGGAAGGTCATAACGATTCACCACTGTTCTGACCAGTTCCGCGGTTTCGAGGACGGTGCCGATTCCCGGCCCGATGGCCAGCACGGACTTCCCTTCCATCAGCTTGTCGAGGCGGCCGTGATCAAACGCCCGAAGCGAGATGGTTCCGGCGTCGGTTTCAGGGAGCGGCTCGGTCATGAACTCGACGCCGAGGCCGGCAATAATGGCGAGAGCGCTCTTCGCCGTGGCGATGGTGACCAGCCCCGCGCCCGCACGCAACGCGGCCCGCGCCGCCATTGCGGCGGCGCCGGTCTTTCCGACCGAGCCGGCAAGAATCAAGACGTGCCCGAAATTGCCCTTGTGGGCGCTGGCGTAGCGAGGGTGGGTGAGCCAGGCCAGGTCTTCCGGGCAGGTCAGATTCAGGGTGAGCGCTGGATCTTGCTCCATGGCCTCACGCGGCGTTCCGATGGGCTTGACGAGCCATTCGCCGGCACGCTCGCAGGCCGGAGGAAAAACGTGCGCCAGCTTGGGCGCGGTGAAGGTGACCGAGGCGTGTGCGTGGACGGTTTCTCCGGGCAACTCGCCACTGTCGGCCGAGACCCCGGTGGGCAAGTCCACCGCCACGACCCGCGCGTGCGGGAAGCTCGTGTTGACGTCGCGCACCGCCTCCAACAGGAAACCTTCCAACGGCTTGGCAAGCCCGGTGCCCAGGAGGGCGTCAATCAGCAGCGTCGTGTCTTCCAACTGCGGCTTGAGGTTCCGCCAGGCGGCAAGATCAGCGGCGACCTCCGGCGGGCCGGAATCGGTGAGGCGTTCAAGATTTGCGGCCGCATCACCCTTGACTTTTGACGGCTCAGCCAGCAGGACCACGCGCGGCTTAAGTCCGCGATCGCGCAGCAGTCGCGCCACGACCAAGCCATCGCCGCCGTTATTGCCGCGCCCGCACAAGACGAGAATACGGTGAGCGGAAAGCGGCGCAAAACGCTGTTCGAGGAATTCGACCACGCCGCGGCCGGCGTCTTCCATCAAGGTAAGGCTGGGGACACCGAATTTTTCGTTGGTCAGGCGGTCGATGCGCTGCATCTCGGCCGCGGTGAGGATCTTCATCACCTAGACCCCCGCCAAGCTCTCGAGCGACTTCAGTTTCTGGGATTCGCCCATCGCAATGAGGAAGTCGCCCGGAGCGATTTTTCGATCCGCTTTGGGATTGAAATCGAGGCCTTGGGCCTCGCTGCGGATGGCCAGGATGATGACACCCAGGCGATGGCGCAGGTCGGATTCGGCGAGCGTTGAACCGGCGAGCTTGGAACGGTCGGCAATGCGCACTTCTTCAATCTGAATGTCTAAATCGCCATCGTTCAAAGATGAAAATGCAACATCGATGAAGCGCTGAACGTTCGGGCGGGTCAGCGTGCGCGCCATGCGCAGGCCAGCATAGGTATAAGGGGAAATGACCGAGGTCGCGCCCGCCTTGATCATCTTCGACTCCGCGTGTTCTTCGCTGGCGCGGGTCACGATAGGGAGTCTGGGCGCCATGCCGCGGGCCGTCAGGACGATGTAAACGTTCTGAGCATCCGAGGTAACGGCGCTGGCGAGCCCGCGCGCATGCTCGATGCGCGCCTGTTGGAGCACCGCTTCGTTGGTGGCGTCGCCGATGATGACAGGCAAACCATGCTCCTGCGCCCACCGCGCCTTCGCCCCGTCCTGCTCGATGATCACCAAAGGGATATTTCGCGCGTCGACTTCCAATGCCAACCGGCGGCCGACGCGTCCGGCCCCGCAGATGATGACGTGATCCGTGATGCGAGCGATTTCTTTTTCCATGCGGCGCCGTCCGAAGAACGTTCCTAATTCAAATTCTATCACCCCCTGGGCGATCATCGCCATGATGAAACCCACCAGGCCGAAACCCAGGACCATCATCAGGATGTTAAATACCTGGCCCGGATAGGAAAGCTGGTTTTCCGGCTCCGCGCCGATGGTGGTGACGGTCATCAGCGTGGCGTAAGCGGACCGGAACCAGGGCCATCCTTCCAGGACGTGAAAGCCTGCGGTGCCCAGCGCAATCAGGCCCAGCACCAGCGCCAAAGCCGTCGTCGCCCGGCCGAACAACCAAAGAGCGCCCCGGCGCGGGCGGTCCAATCCGGGATTGCGGGCCGGCGAGGTTGCCGAAGCCGCCGACCTTCTCTCCTTGCGACTCAAAGCAGCCATCCTCCGCTGACGTTAAGCACTTGCCCGGTGATGAAGGAAGACTCATCAGAGGCAAAGAATTTCACCGCTTCCGCCACATCCTCGGCGGTGGCGGGACGGCCGATCGGATAGCGCGCGTCGGAGATGCGTTCGGCTTCTTCCCGCGAAAGCTCCTTGTCGTCAATGATGGCAGGATTGACCACATTGACCGTGATCCCGTAGCGCGCCTCTTCCAAAGCCAGCGAGCGGCTGAAGGCAACGACGCCCGCCTTGGCGCTGGAGAAAGCGGAGATCTTCGCCTGGCCAAATGCGCGCTCGGCGCCCACCGCGCCGAGGTTGATGACCCTGCCCCAGCGCTGGCGGCGCATAATGGGTAACGCGTACTTCGACATATAGAAAACACTGAAGAGATTCGACGCCAGGATGGCATGCCATTCCTCGGGGGTGGATTCGAGGACCGGCTTCCATTCAAAATCGCCCACGTTGTTGACCAGGATGTCCAGCCGCCCGAAGTGCCGCGCCACGTTATCCACCAATTCCTTGGCGCTCTTCGAATCCGTGATATCGGAAGGGAAAGAGACGCCTTGCGCGCCCATCGAGCGCAGCGCGTTCGCCACGCGGTGCGCGGCAAGCTTATTGGTCCGATAACTCACGGCCACGCGGGCGCCGGCGCGGCCCAGCGTCAGCGCGATTTCCTTGCCGATTCCCCGCGATGCTCCGGTGACCAGCGCCACGCGATTCTTTAAGGACAAAGCTCCGCTCCTTGTTCAGGTTCCAAAGTGGATTCAGTTTAGCGGACTTCCTGCGCTTCGGCAACGCGGTTCGGCGGCTTCACGCCGAACGCCGGGCGAGAATCAGCGTCATGTCATCCTGAAGCTCGGGGCTTCCCGTCCAGTCGCTGACGCTGCGATAAATCTCGTCCACGATCTCCTCCGGCTTCCCTCCCGATGCCCGCTGCACGGCTTCCAGAAGGCGCTCCTCGCCAAACTCCTCGCCGTAAGTATTCTCGGGCTCGGTCAGGCCGTCGGTGAAGGCCAGCAGGAGGTCGCCCGGTTCAAGCCGTACTTCAGCCTGCTGGTACTCCATGGGCGCAAACAGGCCGACAACCGTGCCCCCCACTCTCAGGCGCTCGACGGAGCCGCGCCGCAACAGCGCGGGAGCCAGGTGCCCCGCGTTGGTGTAAGTCAAAACGTGCGTTTTGGCGTCATAAACCGCGTAGAAGAAAGTGGCGTATTTCTCCAGCGACGTGCTTTCCTGAAGCTGGCGGTTCAGCCGGGCGACGACCTCAGCGGTCGAGATCGCTCCCTTCACCGCCGGAACTTCCTCCGCCTGCCCATCATAAAACTGCGCGTGGAGCGCCGACTGGATGGCGGCCATCAGCAAAGCGGCGGAGATTCCCTTGCCGCTCACGTCGCCCAGCACCAGGCCCACCCGGTCTTCGCCCAGTTGCAGAAAATCGTAGTAGTCGCCGCTGACGCCGCTGGCGGGCTTGCACACGCCGTACAGTTCCACGCCTTCGACCTCCGGCACTTCGCGCGGGAACAACTGATTTTGAACCTCGCGAGCGATTTCCAGCTCGCTCTCGAGCTTGAGCTTTTCCTGCGATTCGCGCAGCAATCGTTCAATGGAAGCGGTCATGTTATCAAACGCCGCGCTGAGAGCGCTGAGTTGGTCGCGCGCGGGAACGCCGATGCGATAGGAGAAGTCGCCCGCCTTCACTCGCTCCGTGCCATCGTAGAGGTGGTCCGCGGCGGAAGTCACCGAGCGGGTCAGCCGCACGCCGACAATCAGCGCCAGGACTTCCAGCACGAAAAAGACTCCGGCCAGCACTTCAAAGGAGGTCACGTAAATGCGGGAGTATTCTCCCAGCGTAGTGATCAATTGCCGGTTCAGCGCCACGATGCGCGACGACGCATAAATGAACACGGGCTCGCCCAGGCGCTCGGCTTGCGGACTGTCCCACACCTCAGGCTCCAGCGTGGAGGCGCCGTAGACCTTGTAATCCACGAGATAGGCCGGCGGAGGCAGCGGGACGGAATCCGAGGAGACGGTGGCAACGGGAATCTGCGGGGCCGGGCGAACCCTCTGGCCCTGCGCGGCCGCGTCTTCCGCCGGCGGAACTCCCTCTCCGGTTCCACCGTGAGGCACAAAGATACCCACGGGCCCAATCCCCTTCCCAACCAAGTTCAACAATTGCGGAGTTAAAGGCTCGGAGAGAATGACCACCAAATCCCCATCGCGAATCCGGGTCTGGGCGATGGCGCGCAGATCGATCCGCCCGCGGTCCACGACGATGCCCGAAAACTCTTCTTGCTTGAACCAGGCCGGAACGGTGACAGGAGTGGGGAGAACCGTTCCGTCCAGCCGGAAGGCTCGTTCCAGCGCCCCCACTCGCAGGGTAATTTCCAAGCCGGGGTAGCTCTGCGCGTGATTGGAAAGTTCCGTTACGTAAAATGCCCTCAAGTAATCGAGAAGTGTCTCAGGGCTTGGAGGTGGGGCAAGATGAACTTCATGCACCACGACGCGATTGAGTTGCCGCAGCTCATCGGCATGGTTTTTCAGCCGCTGGGTTACTAGAAACGCCGCGAACTGGCCGTTGATAATGAAAGCTCCGATAACCACCAATACGACGATGAGAATGACCGGGACAACCGCGATAAAGAGATAGGTGACGATGAGCCGGCTGCGAAGCCGCCACAGGAGGCGATTTCGGACAAAGGTGACCAGCCGCGCCAAATAGTAAATCCCGGATATAAACAGGGAGATCCAGAAGAGAAACCACCAACCTCTCGGGGTGCCGTAAGAGAGAAGGCTGGCCATCTCCAGCGCTGCACCGAAAACAAGAACTAATGCGGCGAACCGCGCCATCCGGTGCGCGCGATACTCGTGGAGGAGAGTCCTGAAGACGGCGGTGAGCATGATCGTAGTCTAGGGCAGGCTTTTTCGCCGCTCTTACGCCGGCTTGGCCCAGGCACGACTTCGTGCGCTCAGTTTTTCTCCCTAGCCGGGGCAGTTGCGGCCTCGCCGGCCTTGATTCCATTTTGCAGCACGCTGTGGTACCGGCTGTAAGTGAAATAGATGACCAGCCCGATGGCCATCCACACGAAGAGCCGGATCCAGGTGTCCTCGGGCAATCCAAACATCTGCGCGGCGCACACGATCATCCCCAACGGACCCACCAGCCACACCAGGGGCGTGCGAAAAGGACGAGGAATCTCGGGATGCATTTTCCGCATCGCCACCACCGAGCCGCTGACGATCACAAAGGCGAGCAGAGTTCCAATGCTCACAAGTTCCCCGACGATTCTCAGCGGGATCAAGCCTCCCGCCAGCGCCACAAAGAACCCTGTCAGCGCCGTGCTCTTGTAGGGGGTCCGGAAGCGGGGATGGACTTCGCCGAAAGCCTTGGGGAGCAAGCCATCATGGGCCATGGAATAGAAGACCCGCGTCTGGCCCAGCAACATCACCAGAATGACAGCCGTGGTTCCCAGCAAGGCGCCGATTTTGACGATGGGCGAAAGCCACGCGTGGGCGGGCGTGGAGTCAATGGCGACGGCCAAAGGATCTGGAACGTTGAGCGATGTGAAGTGGATAATGCCGGTCATGACCAGCACCACCAGAATGTAGAGGACCGTGCAGATGGCCAGCGAGCCCAGGATGCCGATGGGCATATCA
>JAHEKS010000243.1 GCA_024638215.1 Acidobacteriota bacterium | reverse complement strand
CAACGTGCCGTTTAACCCCTATCATCTTTCGGTCACGCGCGCCGGATTCCAGCCGGTGCAACAAGACGTTACGGTGCGGTCCGGCCTTCCCGTGCAATCGAACATCAACCTGCAACTTGCCACGCTCGCTACCAGCATCACGGTCACGACCGAAGCGAACGATCTGATTGAGACGACGCCGGTCGCACACACCGACGTGGACCAGAGCCTGGTCACCAAGCTTCCGATTCAGAGCCCGTCCATCGGACTCAGCCAGGTCGTCACCAATACCACGCCCGGCGTGGTGGCCGACGCCAACGGTTTCTTCCATCCTTTGGGCGAGCACGCCGACACCAGCATTTCCGTGGATGGCCAGCCGATCAACGATCAGCAGAGCAAAATCTTCACCAACCAGGTTCCCCTGGAGGCCGTGCAATCTATGGAGGTGATCTCGGGCGCGCCGCCGGCGCAATACGGCGACATGACCAGCCTGATCATCAATACGACCATGAAGTCAGGGCTCGGCATGAACAAACCGCAGGGCACCTTCTCGAGCCAATACGGTTCCTTTGGCTCCTGGTCGGAAAGTGTCACGCTGGGGCTGGGCGGCGCGAAATGGGGCAACTTCGCTTCTCTCACCGGCGACGGCTCCAGCCGTTTTCTTGACCCGCCGGAGCTCACCGCTTTCCACGACCGGGGAAATGACGAGGGCTTCTTCGACCGGATTGATTTCCAGCCCGGATCGAAGGACACGCTTCACCTCGACATTTCCACGGGCCGGTCGTGGTTCCAGATTCCCAATACCTACGACCAGCTTCAAACCGCCCAGGACCAGCACGAGCAGATCAAGTCCCTCAATATCTCGCCGCAATGGACGCACTTGTTCGGCGCCGACGCGCTGATCGCCCTCCAGCCCTTCATGCGAATCACGCAGGTTCGGTATTTCCCCAGCGCCGATCCCTTTTCGGACCTTCCCGCCACCGTCAGCCAGGACCGGCGCCAGGCCCATTACGGCTTCACCGCCGACGCCACCTACTCTCACGGCATTCACGAAATCAAAGCCGGCATGGAGTTTGTCAGCACTCCGCTCACGGAAAACTTCGGGCTGGGCGTCACCGACCCGACGTTCAACCCCGTTTGCCTCGACGCGAGCGGCAATCCGGTGCTCGATCCGTCGCTAACCAACCCGGCCGATTGCTCGGCCGGCGGGTTCGTTGCCAACCCTTCGCTTGCCCCCGGCTTGGTTCCTTTCGACTTGACCCGCGGCGGGCACCTGTTCGACTTCCACGGGTACGCCAACATCAAGCAAGCTGGGCTCTACGCGCAGGACAGCGTGACGCTGGGGCCGTGGAAGCTCATCGGAGGGGTGAGGGAAGACATCTATCGCGGGCTGAGCCGTGCCAGCGCGCTCGAGCCTCGCGCCGCCATCGCTTACAACATCAAGAGTACGAACACCGTCCTGCGAGCGTCTTATGCGCGGCTGTTCAACACTCCTTATTACGAAAACCTGCTGCTTTCAAGCGCCACGGGCGCGGGCGGCCTCTCGGCCACCGGTATCGGCGCTTTCGGCGAGGCTCCGCTCACGCCGGGGCGGCGCAACCAATTCGACGCCGGGCTCCAGCAGGCCGTCGGCAAGTATCTCGTCGTGGACGCGGGGTATTTCTGGAAATACACCCACGACGATTTCGATTTTGACACCCTCTTCAGCTCGCCCATCGCGTTTCCCATTCAATGGCGAAAATCGAAAATTGACGGGGCCTCGGTGCGCGTCAACCTGACCGATTTCCACGGCTTCACGGCGTATTCCGTTCTGGGTCACGCGCGCTCGCGATTCTTCGGGCCGGAAGTGGGCGGTCTGATTTTCAACTCGCCGCTCAACGTCGCGGTGTTTCGCATTGACCACGACCAAAACTTCCAGCAAACCACGCACGTTCAGTATCGGTTTCGGCAGTTTCACGGCCTCGATGGCCGCGACCCGTGGATCGGCCTGACCTGGCAATACGAAAGCGGACTGGTCGCCGGCTCGGTCCCGGACTTGGCCGCCGCCTTGGCGCTCGACGCCGACCAGCAAGCGGCGATGGGGTTCTACTGCGGAAGCCAGGTCGCGACGCTGGCGAGCCCCATTACCTCTTGCAACCTGCCTTACCCGCAATGGGGCGCGACGCGGGTGCGGATCCCGGCGCCCGGAACCGAGAACGACGACACCAACCCGCCACGCATCGCGCCGCGGCACCTTTTTGATCTCGGGGCGGGGATGGACAATGTCTTTCACGCCGACCGGTACAAGGTGAATCTGCAGTTCACGGTCATCAACCTGACCAACCACGCGGCGCTCTACAATTTCCTCTCCACCTTCAGCGGCACCCACTTCGTGACGCCGCGGGCGTGGCAGGGCCAAGTAAAGCTGGTCTTCTAGCGCCGGCAGCGCCCGGGTGCGCGAGGGCAAGCCCGGGCGCCCGGGGCCTTGACAATATAAGCCTAATATGCTAGCCTAGCACTGTTCCGGCGGCGAGTCCTTGCCCAAGCCCCTGGCTGCCGGAGATTATCATGCCCCAGCTCCCATCACGCCCCGCGCGCCGCCCTGGGGAATCCCCGTTGCGCGTCAACTTTTTTCTGCATCTTACGGGTTTAGGCCGCTTCGCCGGGTCGGTGCACCTCCCAGTCGTTTAGCGGAGGGAAGAGGTGGGCCGGGAAAAGTGGGGAAACACAGAGGGCCTTTTTTGGGCGAGCCAAGCCACGAAACTGTTGAAAACACAGGAGGGGGTTCCCAGATAATCTCATTTTGATGCTTCAACGAACCTCAAAATAGCGCCAACGAACCCACGGATGGGGCAACTTCCGGTGGTGGCGCGGGCGCGGCGCCGCTGCAATTTCTCCCACTGGAAAATTGCATTCGGCGGGGCAGGTTGGTTAGAATGGGGTAGGACTGACTGCGACCGTTCAGGGCGTCAGGGAGGGAGACAATCGAGTTGACTAAAAGGGAAGCTTTCAGAATTACGCTTGGGTTTTGCGCCGGGCTGGCGGTAGCCGCGGGAGTGGTATTCGTCTTCGGCAGGGGCAGCGGCGCTCAGGCTCAAGCGGCTAACACACCGCCTCAGGGGGAAAGGGTGATCCGCTACATCCGCGAGCGGTTCGGGGTACCCGATTCCGAGAATCTGACGCTGCAGCCTTTTCAGGACTCACGTTATCCCGGATATTACAGCACCACCGTCACGGCCCAGGCCGGCACCGCCAAGCGTACGTCCACGATTTCCGTTTCCGAGGATGGCCGCTACCTGATCCTGGGAGATTTCGTGCCGCTCGGTCCCAACCCGAAGCAGGGAATGGTGCGCGAACTCACCGAAACCTTCAAACTCCCTCCGACCGTCAAGCTGGCGGTGGGGCCGTTCGCGTCTTCTCCTTATCCGAATTTCCTCCAGACGACGGTCACGGCACAAAGTGGGGGAAAGGTCAACAAGCAGAAGTATTACATCACTCGCGACAGGCGATACGCTGTTCTCGGCGGCATCTACAATATGGATATTGACCCCCGTCGGGAGGCCCTGCGGACGATCAAACTGACGGACCAGCCGACGGCGGGCGCCCCCAACGCCCCGGTGACCATCGTCGAATACGCAGACATGGAATGCCCGGTGTGCGCGCGCGAGCACCAATTCCTGGTCAACGACGTTCTATCGCGTTACCCGGGCAAAGTCCGTGTGATCTTCAAAGACTTTCCGCTGGTCTCGATCCACACTTGGTCGTACACGGCCGCCATCGCCGATCAATGCGCGTATCAGATCGATCCCTCAAAGTACGTGCCTTATCGAAGCCGGATTTTCGAAAATCAAAACAACATTAATGCCACCACCGTGCGGGACCTGCTTCTTTATTATGGCCAGCAGGTGGGGCTCGACCGGCTGAAGCTGGCAGCCTGCATTGACTCCAAGGCGTCGCTGCCGCGCGTGGAAGAAGACCTCCGCGAAGCGAGGGCTCTGGACCTGAACCAGACGCCGACCTTCTTCGTCAACGGCCGCAAGATAATCGGCGGAGGTCCGCCGGAATCTCTCTATCAAATGATTGACGAGGCGCTGCGCGCCGCGCGCTGAGACCGCGGGCGGGCCTCGGGAAGCTGACCCTCACGTGAACGGCGCCTCCGTAACGAGTTTGCTCTAGGCCTCGCTCCACGCCCCCGCGGTAATCTCGGGGCTCGGCAGCTTTCCCGCCTTCCGCAGGCGCGGCAGCAGAATCAGCAGCGTCACAAAGTAAACCAGGCACACCGCTCCGCCGAAGGCCAGCGCGAACCTGGTGCCCAACGCCTCCGCCACCGCGCCGGCCTGCAAGCTCCCCAGCGGCAGCAAGCCGGACATCGCCATGTAGTAAACGCTCATGATGCGCCCGCGAAGCTGCGGCGGGGTGGTCATCTGCAGTGTGGTATTGGTCAGCGTCAGCGTGCCTACCATCGTGGCGCCCATCACCACCAGCATCGAGAACGCGAACCAGAACGAGTGGGCGAGCGCAAAAAGAATCAGCGCGAGCGAGAAGACGGAGCCGTTGGTGAAGATGTAGCCGCCGCGCCGCTCCGGCGTGCCGCGGTGGGCGATGACCAGCGCCGCCGTCACCGCGCCCAGGCCCGCGCCCGCCATCAGATATCCCAACCCGGAGGCGCCGACGTGCAGCAGGTTGCGCGCGAAGACCGGCATCAGAACGATGAAGGGCAGCCCCAGAAAGCTGATGAAGGCCGGCACTGTTAACAAAACGATTAACAGGTGGTACTGGTTGAGATAACGGAACGCGTCGAGCATCGCGCCCCACAGGCGCGGGCTTGCGCGAGGCGGGCGCGGCGGGATGGAGATCATCAGCAGGGCGATGATCAGGGCGAGAAAGCTGACGGAGTTGAGGTAGAAGCACGCCGCCGCGCCCAGCGTGCCAAGCGCCAGGCCGGCCAGCATGGGGCCGATGGCGCGCGACATGTTGAATTGCGCGGAGTTCAGAGCGATGGCGTTCAGCAGGTCCTGGCGCGGCACCAGGTCCGGGATCAGCGCCTGATACGCGGGATAATTGAGCGCCGTGGCGATGCCCGTCAGCAGGCTGATGCCGAGAATCTCCGCGATGTTGATGCGGTGGACCGAGGTCAAAACCGCCAGCGCCAGCGCGAGCAGCATCATGGCCGTTTGGGTGTAAAGCATCAGCCGCCGCCGGCTCAGGCGGTCGGCAATCGCTCCGCCCGGCAGCGCGAAGACCAGCGTTGGAGCCAAACTGAGGAATCCGTTTAATCCCAGCAGAAAGGGCGAGTCCGTCAGGACCACGATCACCCAGCCCAGGGCGATGGTTTGCATCCAGGTGCCGATGTTGGAAAAGAAATTCCCGGTCCAGAAGAGACCGAAATCGCGGGAGTAGAGAGAGCGAAACATCGCCAGCCGCCGCCTGGGAATGAGGGCGGGCGCGGCGGCAGTGGTCAAGTTCGGTTCGTCGCTGCCCATGAACGGTTGCTAGGAATGCAATTCCATTATAACTGCGATTCGGACTTGATGGCGTAACCCCGCGGCCGGCGTTTTCGTCGAAGGCTAATGAAAGTACGAAACGGAGGAGAGACAAATGACCAAGTGGATGAGGGTTGGAATCGCGTTGGGCGTGGCCGTCGTTCTGGGCGGACTGACGGTGGGCGCAGTGTCCTGGGCCCAGGAGGCCGGGCACTTTCGGACCGCCGGACCGGGCGGCGAATTTCGAGCCCGCGGCTTTGCTGAAGGACGTGATTTCGGGCATGGCCGGCAAATAGGAGCAAGGCTGCTGGCGATGCTCGATAATGATCGCGTGAAGACCGCTCTGGGCCTGACCGAGGATCAATCGAATCGCCTTCGCCAGATTGTGTTGGACACGGAGAAATCCAACATCAAGACGAGGGCGGAAGTTCAAGTGCGCGGGATCGAGCTGCGCGAGCTGCTGCGCGCCGATAACCCCGACCGTGACGCGGTGATGAAGAAAATCGACGAAATCTCCGCCTTGCGAACCGAAATGGCGAAAGAGGATGTGGACGCGCTCCTGAAAGCCAAGAGCGTCCTGACGCCCGAGCAACAGAAGAAGATTAGAAACTTCATCGAAATGCGGCGGGCCGGAATGGGAATGGAGAGGGACAGCCGGACGTTCGGATGGCACCGGCAAGGTGGCGGCACGATGCGCGCTCCACAGGCGCCCGCTGCGCCCAAGCCGCCCGCTGCGCCTCCTGACCAGCCGTAAGCGTCTCCTCGATCACGCACAAGGGCCACCGCGCGTGGCCCTTCTTTTTTCGAGTTCACTCGGCCGGCCTTCAACTTCTTCCTTGCCTCCGACAGGTTTGGACGTTTACATCCCTTGAAGATTGTTCTATAGTCCCGCTCGAAGCGCGCCGGAATTGGCGCGGCAGGGCGCTGGCATCTTTGCCGGGGCACGAGATTTACGGCGGCGGATGCCGCGCGAAAAGTGAGGGAAGGCATTCCCTCGCATTGCACCAACCGAGGCGGATCCAGGCGCAGAGACGGGCGTGGAAGAGACGACAAAAAGCGACGGGCTCCAACGCGAAATTCACGAACTCGAGAAGAAGGATTTCGAGCTGTGGTCCATTGGAGTTCTGGTGGTGCTCATCCTGGCCGCCGGATTTGCGGCCCTCGTTCTGCCCAATGTCATGGGGCATCACGGCTTTCTCCGGGTGAACGGGCGCTACCTTCCGCAGCTTTTCTTTGGATTCATCGTTCTCATCGTGCTGTTCAACATCTACACGTTGCAGCGCCGCCGGAGCCTTCAAAAAGCGCGCGACCGCTTAATGCACGAACTGGTCCGCCGCGAGGCCGCGGAAAAGCTGTCCTTGGTGGACCCGCTGACGGAGCTCTATAACCGGCGTTATCTCACCCAAGTGGTGGCGCGCGAATCCAACCGCGCCGACCGGCTTGGTTCCGAGATGACTTTCCTGGTCGCGGACATTGACGGATTCAGGGCGCTCAACACGCGTTTCGGCCACCTTCGCGGAGACCGGATCCTGAGCGAGGTGGCGCAGATTCTGAAGCGCACCTTTCGGACTTCGGACACCATCGTGCGTTACGGAGGCGATGAGTTCCTGGTTTTGCTGCCCGACACGGACGTCGCGCAAGCCCGGCAGGGCGTCGACCGGTTTCTCAAACAAGTGGAGCGCTGGAATCGTGCTAACAGCAGCGAAGGGTTTACGTTGAGTCTGACTTGCGGGCTCGCAGCTTATGCGAAGGGCGCCGACGCCAGTGCGGTTCTGCAGGCGGCCCTTCAGGATTTGGATACGGAGAAATCCCGCCATTCGCCCCCCGCCTAGTTCTACTTCGCAGTATTTCTGAGCCCTTGTGCAGGTTTCCGTGCACGTCCGACCCGTCTTTTGCTTCCACCCGGCACGCGGGCTATAATGAATAGTCTGCACTTGGCCGCGGAGACTCACTGTGGGTCTCCACATGGATCGGGCAGCTTTGAAGCCTGTGCGGCCGGATTGCGCGGGGCAATTCTCCCAATCGGATTCGAAAAGGCGACCCTTGGATAACATCCA
>JAHEKS010000242.1 GCA_024638215.1 Acidobacteriota bacterium | reverse complement strand
GGCAGGGATCGTTTCGGCCGATCTTTTCCTTGCGGATGACTTGCTGAGGCTTCTCCATGGCGCCGCCGCCCACCATCTGCATTTCCGCCTGCTCGCGGCGCTTGCGGCGCTGGTATTGCCGGATCATTTCCTCTTCTTCCTCGGGCGTTCGCATCAGGAAGAGGTAGCGCAGCGTCTCGTCTTCGATCCGGTCCATCAAGGCTTCGAACATGTCGTAGGACTCGCGCTTGTATTCGACCAGCGGGTCGTGCTGCCCGTAGCCGCGCAGGCCGATGCCTTCCTTCAGGTGGTCCATCGTCAGCAGGTGGTCTTTCCACTGCACGTCCACCACCTGCAGCATGATCATGCGCTCGTGGATGCGCATGCGCTCCGGGCTCCAGACTTTCTCGCGCTCCTGGTAGCGCTCGTGCACGATCTTCTTCAGTTCGTCCTCGAGCACGTCCAGCGCCTTGGGATCGTAAGTTAATTCGTGTTTGCGGATATCCACTCCGAAGCGCGCCCACAGTTCGGAGCGCAGGCCGTCTTTGTTCCATTGGTCGGCGTTCTGGTCCTTGGGGCAGAACTGGCCAACCAGCCAGCTCACCACACGGTCCACGGCGTCGGTAATGTATTCTTGCTGGTCCTCCCCTTCCAGCAGGCGGCGGCGCATGCCGTAGATCGTCTCTCTCTGTTTATTCATTACATCATCATATTCTAGTAAGTGTTTACGGCTTTCAAAATTCTGCGCCTCCACCGCTTTCTGTGCAGCCTCGATGCGTTTGGAGATCAGACGGGACTCGATGGGAACGCCTTCTTCCATTCCGAGCTTGTGCATGATTTTGGAAATGCGCTCGCCGGCGAAAATGCGCAGCAGGTCGTCTTCGAGCGACAGATAGAAGCGCGAGGAGCCAGGGTCGCCCTGGCGGCCGGCGCGGCCACGCAACTGGTTGTCGATGCGGCGCGCTTCGTGGCGCTCGGTGCCGAGGATGTGCAGCCCGCCGAGTGAGACCACGCGCTCGTGCTCGACGTCGGTCACCGCCTTGAAGCGGCTGACAAAAGTCGCCCAGCTTTCGCGCCAGCGTTCGTAGGCGTCGGCGTACGTCTGCAGCTCCAAGGGCGAAGCGTCGGCGGCGGGGTGTTCGGGCGGCTCGGGATCGATGCCCTGTTCGCGATATTTCTCCGGTGATTTGCGGAACTCCTCGCGCGCCATAAATTCGGGATTGCCGCCGAGCAGAATATCGGTGCCGCGCCCGGCCATATTGGTGGAGACGGTGACGGCGCCGACGCGCCCGGCCTGCGCCACGATCTGCGCCTCGCGCTCGTGCTGCTTGGCGTTCAGGATGTTGTGCTTGGTCTCGCGCTGTTCCAGCACTTCCAGCAGGCGCTCGGGCCGGCACTGAATTTCGATCAAGTAATCGGCGACAGGCCGGTGTTTGTCTTCGACGCCCTTGACGAGTTCGACCAGCCGTGGCGCCATGCGCTCTTCCACTGGCGGCAGCTCCTGCCGCGCGTAATCCTGCTGGGCGCGCTTCAGGATGGCGCGCAGAAAATCCCCGGCATCGCCGTTCGCGCCCGTGGCGAGCGACTTGAAGCGCCCCTCGGCCGTCATTTTCCTGACAGTCGAAGCCGTCACGCCGGCCTGGATCAGCCACTCGACGGCCTGCGAGTGCCGCTCCGCAAACGCCGTGGCCCACTTCTCCAGGCGCGGGCCTTCGAGCCCCGCCGCCTTGGCCAGTTCCTGCAGGCGCGCGGGCAGGAAGCCGGACTTCTTCAGTTGCGCGCTCAGCCGCTCCGACTTTTCGATGGCGATGGTGCCCACCAGCACCGGCTGGCCGCGCAGGTGGTATTCCTTGATCTCCTCGATCACGGCCGAGAACTTCTCGCGCTCGGTGCGGTAGACCACGTCCCGGTGCTCGTGCCTGATTAGTGTCTTATTCGTCGGGATAACAACCACTTCAAGCTCGTATATTTTCTCAAACTCCGCCGCCTCGGTCTCGGCCGTCCCGGTCATGCCCGAGAGCTTGTCGTACATGCGGAAGTAATTCTGGAAGGTGATGGTGGCGAGGGTCTGGTTTTCCTTCTCGATCTTGACGTTTTCCTTGGCCTCGATGGCCTGGTGCAGGCCGTCGGACCAGCGCCGCCCGGGCATCAGGCGCCCGGTGAACTCGTCCACGATGATGACTTCGCCTTCCTTCACCACGTAATCGCGGTCGAGCTTGAACAGCGAGTGGGCCTTCAGCGCCTGGTAAACATGATGAATGTAGTCAATATTCGCCGGGTCATACATGTTATCTAGGCCCAGCAGCTTTTCCGCCTTGGCGATGCCGGGCTCCAAGAGGCTCGCCTGCTTGAGTTTTTCGTCTAGCTCGTAATCCTCGCCCTCTTTCATGTGGGGAATGATCTTGTCAATCTTGTAATACTTGTCCACCGACTCTTCCGACGAGCCGGAAATGATCAGCGGGGTGCGCGCCTCGTCAATCAGGATCGAGTCCACCTCGTCCACGATGGCGAAGTTGTGCACGCGCTGCACGCAGTCCTCGATCTGGAACTTCATGTTGTCGCGCAGGTAATCGAACCCGAACTCGTTGTTGGTGCCGTAGGTGACGTCGCAGTTGTAGGCGAGGCGGCGCTCCTGATCGTCCAGGTCGTGCACGATCACGCCCACGCTCAAGCCCAGCAGGCGGTAGATGGGGCCCATCCACGCTGCGTCGCGCTTGGCCAGGTAATCGTTCACCGTCACCACGTGCACGCCCTTGCCTTCGAGCGAGTTCAGGTAGACGGGCAGAGTCGCGACCAGCGTCTTGCCCTCGCCGGTTTTCATTTCGGCGATTTTGCCTTCGTGCAGCACCATGCCGCCGATCAGTTGCACGTCGAAGTGGCGCATGGCGAGCGTGCGCCGGCCCGCCTCGCGGCAGACGGCAAAGGCTTCGGGCAGCAGGTCGTCGAGCGTGGCGCCTTCGGCCACTCGCTTTTTGAACTGCTCGGTGCGGGCGGGAAATTCCGAGTCGGCGAGCTTTTTCATTTCGGGCTCGAACGCGTTGATGGCCTCGACGCGGTCGGCCATGCGCTTCAGCTCGCGCTCGTTCTGGGTGCCGATGACTTTGCCGAGTACGTTTTGAAAATAAGTTGCCATGCGTAGCGCCGGACTTCAGTCCGGCATTTCCCACCTGCGGCGGCGGCCTGTGGCCGCCGGCCCTTCCTGTCTGCTGTCGGGGCAGGTTTCCAAGCCCGCCCCTGCAATTGCGCCTTCGCGCTGCCTTCTGTAGCGGCGGCGTCTCGCCATCGCACGTCCGGCTGTAGCGACGATCTGTGATCGCCGGGTTTTGCGGCGCGCCCCTCCTGCTCCAAGGCCGCGCGGGACCTTGTCCGAAGACACACCTTCGCGCGCAGCGCTTTCCCCCAACCTATCCATTGTAACCGCCATTCCCCAAATTGGCAAAGACGGGGTCGGAACTGGGCCCGCCCAGGCGCGGAGTGAGGTCAGAGGAGTTCACATTGACCAGAGGCCGTTTCGTTCTATACTAGCTGGGTGGACTGGCTTACGAGCAGCGCAGCAGCGAAGATCGGAGAGGCCAGTTCGCCGGATTCGAACGAATGGCGACGCTATGAAGAAGAGGATTAACCGGCGCAAAAGGCACCCCGACCGCGACACCATGCGGCGGGAGTACGACTTTTCGGGAGCCGTCCGGGGCTCAACGGCAGCACGATACCGCGAAGGCGCCAACATCGCCGTGATCGATCCGGACGTGCTCGACGTTTTTCCCGACAGCGCGCGCGTTAATCAGGCGCTGCGCGCCCTCGCCCCCGTCCTCCGCCAGCAGCGCCGCGCCCCATCCAAGCGCCAAGGCTCCTAGCCGACTCGGACCGAAGAGGCGATGCGCCCATCGCCGAACCTTCAAAGCTTCGCCTTCCGCCCACCTGCGCGGTCACTCCCCTTCCAACGAGATCCCCAGTTGTCGCAGCGCGTCAGCGAGTTGGCGATAAACCGGCGCTGGATTTGGCGCGCCCCGGGAGGCATGTGTCCGGGCTGCGCCGCCGCACGCGCAAGGCGAGCAAGCACAGCGGGTATGGCTTGCTCCGGGATGCCGGAAACGCGGGCGCCACGGTAGTTGGTCAGGATGCACTGGATGGCCTTGGACAGCCGGTTGGTAGGCCTGGGGTCAGGGCCGAGGAAACGTGGGGTCGAGAGCGGCAAGATCCTTTAGGAACTCGTGTGCGTCCTGCAACATCCTTCGGACTTTATCGTCTAGGCGGTAGATTTCGGCCTCCTTATAGTCGGCCTTGACCCGAAGCCACCTCATTCGGTCCCCATCGAGCCCGAGCTGCTTGCAGGACCAATCCCCACTGTTAGTATATTGTTCCCAGCACCACTGGTGATATGACACACCCTTGGGCTTCGTGCAACCAGATGTTTCGGCGCGCGCGAACGCCAAGTTAAAAATACAGTAATATGCGCGGCTAATTGCCGTGCGCTTTGAAGCGTCGTCTGCCCTATCCGCAAGCTCTTCTGCTAGCGCCAGGAATTGGTTCCAGTCGAATGCCATCAGATGAGGTCAAAATCGAAGTTCAGCTTTCCGCCGGCACGGCCGCAATGAGCGAGCCACCAATAGCGGTCGAACGATCTCAGCGCGAGCCTTGCTTCGTCCACGCTGCCCGACATTCCAGTCAAGCAGACGAGCGTTTCGGACCCTTCGTCGTCCTCCAGAACTGAGAGCCTCTTTATCGCGGTCTCTCCGAAAGCATCCATTAGTGGCGCGCGCGCTTGTAGCAAGAGGTTCCGAAGGCGATTCCGCTCTATGAATTCAGTAACGCGGGAGCGATCATCAAAGACGTAGACCTCCTCCAGCCCACTCGAAGTCTCGCCAAGGCGTTGCAAAGGAACTGATGGCTCCAGGTCCATCTGCTCGGAGATACCACGGTCGAGGCGGCCCTCGTGCTCTAGAAAGCGCCTAATGAGAACCTCGATGGCAGCTAGCGTCGTGCGGTACTCTTCGGAAAGTGCCCGCTGGAACTCCTCAGGGCTGGGGCCGCGGGCTGCCTCCCAGTGGCTCTCGTAAGACGGAACGCGCCTGAAAGCTGTGTTCGCCTGCAGCGGCTCCGGCTGCTCGGGAAGGTGGCCTGCAGCCAAGGACCCGGCGCTCGGCGGACGCATGACGGGTCGCTGGAAGCTCTGCAGCATTTGCCACGCGGTTGTCATAGAACACCTTCCAGCGCGAGGACGGCGAAGACCTGTTCCTCGTCTTTTCGGAGGGCTTCAGCTAGGTGCTGGAGTGTTGCGTCGCCAGAGTGCTCTCTCGTAATCCTGAGGAACAGCCCGTTCGCAAACCCTGCGGACGCGTCTATGATCACGCTCGCCTTGTCCTTGTGTAAAATGATGCCGGGAAACTTGACTTCGCCGTCAAGGAGGCTGAGCCCTTCGCGGCTCAACAAATGCGCTGTGACGTCGCACCTCGGCCTAGCTTTTAGTTGCACGTGCAAGGCCACGACAAGATGCTGCGTTTGAGTCGCGGCCCCACCTGTATCTTGGATCGCCTTCAGGGCCGCCCCGTGCGACGCAATGAACCCCTCTGCCTCCCCCCAGTCCAAGTTGTCGGCCGTGATGACCGCCTTACCGAAACCCAGGGCGAGGCTACGGGCCGGGACCGCGGGAGCGGTGCGGCGGAATACGATGCTCCAATCATCGGGCTTTGGCGTCTTGGCGCTCAACTCCATCCCGCTCAGGGTGTACCCGGATGGGCCCAACGCCTCTAGGATAGCGCCGACAACAGCGCCTGCCGGAAGGATCGGCCCCTTGAACGTACAGGTGTACTCAAGTTGCGAGAACGCGATCTCTGCTTGTGTCTTCTCAGGCATTTTCTCTCCCGGATGATAACACTAGTCTACCATGAGCTGGCCGAGAATGCTTGCGCCCCCGTAAGGTAACGAGATCGGCTGCCTTAGTCGACCGCCCTCTCACCGCGCTTCCAAAGCGGGGGGTGCAGCACGCTCTGGGGGCCGTAACCCGACCGTGACGTTTGGCCCCTCTTTGCCGATTCGCTGCGTTGCCTTTGCAGCGGGGTGTCTGGCCGCAGCGAACTCAGCCAGCTTGGGGATGGCGCGTTCGGCGATCCTGAAGAACGCGGAGTCGCTCTCGATGCCGATACTGTCATACCCGACGGCGAGAGCCGCGGCGACGGTCGAGCCGCCGCCCATGAACGGGTCGAGGACAATTCCGGCGCCGAGGGGCAGCGCGGCTCGAACAAGCTGGCGCATCAGGGCCTGAGGTTTGAGCGAGGGGTGCGGCGCAATTCGGCGTTCCTCAGGGCGGGTGGGCGATGAGCGAATGACATCCTCAAAGGGCTGATCCTGCGATATCCGCCTCAGTCCGCCCGCCTTCCATTTTCGCAAGTTGTCTTGCACGCGCCCATCGCACGGCTTCCTGAACAGTCCCCACGGCTCCCATCCCGAGCGCGGCATCACCGTCACGTCCGCAAACTCGCCGTGCGCGTTCTTGGGCCGGTCGCCACCCCTCAGGGTCTTAACCAGACGGATAATCTCGCCACGCTTCTCGAAACCTGCTTCCATCAAGGGCAGGTACACGAGGTGGGAGAGCAGGGGATTCGTGGCGATCATCAGATGGCAGCCCGGCACGAGCACGCGGATCGCACGTCCGGCGAACTCAGCAAAGAAGCCCCGCAGGCGGGCGCGGTCCGAATCAGTGAGCACTGTAAAGCGCGGCAGGGGGCTGCGCTTGCAGCCATCAAAAGACGGCGGAATTCTCCACACACCGCCGTGACCGTCGCGCAGTTTGGTTTTTTCCTCGTGGGAGTATTCCTTAAGCCCGTACGGCGGGTCGGTGACGATGGCATGGACGGAGTTTGCGGACCTCTCATCCATCCATTGCATGCAATCGCCCAGATAGAGACTGTAGCGCGCCATCGGGTTTCCAGTTCCAGATTAGCGCAAATATTATCACGAATTGCATCGGCCAAGTCATGCGGAATAAGTTGCGGCTTCCGCCCACGGCCATTGCTGGTCGCCCCATTCGGGATCGCTGCGATCTTCCGCGATCACTCCTCCTCCGCCCCTGGTTTGGGCAACCACTCCTTGCGCCAGCGCTTGAGGACGGCGTCCACTTCGGGGCCGCCCTCGTGCAGGCGTTCCCACATTTCGAAGTCCTTCTCGGCGCGCTCGAGGTCGGCCCATTCCGCGTCCAGGCGCCGGCGAAGGTGCGAGAAGATTCTCAGATCCAGGCGGCCCTGCGAGCGTTTGCGGACCAGCAGGCGCAGCAGGCGCTCGATGGCCGTTACCAGGCGGCGGTCGAGCGTGAATAGCCCTTCCTGGTTGACCACCGCGCTCATCAGCAGATAGGCGCGCTGCAACGTCAGGTCGGGGTCGGGGACGGCCAGGGCGCTGGCGGAGTCGAGGCACTGCTCGAGGTGGCGCGATTCCCACAGCGCTTCGGCGCGCCAGAGGCGCAAACGGCGCTGGATGGCTTCCGCCAGGGCATGGACGATTTTCTCTTCGTGTTCGTCCTGCGGGCCGAAAAAGGCGCGCAAAAGGCGCG
>JAHEKS010000241.1 GCA_024638215.1 Acidobacteriota bacterium | reverse complement strand
CTCGATGATGCCAAAACTGAGGCGGAAAATTGAAATCGAAAAATCTCATTTTGACCATTTCGCTTAGTCGGACCAATAAGTTACAGCAAAGAGGACAGAGTTTTGTTGGACAGTACTGATTTTGGATTTTGGATTCTCGACTTTCAATCGCCCGTATTCGATAGCCGATTGCCGACGGCCGAGTTTCGATTTTCGAATTTCGGGCTCCATTTTCCATTTTCCAGTTTCCATTTTCCAATTTCAGATTTCCCGCCGCGCTTGCCGACTGCGGATGGCTCTGCTGGGCCTTTTTGTCGCTTCGTTCGGGCTTCGTTGGCGGTTCGTTTTGGGTTCCTTTGCCGGCGCCGAGCTTTTGCCGTGATGAAGATGGCGGCTTTGTTTGTGCATTTTTCGGGGCATGGGAGCCGGTGTTCGGGATTCGGAACCCGGGACTTGGGACGCGGGGCTCGGGATTCGGAGTTCGGGATTTATGGGAACAGCAGCGGCACTGCGGAGGCTGCGGAGCGGCACGGGACTAGGCGACGACCGCGCGCACCTGCCGCCATTGAGCCGGGGCAGAACGTAGCCGTTCGAGCGTCGCAGGCGGCCGCCCCAGCCGCCCACGCTTTGGAGTTTCTCGAGCTGCTTCAGCTTGCGGTCAATGCGGCTTTCCAGGTCGTTCTCGTAGCGCATCAGCGCCGGCCAGCGCGAATCGCGGGGCGCGAGGTGAGAGTCGTACACGGCGCCGGAGTATTCCACGTGGCGCTCAAGGAACAGCGCGTGCTCACGGTCAACCTCGATCATTTCCGCCGTCAATTCGTTCACCAGCAGGGCGCGCAAGACCTGGGGCGAAGAGCCGGCTTCGTCGTTCTCTTCCGCTTCGTCATCCTCTTCCGCGGCGTTCGCATCTTCCGGCGGCTCGCCGGTCGCGGCATCGTCGGGTTCCGCATAAACATCAGGCGGCTGCATCGGGGCCGAACCGTCGGTTTCCACAAATTCTTCCGGCTGTTCTTCCCCGTCCGCCGCGGGATCAGGCTCGGGCGGGGCGGCCGCCGCCTGGCGGGCTTCGGCCTCGCGCAGATCCTTGGCCAGCCTGAGGATCAACTGGGCGCGCCAAGTGGGTCTCCCGCCGTAGAGGATTCGAATGGTGACTTCCGCGTCCGCCGGCTCCTTCCCGCGCTCCACCCGCGCCAGCAGCATCTTCAGGAACCGGCCCGCCTCCTCAAACTTGCTCTGGCTGTCGGGCAGGCGCATCAAGCCGACCTCGTGGATTTCCTCCTTCGACGCCGGCACGTCCAGGCGGTTCAGGTCGCTCAGCTCGCGCCCGCGCTCGATGTGCCCGCGCTCGGCGTCCTTCACCTGCAAACCGGCCTCGGCGCGCGCCTTGCGCCACCACAGGCTGGCCAGATCGTCCACCAGCGCCGCCTCGAAGGGTGTGGCGGGCTGGAAGGAGACGATGAAGTCGCGCTTCAAGCGCTCGAATTCCGCCGGGTCTTCACCCAATCCCTGCATGGATTCTTCGAGCGAGCGCGCGAACACGCCGTGCTTCAGCGCGTTCAGGCTGGAGCGGCGCTTGCCGCGCTCGGTGCGCGGCCCGGTGGATTTTTGGGCGTTCAATCGGTTGGCGGCGCGCTTCCGCTCCGTCAGGCGCGGCCTTTTGACCAGATGTGCTGTTCTCATGATTCCTCCGTGAAGAAAGCTGAAGTAGTGCGGGCGTCACGCGCGCGCGAAGCCCGGCGGGCGCCCTTCCCGTGGCGAGCGCGGCCTGCCCGGGCGAATCGAAGCGGCCGCGGCGCCCGCCGGCGTCCCGATGCGGGGTACACCATTACACGACTAGCCTATCAGAAGGAAAAGATACGGTGGACACGGGTGATACAGCTGACACAATTTATTTGTGCCGGGCGTATCACCTTGAGGAGGAAGTGCTTCCCGGTTGCACTTCAGAGGGCCTTGCCTTTGGCGGCCTGACCCTTGAGAAGAAAGGTCTTGGGGAACATCCCTTCACCGCAAATCTTGAATGAACCAAAATCCTTATACCAGCGTCCTTCGGGCGCTTCCGGCTCGCTCTCGCGCCACAACTTGAGCTTATACAGGTCTTCCACGGTAATCTCGCGGGTCTCCAGCCGGTCGAACAGGTGCTGGCGGAGTTTCGGCGGAAGGTTGGTCCACTGGATCTTGCGCATTACGCACCGAATGTCATGCGGGCCAGTTGTTCCTTGATCCGCCGCCGCTCCTGGGCATCCTCGGTTTCAGTCAGGCGGTTGGCGAGCGCGAAGAAGCGTTCCTTTTCGGCGGCCTGCGATTCTAGCCCCGCCTCGATCAAATCCACCAGAACGCGGTTGGCGCTCGTCTTGCGCGCCCTCGCGATGGTCCGCACGTGCCTGGCAACGCGTCCTGGGAGCGAAACGCTCTGCCGGATTGTCGCTTCGGATTTGGGCATACACCGTATTTTACACCAAAACGCATCATTCTGCACCCATTGCCAGGCGTTCACGCAGGTCTGTCGGGCACGAACGCGGTCCGCGAGAGTGAAGAGACTTTCGCTTTCGGCCCGCTCAACCCACGGTGCGCCTTTGCCCCAGAGGCCTCCCGCGTCACGCCCCGGTGTAGCTGGCGGGCACGGGCTGGTATCGCCGCAGGCTGCGGGCGCCGACGCAAACCTGACAAAATGTCAGTATCGCTTCCCCTCTCCGCTTCGCTAACCACGCGCGTGCGAATTCATTTCTGGAAAATCTCGACGCAAATACCTATAATATTTGCCTCCAGGTCAGCCATCCGAAGAGGTGGGATCTCCTTAAGTGCAGGGACAAACGGTATCGCATTATCGCGTGCTCGAAAAGCTCGGTGGCGGCGGCATGGGCGTCGTTTACAAAGCCGAGGACACCAAGCTCGGCCGCGCCGTGGCGTTAAAATTCCTGCCCGAAGATTTGTTGAAGGACAAGCAGGCCCTCGAGCGCTTCCAACGCGAGGCCCGCGCCGCTTCTGCCTTGAATCATCCCAACATCTGCACCATCTACGAAGTGGACGAAGCCGACGGCCAGCCCTTCATCGCCATGGAACTTTTGGAGGGCCAGACGCTCAAGCACCGCATCGAAGGGCAATCGCTGGCCATTGATACGCTGCTCGACCTTTCGATTCAGATTGCCGACGCGCTCGACGCCGCTCATTCCAAGGGCATCGTGCACCGCGACATCAAGCCGGCCAATATTTTTGTCACGCCGCGCGGGCAGGCGAAGATTCTCGATTTCGGCCTGGCCAAGCTGGCTCGCCCCGAGGCAGCCGAAGCGGGCGCGACCGCCGCGACGGAAGCCAATCTCACCAGCCCGGGGACCTCGCTGGGCACGGTGGCTTACATGTCTCCCGAACAGGCGCTGGGCAAGGATTTGGATGCCCGCTCGGACCTGTTCAGTTTCGGCGCGGTTCTCTACGAGATGGCCACGCGCCGCCAGGCGTTTTCCGGCGCCACCTCGGCAGCAGTGTTCGACGCCATCCTGAATCGCGCGCAGTCTTCCCTGCTCCAGGTGAATCCGCAGTTGCCCGCCGAGCTTGACCGCATCGTCTCGAAGGCGCTCGAAAAAGACCGCGACCTGCGCTACCAGAGCGCTTCCGAAATCCTGTCGGACCTGAAACGGCTGAAGCGCGACCTCGACTCGGGGCGAACTTCGTCCGCGCGTGTGGAGCGCCCGGCCGCGCCCGCGGAACAAACGGAAAAATCCCTCGCCGTCCTTTATTTCGAGAACCTGAGCGGCGCCAAGGACGACGAATACTTCCGCGACGGCATCACCGAAGACATCATCATCGAGCTTTCCAAAATCAAGGACCTGCGCGTTTTCCCGCGCTCGGCGGTGCTCGCCTACCGCGACAAACCCTCAAGCGAACAGGAAATCGGGCGCCAGATGAATGCCGGCTTCGTTCTGGGCGGCAGCCTGCGCCGCGCGGGCAATCGCCTGCGCTTCACCGCGCAACTGGTCGAGACGCGCACCGGGCACACGGTTTGGGCGGAGCGCTACGACCGCCAGCTCGAGGACGTCTTTGCCATTCAGGACGACATCGCGCAGAGCATCGCCCGCGCCCTCAAGCTGATGCTGAGCGAAAAGGAAAAGAAAGCTATCGTCAAGCCGCCCACCGCCGACATCCAGGCCTACGATTTCTATCTGCGCGGCCGGCAGTTCTTCCACCAGTTTCGCCACAAGGGCTTTGATTTCGCGCGGCAGATGTTCGCGCGCGCCATCGTGCTCGACGCGAATTACGCGCGCGCCTACGCCGGCGTCGCGGACTGCTGCTCGTTCCTTTACATGTATTATGAGGCAAGTGAAGCCAACCTGAGGGAAGCGGACACCACCAGCCGCAAGGCGCTCGAGCTCGACCCGGAACTGGCCGAGGCCCACGCCTCGCGCGGCCTGGCCGTCTCGCTCAACCAGCGCTTCGACGAGGCCAAACGCGAATTCGAGGAGGCCATCCGCCTTAACCCCAACCTTTTCGAGGCCTATTATTTCTACGCGCGAGCGGAATTCTCGCAGGGCAAGAAGGAAGAAGCGGCAAGATTGTTCGAGCAGGCTTCCAAGGTGAACCCGGACGATTACCAGTCCGTCGCCCTGGTTTCCTCCGTTTACGACTCGCTGGGCCGCAAGACCGACGCCATGACGGCTCGCCGCCGTACTCTCGATATCATCGAAAGGCACCTGGGCCTGCACCCCGACGACCCGCGAGCCCTTTACCTGGGCGCCGGCGTGCTTTGCCAGTTGGGCGACCGGGCGCGGGGCGTCGAATGGGCCGACCGCGCGCTTTCCCTCGACCCTGAAGATCCCTCCGTGCTCTACAACGTCGCGTGCGTTTATTCCGGCCTCGGCGAGCTCGACAGGGCCATCGATTGCCTGGAAAAATCCATTACCTCGGGGATGGGCCAGAAGGAGTGGATCGAGAACGATTCCGACCTCGATCCGCTGCGCAACCACCCGCGCTTCCAGGCGCTGCTGAAACGGCTATAGGATTTCTTTCCCCTGCCTCCCCGCCCGGAAATCCCAAGTAGAATCCTGAAAAAGGGGAGAACGCCGTCATTCCGACCCTGAGCGAAGCGAAGGGGAGGAATCTGCTTCTCTGCTTACACCCGGCGAGTTTCCTCGTCGCCCGCCGACCGACAGACTCCTCGGAATGACGAGCGCGCGTGCACCTTCAGCCCCCTTTACGGAGTCTTGCATATTACAGTGACCACGGGGCTGTAGCGCCGGTGTCCTCACCGGCGCTTTTCGGCGCTGGGGACAGCGCCGCTACAAAGGAAGGCGTCACTAGGATTTGTAATCCTCGTTAAGTGGGCGCGCCTGCACTTTGAATGAAACCTACGGCTGTTTCTTCTTTTTGAAAAGTCCGGTGATCCCTTGCACGAGGTCGGAAGGCTGCTGCTGCGTCTGGCCCGCCTGGGTGGACTGCTTTCCGCCCAGCAAGCCCTGAATGGCGTTCATCTGATTCTGGCTGCCGACCGACTTCAGGATGAAGCGGGGATTAGAGAGCGTGCCGCCGATGCCGAAGGGAAGGTTCAGCTTGCCGTTCTCCATCGTGGCGCCGGTCAGGCCACTCAGCAGGCCCGAGACCGGACTCTCACCCGCGGCGAGCTTGGCGATGCCCTGATAATCCAGGCTGCCGTCGCCCAGCATCGTCAGCACGCCGGAGCCGTCAATATCCACTCCATTACCTAAAATAGTAACTTTATTCGTAGTAATGCGGTTGTTGGCGATATTGAAATCACTCGACATGGAGGAAAACGACGAGGGATCGCCCTGGGCCGCGCCGAGGTTGGAAAGCCTGGCCAGCGTCATCAGGTTCTTGTTCAGGTTCAGGCTGGGCAGCCGGCCGTTTTTGACGCTCACCTGCCCCGCGCCCTGCATCCCCGCCAGCGGGTCGGAAGAATGCGCCACCTCGCCCGCGAGTTTGATCGTGCCGTCCATGGTGCCGGTCATCTTGCCGCGCGCCTCGGGGAAGGCCGCCAGCAACTTCTCCATGTTGACACCCTTCAGCTTCGCCTGGGTGTTGTAACGCGGATTGCGGGCGGCAAAGTTGAAGTTCAGCGCGCCCGCCGCGTGGCCGTCGTAGAGATCGAAATTGAGGTCGTCCAAATAAACTTGCTTGGGAAAAAGGCGCAGCTTCGACTTGACGGAAGTCACTTGCAGGTTGCTGAACATCAGGCTTTTGGCGGAGAGATTTCCCTGCGCCGCGGGAGTCCGCTCCGCCGCGTAAGCCACCGACGTCCACCAACTCCCCCTCCCGGCTGGCGCGGCCAAGCGCGGCACGCCCATGAGCACCGCGGCGGTGAAAGCGTTCAGATCCACCTGTTCGAGCTCCACGTTCACGCCCTGACCTTGAAAATACGCCGGGCCTTCGCGGCCGTTCGCGAGCAGGTTGGCGGCCTTCAACTGCGCGTTCGAAATCGTGACTTTGGAAATGACCCCCAGCGAAAACGAAGACGGGCTTTGGTCGCTGGCAGTCGAAGATGTGTGCGGGGCGGGCGGGTTTTCGAAATTCCACTTGCCGCGCGTGTCCTGGAGAAGGTTCAGGACGGGATCGTCGAGCTCCAGTGACTTGATCGCCACCTTGCGGTCCCACAACTGGCCCGCATCCACCACGGCGGAAATCCGGCGCGCTTTGACGAAAACGCCCTGGGGAAATCCTTCCGGATTGCCCATGGAAAAGTCATCCACGTGGATTGAAACTGTCGGGAAAACGTGCAAAGTGAGCTTGCCGATTTCGACCGGCTTGCCGGTTTCCGCTTCCAGGTGCTTCACCACCTCGGGCCGGTAGCGGTCAATGTTGATCAGCAGAGGGACGGCGACGACCAGGGCGAGGACGAGCGCGACCACGCCAATCAAGATGCCCAGTGCGATCTTCTTCGCTTTAGACATGACCGTGCCTCCTCGAGGCGAACGTATGCTGTGAACCCTATTGTAGCCGGATGCGCGGCGTGGCGCACCATTTACGTTGGGGGAATTAAGGAATTTCCCGCTTTCAGCCGCGCGGCGACCCAGGAAAGGACGCTATTGGCGCTTTTGGCTGGGGGCAGCGGGCGCGGCGACCGGTGCGGGTGTCTGGCGTGTCAGCTTGGCGGAGTAATAGGAAAAGAAGGATCCGTCCGGAGGCGCGGCTTCGACGGCTTCGCTCAACTCGCCGGTGTCCAGGCGCTGCATCTCGCGGCGGAAGAGCCATCCCGGCGGAGGCTCTTCACCTCCTTCCGGCATGAACCGGATATCCGCCTGCTGCACGGTGACGCGATATCGCGTAATGAAGCCGGTGGAAGAATACACGCGCAGGGTAAACTCATTCGGCGAATCGCGGCCGCTCAAGACGCCAAACCAGGACTCATCCACGGCGGGCGTGGAATTGGTCGCGGCGAGCGAAATCTTTTCCCGGAAAACCAGAAACCGCTTGTCGAGGTCATAGGCCACCGAGAGGTGTATTTCTCCGGGCGGGCTCTTGGCGCTGGTCTTTCCCGACCATTCTCCAATCAGCCAGTCCAGCGCCGAGAAATCGGCTTTAGGCGGAAGCGGAATGGAATAGGTCTTGGGT
>JAHEKS010000240.1 GCA_024638215.1 Acidobacteriota bacterium | reverse complement strand
GTCCACCGGAATCCAGCGAATCGAGTCCGTGCCCAGGCCGAACAGGTCCGTGGCCTTGTGAATCCAGGTGTGAGTTTCGCTCGAAACGTAGGCGCGCAAGCGCCGCGTTTCCTTGCCCGTAAAACCCGCGGCGCGAACGTCCCAGGTCGCTTTCGCCCGGCGCGCGGCGACGAAGCCCACGAAATTGGCCATGTTGCCCCCGCTCACCAGCAGGCCGCCACAATCGGTGGGATACCCAAGCATTTCCGCGATCCAGCGCACCGTCTGCGCTTCGATTTCGCTCGCTACGGGCGACAGAATCCGCGCGCCGGCATTGGGATTGACCGCCGCGGCTAAGAAATCTCCCAGCGCGCCGATGGGCGCCGAGGAAGGATTGATGTAGCCCCAGAAACGCGGATGGCCGTTCAGGAGCGAGTGGTGGATGACGAGGTCCGACGCTTCTTCCAGCAACCGCGCGGGCTCTTCGCCCCGCGCGGGCAGTTTTTCACCGCCCAGGATTTTTCGGATTTCCGCGGGTGATTCGCCGGGCGTCACCGGCATCTTGCGCACTTTATCAAGATAGTCCGCAATCCGGTCCACCAGCTCGCGGCCCGCGGCGCGAAATTCCTCGCCCGTCATGTCAATCGGCGAAAGACGTTGACTCAAGTTCTCCTCAGGCTCTCGGGGCACGACGTTCCTCCTGCCAGGTTTCGGCGAGGCGCTCATTCCCCGCACTTTTGATGAGAGCCTTGCCTCACGGGCCATCGTAAATCGTCCGGCCCATTCGGACTATCCGAACGTAGCGTTCGAATTTCACGGCACTCACCCCTGGCGCCAGCCGCACGCGTCATCCCGCCAGCAGTTCAAGGATTTTCTTGCGCAGCCGCGCCGCTCCGTGAGCGTCGGGGGTCGCGATGAAAATCGTATCGTCGCCCGCAATGCTTCCAATCGCTTCCGGCCACCGTTCGGCATCCAGTGAAACGGCCACGGAATGAGCATTCCCCGGATTCGTCTTGACCACCACCAGATTCGACGCCTGGCGCACTTCGCGCACGAATTCCTTGAGGAGGACGCTCAGCGCAGGCTGCGGCGGCAATACCGAAGAAACAGCCGCAGCCAGGCGATATCCGTCGCGCGTCTTGACTACGCCCAACTCTTCCAGGTCGCGCGAGAGCGTCGCCTGAGTTACGTGAATACCGCGCCGCGCGAGCTTTGAGCGCAGGTCGCCCTGCGTGGCCACCGCGCCCGCTCGGAGAAGATCCAGAATCAGATTGCGTCGGTACAGATTGTCCATGCAAATTTATGCAGACTATTTATAAATACTCTACTCGAGGAGTTTTGGCAACTGCGGGATTGAGAGGGAAACGCTGCGGGATGCGAAACCGGTCCGCCGCGGCCGGGCAGCCACGGCGGGAGCGCGACTCGTTTAGAAGTGCGGCATCTCCATCTTGCGCGGCTCGCCCTTGATTTCAGAAGTCTGGTCGGTCAGGGTTTTTTGCAGCACGATCGTCATGTCCTTGGTCACCGCCTTGATCAAGCCGTTGGGATAGACCTTGGAAGAAATCCAAAAATCACCACCGTCCTTAGACCGGTAGTGGTCGCACATGAAGGTTCCGGCCGGCACAGTGACGGTTTCCGTTCCAACCATCTCCCCCATCGCGGCCGATCCCTTACCGAAATCTTGCGGCGCCGATTGCATCATCTGTTTCATCATGCCGCCCATAATGCTCATGGGCATCTCCATCGCTTGCTGGCCAGCCCGCTGGACGATCATGCGCTTGATCCCCGGCGAATCGCCTCCCATCACCACAAGACTTTTCATCACCATTCCGGCACCCTTGCCGCTTATCATTCGAGTTTCGGCCCAATAGCCGTCTTTCCCGTCCACGGATTCCTTGCCAACCACCGCATACTGAATCTCCATGGGCTCCCCATTCGTGGTCACCTGATATTCCGATCCCTCGCCGACCGTCGGCTTGAACATGCCCGGAATCTGCGGCGGACCGGACATGCCGCGGCCCATCATTTGAGCCCACGCTCCGGCCGCGAAAGCCGCCGCCACAACCCATGCGAAAATCAAATTGCGGAAGCTCTTCATGGTTTTCCTCTCTCAATGGGATTGCTGCGCAACCCCGCGCGTGACAGGGCGGGTTTACCCCGCGCCGCGTTCTTCGTAGGTCATCAGCCGCGATTTCTTGAACTCTTCCCAAGGCTCGGGCTGAAAACCGCCAGGAATGAATTGCTTCACCTGAAACGCGATGCCCAGTTTCGATTCATCCACCTCGGCGCCTTTTTGCGGCAGGAAATCGAAGACGCTGCGGTTCGTGCCGTAATAAGCGCAAAGCCAGACGCCCCCTTCCGCCTCAATGGCGTAAAGCGCGCAGGCCAGCGGCAGCGGATGGCCGGGATCCACGGAGACTTTGACCTCCGCCTCCACGATTTTTCCGCGCACAGGCTGGCTTGCCGATGTCGCTGACGGTGTGGTGCCCATGTTTCGTTCTGAAGTTTCCCGCGGTCGTCCTCGCAGGTCGGCAGGCAAGATACTCCCATTAAGTGCCTTCCGTCAACTGGATGTCGATGAATCATACGAACAAAGGTCTGTCGCAACCGGCCCAGTCAGGTGTATGTTGATTCCCCGCCCGGTCCGCAAGACAGACCGGCGAGGCCCTGCGGCAGGTGGCTGCGGGGAGAAGAGTCTCTGCCCTGCCTCTTTTTGCCGACCGAGTGTCGAAAGAAAGGAGAACGACGATGCGCAAGCATTGGTCTCCCGTTGTGGCGATTCTGCTCCTGGCCGTTTCCTGCGCCGGGGCCGAGCCGCAACCGTACAAGAACTTCAAAGTGACGGTCTTTATTCCCGTTCAGATCGTCGAGCGGATGGGCCATGACCCGGCGTGGATGGAATCGAGCTGGAACGAGATCAGCAGCCGCCTGCACGTGGACAAAGTTTTTATCGAAAACTTCCGCAGCGGCACGACGGCCGACGACGCCACGCTCGACCGCGTGAAGCAATTTTTCCAGTCGCACGGCGTCGAGGTGGCGGGCGGCATGGCACTGCTCGGGCCGGGCGGCGGAGGGCAGTTCAAGACCCTCGACTATACCGATCCCAAGGATCGCGCGCTGGTCGAAAAGGTCGCCGTCCAGGCGGCGCGGCATTTCGACGAGTTCATTCTCGACGACCTTTTTTTCACCAACACCAAGAGCGACTCCAACATCGCGGCCAAGGGCAAACGCGACTGGGACGACTTCCGCATGCAGATGATGGACGAGGTGTCGCGCGACCTGATCCTGAAACCCGCCAAGGAAGCCAATCCCAAGGTGCACGTCATCATCAAATTCCCCAACTTCTATCCGTCGTTCCAGGGAATGGGATTCGATCTCGAGCAGCAGCCGAAGATCTTTCCCGAAATCTGGACGGGCGACGAAACGCGCGAGCCCGTGACCACCGACCAGCAATTGCAGCAGTACGAGAGCTACGAAATTTTCCGCTATTTCGAAAACATCGCGCCGGGTCGCAACGGCGGCGGATGGGTGGACCCCATCGCCATGGGGTACATGGACCGCTACGCCGAGCAATTGTGGGACACGATCCTGGCCAAGGCGCCCGCCATCAACCTGTTCGAGTACGCGGACCTGGTGCGGCTGGCGGAGCCGGGTGAGCGCACCGCCTGGCAGACGAGGCCCACGACCTTCGATTACTTTCAGATGGTGCGCGAATGCTGCGGCTTTCCCAGCAGTCCGGGCTCAAAGCACGCGCTGCTGGCGGACGCGGCGGCTTACGCGCTGCGTCGCGTGGACCAAGTGGCGGGCGAGCTGGGCACGCCGATCGGCCTGAGCGCCTACCGGCCGTACCATTCGACCGGCGAAGATTTCGTGCACGAAGTCTTGGGGATGAGCGGGATTCCCATCGAGATGTACCCGGAATGGCCGCAAGCGAAGACCGTTCTGCTGACCGAGGCGGCCAAAAAGGATCCCGACATCGTCACCAAAATCGAGCAGCACCTGCGCACGGGTGACCACGTCGTCATCACCTCGGGCCTGCTGCGGGCAATCCAGGACCGCGGCATGGACCAGATTACGGACATGCGCGTCACGGATAACGTCATGGCGGCCACGGAATACGTGGAGGGCTTCGGTTTCGGCGGCGGCACCATCCTCGGCACTTCGGACCCCATACTCTTTCCTGAAATTCATTTCTATACCAACGAAGACTGGGCGGTGGTGCGCGGCCTGGCCAACGGGCGCGGCGTGCCGCTGGTGCTGATGGACCATTACAGCAAGGGAGCGCTTTACGTCCTGACTATTCCCGAGAGCATGTACGACCTTTATCGGCTCCCGCGAGGCGTCTTGGACGCGATTCGAAGGTATCTTGCGCCCGAATTGCCCGTGCGGCTGGAAGGGCCGGCGAAGGTGAGCCTGTTTGAATATAATAACGGTACCTTTGTGGTTGAGTCCTTTGTTGATCAGCCCGTCGCGGTGCGGATCAGCGGCAATTTCGCGCACCTTCAGAACCTGACGACGGGCGTGACACTGGCGGGCGAACCACTCGAGCCCGCGGGGATGGCGCGGTTTTTCCCGCGGCCTCCGGGAACGGCGCGCGAGGCTCGCCCGTACGGCTTTGAGATGCAAATCGAGCCGCACAGCTTTGTTGCTTTCCGCGAGCAACCGTAAACTGCGAAGCCGCTCTGCCCGGCGTGGCCCGAGTAGCATCGAAGCGTGAGGTCAATCCATGAGTGCAAGATTAATGTTCACCACCGTGCTTTGCCTGCTGGCGGCCGCATTGTTGTCCGCGGCGGGTGGGCGGACGCTCCGAGTTGCGGTGTGCCAGATTCTGGTGGTGGATGGTGATCGCGAGGGGAACTTTCGCCGCATCGAGTACGCGCTGATGGCGGCGCAGGCGGGGCACGCGGATATTGCGACGTTTCCGGAATCGTCGATCTTGGGCTGGGAGAATCCCGACGCCCACCGGTTGGCGGCGCCGATCCCGGGCGCGGACAGCGAGCGTATCGAAGCGCTGGCGCGCCGGTTTGGCGTGATGATCGCCATCGGGCTGGACGAAAAAGACGGCCATCACCTTTATGACTCCGCCATCCTCGTGGACAAAACCGGCAAACTACTGTGGAAATATCGCAAGCTAAATGTCTTGCCCGAGCTGATGGACCCGCCGTACTCGGTGGGCAAGGCGGAGGACATCGGCGCGGTTGATACCGAGTTCGGCCGGATCTGCATCGTGATCTGCGCCGATACCTTCGTGGACGACTACGCACGCCGCGTCGCGCGGCGCAAACCCGACCTGGTGCTGGTCCCGTACGGCTGGGCCGCCGAGGTCGGCGAATGGCCTGGGCATGCCAAGGAGTTGGAGCGGTTGGTCGTGAAGCGCGCGCTCGCGTGGAAGTGCCCGGTAGTGGGCACGGACTTGGTCGGCGAGATGACGCACGGCCCGTGGACGGGCAGGACCTACGGCGGCGCGAGCGTGGTCGCGGACGGTCTAGGAAGCGTCCTCGCCATCTTGCGCGACCGCGATGTGGACGTGCGCATCGTTGCACTGAGCCTGCCTGCCAATTAGCAAACCGGCGATCTGGCTAACGAGAAGGCACATAGGGTGGCTGAAACGTAAATGAGGCCGCCAGGGTGCTGGCCACGGCCTCGCCGTCAAGGCGAGCGGGCTGGAACTTCCAATTTCGAACCGTTTCTTTCGCCGGCTCGGTCAGTGTCTCAACGCCGCGCAGGACGTCGATGTGGCTGACGGTGCCCGATTCGTCCACCGTCACTTGCAGGACCACGGTGGCGGAGTTCATAGGGCTCGCGACAGCGGCGCTGGTGATAGGGTAAAGAGCCGAATCGGCAGAGACAACCTGGATGGGCTCGAACCGCGCCCCTTCCGTCTTCGTTTCGGCCGCCTTCGAGGTTGGCGAGCCCATCGAATTGCAGAAGGCAAAGGCGACGATCGTCGAACTCTCGACGCGTCTTCCATTCAACCTGGCCGGGTCGAAATGCCACTTTCGCACCGTCTTCACAGCCTCCTCGGTGAGTGACGCTATGCCGTGAAGCACGTCCACGCTATAGATAGCTCCCGCCGGAGTAACAACCACCTTCAAGATCACCACTCCGTTAGCAATACTGTCGAGCGGATACGCCGGTTCCACGATCTGCCGGACCTGAATCGGCTCAAAAGAAGGCGTTTTGTCTTCCGCCGGTTTCTGCGCCCGCAAAACCCCGGCCAGCAGGAAGAGCAAAACCACTCGCCCCATCAATCGGTACATTGTCGTAAGATCCTGCCTCGCACTCTAGCTCGGCAGCGCGAGCCTTTCATGCCAGCCGGCTTGACGCAACCCCGGCTGCCGCCCTCGACCCTCAGGACCGGGCATTTCAAGCCAAGAGACACTTCAAGCCAAGAGAGCCGAACCTGCGGACTCACCGAATAACTCCGCTATAAACAGGATAGCGCAGCCGGGCTGTTACCACAAATGTGATGACGCGGCGATGACTGCACTCGAACGATGTCCCGATCAGTGTGAGGGCGGCGGCGAAGCGGCGGAGGGGTTGAGGACGATGGCCAGCAAGCGGCCGTCGGTTTTCCACGACGCCCCGGTGGCCGTCAAGCCAGTGGACAAAGGATTGGAGCGGGTGACAAGCTGCTCGGCGCGCACGAGCTTGGTGGCGGCAAGGTCCGCGCCGACTTTGGCGCGCTCGTCGTCAAGGTTGGGATCAATGGCGTGAGAGATGACGCCAGGCCGGATGTCGTAGCCGAAATCGTGCGTGGAAGCAGCCAGCCAGATTTCGCGCCCGTCGGCCGTGCGCACGTCGGCGCGCCACAGCCGCAGGTGATGCCGCTTGGCGACGGTGTTAAGCATCTTCGCAAAGGCCAGGTCCTCGCGCCGACCGAAGAGGTAGAGGTCGGAAACGGGCGCCTGCCCGTACGCCACTTCGCCCATGATGGCGCGCGTCGATCGCCAGATGGATTCTTCCGAGGCGCGTGCGGGTTCAAGCCAGCCGGCTTGCTGAAAGGCCCGCTGGATCTCCTGCTGGCTGCCGACAATCACCAGATTGATGGGATCACCCGGCTTGCCGTCCTTTCCCTGCACGCGCTGGGGAGCGTTCGAGAGCAGACCCTGGATCGTCGCAAGAATATCGGGAGATAGTTGGTCAGAAATCGCCGAGCTGAAAACCTGGCTGAGCTGCAACGGTTGATCCAGCGCCAGATCGACGTCGGTCCCGGCGGGATAGTCAATCGTGGTGTCGGACTTGCCCAGGAGCTTGGCGCTTTCTTTCTGCACGTCCACGCTCGTCGCCGAAGCGCCTTGGCCGAGCTTGGCTGTGGCCTTTTCGATCATTGAGATGGGCAATTCGCTGGCAAGTACACCTTGAATCGTTCCGTCGGGGAGAACCGTCTCGCGCGCGTTTTCGACGGCTGTGACGTGAGCCGAAAATGAAATCGGGGATTCGCCGGGAATCTCGAGCCGGTCAAATCGCACGAGCACGCGCGCGCGCTGCGTCGGTGACGAACTCGGAATCAGCTTCGCAATCTCTCCGTTGACGAGGGTTCCAAGCGGAATGGCAACGCCCC
>JAHEKS010000239.1:1741-7545 GCA_024638215.1 Acidobacteriota bacterium | reverse complement strand
CCTCACAACCGGCTGACCGTGGTGACCGGCGTTTCCGGCTCCGGCAAATCCAGCCTGGCCTTTGACACGATTTACGCCGAGGGCCAGAGGCGTTACGTCGAATCGCTCTCCGCTTACGCCCGCCAGTTTTTGGAGCGCATGGAGAAGCCCGACGTGGATGAGGTCGAAGGCATCGCACCCGCCGTCGCCATCAAGCAGAAGAATTCCACGCGCAACCCGCGCTCGACCGTCGGCACTTCGACGGAAATCTTCGATTACCTCCGGCTGCTTTATTCGCGGGTCGGCGTCACCTTCTGCCCGACCTGCGGCGAAGTCGTTGCCCGCGACCATGTGGACGAGATCGCTGACCGCATCTTAAAACTCGAGCCGGGTCGGAGATTCTATGTCGTTTTTCAGGTGAACGCGGACGTCGCGGTCGGGGAGGTCAGCAACAAAACCCCGCAGACCAAACGGCGCGCGGCGCGCGGTGCGGCGCGGGACGGTGCGCCGTCCCGTGCTGCCAAAGATCAAGCCGCTGCTGCGCAGCCCCGGCCGCCGGACGAAGCGCTCAAACCGCGATTGTTTTCCTTGCGCCAATCCGGCTTCAACCGGCTTTATCAGGACAATCGTGTGTTCGAGTTTTCAACGCCCGAGTCTTTGCTGGAAGTTGATTTCGCGCGGCCGGTTTATGTCCTGGTGGATCGGCTCGTGGTCAGTCCGGAGATTCGGCAGCGGGTGATTGACTCGATCGAGCTCTGCTACCGCGAATCGGGGGAAGCGATTTTGGAGTTTGTGGATTCGAACTCCTCCTCGCCGTCCACCGGGCCCGAACGGCTCATCTTCAACGAACGCTTTGAGTGCAAGAAATGCCGGACGGTGTTTCAGGAGCCCGAGCCGCGCCTATTCTCCTTCAACAATCCCTTTGGAGCGTGCCCGCGCTGCCAGGGCTTCGGAAACACGATTGATTTCGACATGGACCGGGTGATTCCCGACAAAGGCAAATCGCTCGCCGAGGGCGCCGTAGAGCCCTGGACCAAGCCGCGTTATCGCGGGCTGTTCAACGAAATGAAGCGAGCCGCGCGCGCGCAAAACGTCCCGCTGGACGTGCCTTATCGCCGTTTGACGCCCGCGCAACGCCGCTGGGTGATGGAAGGCGACGGCGAATTCCCCGGCATTCGCGGCTTTTTCCGATACCTGGAACGCAAGAAGTACAAGCTGCACGTGCGCGTTTTCCTGAGCCGCTACCGCGGCTACGCGCTGTGCCCGGAATGCGAAGGAGGACGGCTGCGCCAGGAAGCGCTGAACGTCCGCGTGGGCGGAAAAACGATCACCGAAGTCTGCGCCATGTCGGTTCAGGAGGTGTATCAGTTCTTCAACGAGCTGCGCCTCGAGCCGCACCAGCAGACCATCGCCGACAAAGTCCTGGAAGAGATTCGCTCGCGGCTGAAATACCTCTACAAAGTCGGTCTCGAATACCTGACCCTCGACCGCCTGGCGTCCTCGCTTTCGGGCGGCGAATCGCAGCGGATTCAACTGGCGACTTCGCTGGGTTCCAACCTGGTCGGAGCGCTCTATGTGCTCGATGAACCGTCCATCGGCCTGCACGCGCGCGATACCGGCCGGCTGATCGAAATCCTGAAGAACCTGCGCGACCTGGGCAACACCATCCTGGTGGTCGAGCACGACCGCGAGATGATTCACCAGGCGGATAAAGTTCTGGATCTGGGACCCGGCGCGGGCGAGCACGGCGGCCGCATGATTTTCGCCGGCGATTGGGAAAGCCTGCTGCGCGACCCGCACTCGCTGACCGGGCGGTATCTTTCCGGCGAACTCGAAATTCCGCTGCCCGAGGAGCGCCGCAAGCCGGGCAAGAATTGGCTGCGAATTCGCGGCGCCCGCCAGCACAATTTGAAATCCATTGACGTGGACATTCCGCTCGGCGTGATGGTATGCATCAGCGGCGTCTCCGGGTCGGGAAAATCCACCCTGGTGCACGACGTGCTTTACAACGCGCTGATATCGCAGCAGGGCCTCGCGGCGCCGCGGGCCGAATACGACCGCCTGGAGGGCGCGGGCGTGCTGGAAAACGTTGTGCTGGTGGACCAGTCGCCGCTCGGGCGCACACCGCGCTCGAATCCCATTACCTACATCAAGGCGTTCGACGCCATCCGCGAAATCTTCGCCGCCACGCCCGAAGCGCGCAAGCGCGGCTACTCGCCCGGCTATTTTTCCTTCAACATTCCCGGCGGGCGCTGCGAGACCTGCCAGGGCGACGGCACGGTGACGGTGGAAATGCAGTTTCTCGCGGACGTAGATTTGATTTGCGAGGAGTGCCGGGGCAAGCGCTTCAAGCCCGCGGTGCTCGAAGTCCGCTACAAAGGAAAGAACATTCACGAAGTGCTGCAACTGACCGTCAAGGAAGCCCTGGCGTTTTTCTCCGCCGCTCCCAAAGTGACCAGCAAGATTCGCGTGCTCGACGAAGTCGGATTGGGTTACCTGCGCCTGGGCCAGTCCGCCACCACGCTTTCGGGCGGCGAAGCCCAGCGCGTGCGGCTGGCCGCGCACCTCGCTCATCCCGCCAGCGAGAAGACGCTGTTCATATTCGACGAGCCGACCACCGGCCTGCACTTCGACGACATCAACAAGCTGCTGGCCGCGTTCCGCAAGTTGCTCGATGCCGGCGCCAGTATTCTGATCATCGAGCACAACCTCGACGTCCTGAAAACCGCCGACTGGATTATTGACTTGGGGCCGGAAGGCGGCGAGGCCGGCGGATACGTGGTCGAAGCCGGGCCACCCGAGAAAGTGGCTAAGCATCTTCATTCTCATACGGCAAAGTTCTTGCTGCCGTACCTCGCGGCTCCGGGCCGGACAAGCTCGGGGTTGACATGATGAGCGCGCCTGCTTTCCTCCAACCCGCGACCGCGAAGCCCGGCCGGAAGACGAAATCACGCGCCCAACTGATCTTTCTTTTCCTTCTGACGGCTCTGCTGGCGGGTTGCGCCGGGCTGCACGCGCAAAATCCCGCGCCTGCCGTCCAAGACTACAACTCGCCCGATGTCAACAAGCTCTTGCAAGCGGCGCAGGACGCGCTCAATGAGAAAAGGTTCGACTCTGCCGCCACCGCCCTGGAGAAGGTGGTCAAGCTTCAGCCCGGCCTCGCCCCCGCCTGGTTCAATCTTGGCTATGCTTACACTGCGTTGGGGCGCAAGGACGCCGCCGTCGCCGCCTACCAGAAAACTCTGGACCTCAAGCCTGATTTGTTTCAGGCGCAACTGAACCTGGGCATTATTCTCATGGAGATGAACCGCGCTCCGGAGGCGGCGGAGCACCTTGAAAAAGCGGCGAGCCTCAAGCCGGACAGTCATCGCGCGCACCTCTATTTCGCCCGTGCGCTGGCCGCTGAGAAAAAGACCGCCGAGGCGGAAAAGGAATTCCAGGAGGCCGTGCGGCTCGATCCCGCGTCGGCGATCGCCAACTTCGATCTCGGCCAGCTTTACCTGAACGAGAAGAAGTTCGGCGCCGCGCAAGCGTTTTTTGCCAAAGCCGCGCAACTCGATCCCAAACTCGCACAAGCTCAGCTTGGACTTGCTCTCGCAGCCGAAGGCATGAAATCACCCGAAGAAGCCGCCAAGTATTTTGAGACTTACCTCGCCGCGCAGCCTGACGATGCCGAGACCCGATTTCACCTCGCCAAGGTTTATCTCGGGATGGGCAAGAACGACCAGGCGCTTTCCTGCCTGGAAACAGCCTACCAGTCCAAACCGGGCTTACCTGGCCTTGCCGCCGCTCTGGGCGATGTCTACGCGCTTCTCGGTAAGTTTCCTGATTCGGAAAAGTTTTACCGCCAGGCTCTGACTGCGACGCCGGACGATTCGGATCTTCACCGCGCCTTGGGCCGCACGCTCCTCGAGGAAAAGAAGTATCCTGATGCCGAAGCGGAATTTCGCTCTGCTTTGAAGCTCGACCCGAAGAATCGCGAGGCGCTCAAGGGCCTCGCCTCCAGCCTTTACCTCGAGAAGCGCTACGCCGACGTCATCCCGCTTTACGAGGCCCTGGCGCAAGCCCCCGATTCCCCCGGCGTTTTCTTTCTGCTCGCCACCTGCTACGACCACCTCCACATCAAACCCAAGGCGCTCGAAAACTACGAGCGCTTTCTCGACCTCTCTCACGGTCAAAACCCGGACCAGGAGTGGCAGGCGCGGCAGCGCGCCAAACTCATCCGCGACGAACTGAAAAGATAGATATAATAAGAAGGATCGATGAACATTCGCGTCGCTGTGGCGGGAGCATTCTCGCTGGTATTGTTTTGGAGCGCGAGCGCGCGGGCCGCTTCGCCGCGCAAATCCCGCGATAAAGAAGCCAAACTGCTTTCCAAGCTCGAGCGGGAGAAGAATCCCGTCAAGAAAGCCAAGCTCGAAACGAAGCTGGGACGGCTGAAGCTCACCCATGCCTTCAAAGCATACGATCAGGGTCAATACGACCAATGCTGGAAGTTGCTCGATGAATATATGACGCGGATGAACAACGCGTGGGCTGACCTGGTCGCTTCCGGCCATCAAGCCGTCAAAAAGCCGGACGGTTTCAAGCAACTCGAGATCGCCTTGCGCGAGTCGCGGCGCGATCTTCAAGATTTCGAAACTCGCACCACCTACGAGGAGCGCCAGGCGGCTGGAAAGATTCGCGTGAAGACGGTGGAACTGCATACTCGCGTTGTGAACGCACTCTTCCCCGGGGCCGCCCCGAAGCGCAAGAAGGGCAGCAAGGCCGGAAGCCAGCCGCCCGGCTCCGAACCCAAGAAGGGGCCGCAATGAATCCCAGGTACGGTGCCGCTGCGGTCGTGGTTTTCGTTTTGGCCTCGTTCGCCGCCGCGCGCCTCCGGGCACGACAGGGCGATTACCTGAGCGGCGACGAGGCGGATGAGCTCCGCGAGGCGCAGGACCCCGGCCAGCGAATCGAAGTTTACTTGAAGCTTGAGCAGTCACGGCTCGATCAAATGGGAGGCCTGGGGGACCAGCCCGCCAAGCTGCGCGTGCTGCTTTCGCAATTCGTTTCCCTAAACGAGGAAATGAAGGATTGGATTCAGGACCAGTACGATCATCACGGCGACATGCGCAAAGGGTTGCGCGCTCTCCTCGAGCGCGGCCCGCAACAGCTCGAGGAACTGAAACAAATTCAAAAGTGGCCCGGCGCCTCGAACGCCGAATACGCCTCCAACCTGCGCGAGGCCATTGACAGCGTGGCGGACGGGTTGAACGGCGCCACGCAGGCCGTCGCGGACCAGCAGAAGATGTTCGGTGTGCTCAAGCGCGAGGAGAAGGCCAGCGCCAAAGCCACCCAGGAGCGCATCAAGGAAGAAAAGAAACGCAACAAGGAAGAAGAAAAACTCCGGAAGCGCATGGAACGCCAATCCAAGTCCGATTCCGACAATAATTGAACAGACCTTTGCCCTCATTTGCTTCAACCAGCCGGCCGCTCCAGCTTTCGCTGATGCCCGCGCCGTCGTTCGAGCGAGCGGCCGCGCCCGGCACGCCGCTGCCGCTGACCTTCGAGCGCGTGTTCCGCCGCCTGGCGATCCGGCGCCCGGTTCCCGCGTTCCAGGTTGAATTTCGCGCCTTTGCGGGGTTGCGCTCGACGATTCATCTTCGCGGCGGGCAAGTGCGGGTCCGCATCTCAGATGTGCTGGAACCTGCGCCGCCGCTCGTCCTCGAGGCGCTGGCGGAGATCTTGGTGGCACAGTTGTTTCGCCGCCGGGCCTCGCCCGAAGCGCGGGAGTGTTATCTGGCTTATGTCTTCCAGCCGGCCGTGCGCCGCCGGATTGACGG
>JAHEKS010000239.1:0-1731 GCA_024638215.1 Acidobacteriota bacterium | reverse complement strand
GCGGCTTCTCCCGCCGCAAGGGCGCTGCTATGACCTGGAGAGAATATTCGCCGACCTCAACCGGCGCTTCTTCGCAGGCCGGCTAGCCGACGTACGCCTGGGCTGGACGCCCCGCCGGTCACGAACCATCCTCGGTCACTACGACTCCGCCCATCGCACCATTTCCATCAGCCGCTGGCTTGACTCGCCTGAGGCGCCGCCCTACCTGGTCGAGTATCTCGTTTATCACGAGATGCTCCACGCGCGTTATCCGGTGAAGCGGCAGGGACACCGGCGGGTCATCCATTCAGCCGAGTTTCGCGCCGCGGAAAAACGATTTCCCAAATACGAGCAGGCGGTCCGGCAGCTGAAGCGCCTCTGCGGCTCTCTGGAATAAAGCTTGTCGTGCTCTCGGCCCCTTTCCCGCGCTCATCAGAATAGTGAAGCAGCGCCCCGCAAACACGATAGAATGGCGCGTGCTCTTCTTGCTTGTGTTAGGGGGTTCTCATGACGAAAGGATTGATCTTCGCTGCTTTGCCTGCATCGCTGCTCCTCATGATGTCGGGGGCGAAAACGGTTCGGGCCGGTGAACCGCTTGAATTGAAATCGCCCGACGGCAACCTCGCCGTTGTCTTCGAGCTCAAGCAGAATCCTCAGCCTTATCTTCCCGGTGAGCGCGCCTACTACCGCGTCTCGTACAAAGGGACCGAGGTCCTGGCCGATTCGCCTTTGGGACTGGATTTCAAGGATGCGACCGCCTTGGACCACGACTTCGAAGTGACCGGCAGCAAGCGCGATTCCGACGACTCTACCTGGGAGAATGCTTTCGGGGACCGCCGCGAAGTTCGCGATCACTACAACGAACTCACCGTGTCTCTGCGCGAGCGCAGCGAGCCACATCGCCGCGTGGACCTGATTTTCCGCGCCTATGACGAAGGCATCGCGTTCCGATATTCTCTTCCCGCCCAGGAAGGGCTCCAGCAATTCACGCTGTCTTCGGAGAACACCGGCTTTTATTTCGTCCACGACGCCTTCGCTTACGCGCTGAACCTGGGGAGCTACACGTCCAGCTACGAAGGCGATTACCATCGCGTCAGCCTGGACCAGATCAAGCCGGCTTCGCTCGTCGCCCTGCCGCTGCTGGTTGAGATTCCGCAAGGCCCTTGGGTCGCGCTGCTCGAAGCTGACCTGAGCGATTACGCCGGAATGTACCTCGGCGGCGTTCCTGGCGTCTCGAACGCGCTCATGTCGAAGCTCTCGCCGCACCCCGATCATTCTGACGAAGCGGTGACGGCATCGACTCCCAAAGCCACGCCGTGGCGCATTGTGCTGGTGAATTCGCGGCCCGGCGGTCTGATCGAATCGAGCGATCTTGAGTTGAATCTGAGCGCACCCAGCGCCCTCACCGACACCTCGTGGATTACGCCCGGCAAATCGGCGTGGGACTGGTGGTCCGGCAGTTATGCCAGCGGGGTCAATTTCACGCCCGGCATGAACACGGCGACCATGGAGCACTACGTCGATTTTGCCGCCGCGCATCGTCTCCAGTACATGCTGATTGACGCCGGCTGGTATCCCGCTCAGGATTACACCCACCCCTTGGATATTCTCCACTACACCGCGGAGACCGACGTCCCAGCGATCATTCAGTACGCAAAGGCCAAGAACGTGAAAGTGCTGCTGTGGGTTTTCTGGGGCGCACTCGACAAGCACCTGGACGAAGCGCTGACGCTTTACAGCCAGTGGGGAGCG
>JAHEKS010000238.1 GCA_024638215.1 Acidobacteriota bacterium | reverse complement strand
TTCTTCCCGGTGTTTCCATAGGTTCCGTCAGCATTGGCCTGAAACGCCGCGGTGTTGAAGTACTCCTGAATAAGCGCGCCGTGCGAGCGGTTGGGGTTCAGCTTGGCTTGACCGAGGGTGGCGCCGGAAGCGAAGTCCGCCCGGTCCACATAGTCTCCGGAATAGGAATTGTCGTATCCGCTCATGATGCTGAACGGAAATCCGCTCTGCCAGGACACAATGGGCGCCACTTGCCACCCGTTCAGGAACTTGTCCGCCGCTCCGCTCAGGTTGAAGTGAGGAACCAGCCAGGTGCCCGAAATCTTGATCACGTTGGGAACATTGCTCGTGTCCGGGCCATAGCTGGCGTGGCGGTTGAACGGATTGGTCTGCATGTAGCTCTCGTTGTTGACCGACTCGGAGAAGTCGTTGAGCGCCTTGGACCAGGTGTAATTGGCGAGGAACGAAAGCCCGTAGCTCATCCTCTTTTCAACGCTCAACTGAAGCGCATGGTAGTTGGAATTGTACCCGGAATCCATCTTCCCAATAGGGCCGAAGTCGGGATAGGGGCGCCGGTCCTGAACGTTATCCTCCGTGGAATTACCCGGCACATAGAGCCCCGGGTTGATGTCGGGCATGGGCTGCTGGTCGGAAGTTGGGAAGAGGTGCGTGCCCTTGTTTCCGAAATAGGCCGCCTTGAACAGCCAACTCTCTCCGAACTGGCGTTCCAGCGTCAAATTCCAGATGGTGATTTCGGGCATTTTGAAACCGAGGGGGAAGTAATAAGCTAGCGTGGCAGGCAGGGTGAAGTCGACATTGGATGGCGGCACTTGCGGTCCGAATTGTGCCGGAAAGGGATTGGCAATTCCCGCGCTGCCAAAAGGATCGGCGAAGTCCACACTGTAAAGGTTGAAGACAGGCGCGAAAGGCGCCACGCCGGCGTCATCCTGGTAGGCAAGCGTCTCGGGCGGTTGATAATAATACCCTGCCCCGCCGCGAAGGCTCGTTTTGCCGTCCTGGGTGAGGCGGTAGGCAAATCCCACACGCGGCGCGAAATTGCTCAAGCTGCTGTAAAAGGTGCCGCTGGGGCAACCGGGATCGCCTGCGAACAACAACCCGGCTGGAGCATTCGGATAGCGAGTGGAAACCTTGCCCGGCTCGAAGCACGGAAGGCGCCCTTTGCTATCTGTATAGGGGAGCAGGGGTTGCCATCGCAGGCCCCCGCTCAGCGTCAGGCGCGGGGTGGCCCGCCAATTGTCCTGGATAAAGGCGGCCCAGTTGTACCCTGTAATGTTGGCGTAAATGCCTCCGCCTTGCATGAACGTGCTCACGTCACCGAGCATGAGGTCCGCCAGATTGTCTCCGGAGAAGGTACCGCCGAACTCGAACTGGCCGCCTTCCAGGTACTGGTTGGAAATGGGTGCGACCACCCTTAACATTTCACCGCCGAAGGTGATCTGGTGCCGGCCTTTCACCAGTGTCGCCACCTCCCGCAAAGTCTGGTCGCCGCGATTGTAGTTGCCGACGTTTGGCCCAATGATGTCAAAATAACCGTCCACGAGGATGGTGAGTTGGGGCGAGGGAGAGGGGGCAATATTCGATCCCAGGGCATCCGCGGAAAAAGGCACCCCGGGAATGTAGCCGCCGTCCTGCTTATTCCATCCAAACCAGGTGTTGAAAAGCAGATTGGAGGAAGCCGTATAAGTATCACTCACGGCTACGGTTTGCACGCGTATTCGGCTGGCATTGGATTGGATCGTCAGAATGTTGTTGTTGGTCACGGGAGCGGCCGGCTCGACGAACTTGGTGTAAAAGTAGCGCCCGCTCAGTTGGTTTTTGCCGCGGGAGTAATCAATCTTGCCCAAGAACTGATCGTCGTTGGTGTTCGAAGCAGCTCCCAAGTAATTGAGCTCGTTCCCACCGGCGTTGGGCGGGGGCAGATACTTCAGCAGGTTCAGCGCGACGGGCGAGAGAGAACCACTCAGATCGTTGTAAGGGAAAGGGTCGCCCGTGTTGGGATCGGTAAGCTGAATCCCGTTCGGATCGGTGCAAAGACCTGTCGCGTCGTAAGAGGAGCAGTACTCAGAAAAATCCCCCGCCCGCTCGGCCGTCGTGGGAACAAAGGCGATGTTACCGTTGGGCGCTGTCCGGGTACGTGTGCCTTGGTAACTGCCAAAGAAAAACAGTTTGTCCTTCCTGATGGGCCCTCCCAGCGTCCCGCCGAACTGGTTCTGTTTCAGCGTGTCCCGCGTGGGAGCAAAAAAGTTGCGCGCATCGAACTTGTAGTTGCGGACAAACTCAAAAGCGTCGCCGTGGAACTGGTTCGTTCCGGACTTGGTGACGATATTCACGACGCCGCCGATGGCGTTGCCGTACTCCGCGCTCATATTCCCGGTTTGCACGTTGAATTCCTGCAGGGCGTCCGGGTTGGGGAAAGGCAGGTTCGTGTTCATGTAGGTATCGTTGTTATCGGCGCCATCCAATTGATAGTTGACTCCGTTCGGGCCGCCGCCATTGACGCTGGCATATTGCTCCCCGGGGTAGGCTCCGCCTTCGCAGCCCACGCCGCAATAATTCCCGGTGACGTCGTTGGCTCCGGCGATCAGGAACACCAGGCTCTGCGCCCCGCGGCCATTCAGCGGCATATCCACGATGCTGCGCTGATTTACCAACTGCCCCGTGGTCGCTGAACGCGTGGTCACAAGAGGAGCGTTGCCCGTCACCGTGACTTCTTGAGTCACCGCTCCAACCTTCAGGACGACTGGCTGATTGGCTGCCTGGTTCACGGTCAGCTCGATGCCGCGGTGGACGTAAGTTTCGAAGCCGGATTTGGTGACCGTCAACTGGTACGTCCCGACCGGCAAGGCCGGAAACAGATAGTCCCCGCTCGTTCCGCTTTTCACGTTATAGGTAAGGCCGGTGCCCGTATTTTGCGCCGTGACGGTGGCCCCCGCCACTACCGCGCCGGAAGGGTCGGCAATACTTCCGCCCAGGCTCGCCGTGGTGAACTGTGCAGCCACCGGGACTGCACCGAGAACCGTCGCCAAGAGGACCATGATAAAGCGAACTCCGCGACCTCGTGTCACGCGCATGATGTCCGTCATGATTTCTCCCTCCCAATCCACCGATCGTTCCGCGATTCGCCCCTTGCCGATGCCTTCAGAACTTACAAGAGAGGACAACACCCGGGTCGTTTTTGCCCGGCAGATTTCAAGAAGCCAACGCCTGTCTCGGACGTTGACCAAGCTCCGCATTCCCTCAACCAACTCGAAAGCCGGAAACCCGCCCGGCCTTCCCACAGCCTTCCCCCAACACCCCGACTGCGCAGGATAAAAACACAAAACGAAGCATATCGCAACATATTTCGCAGGGTCAAGGACTTTCTTTCTGCCCTTCGGCAGGCGGCCAGGGAATGGCTATACAAGCGCCCGCGGGCAATTTCCGGTCCAACGGCCATCCCAGTCTTGAACCAGGCCAGGCGGGGCACAACCGGGATCGCGTGTGCCAGTGCGGGTGGCATTCACTCGGCAGTCGGCTGGCTTGCGATGCAGACTTGCGACGCGGTCGGGGGTGGCAAGACAAGCTCTTGCGTTTCGCGGCGGTTTGTGAGAGACTTGCGGCCGGTGGAAGCCGCAAGCGAACGAAAGTATTCGCAAGTCAGGAGAGGCGACATGGAGCGGGCCGATCCTCATCGAATTCTGGCGGAAGAAAGGCGCCGCCAGATTGTGGATATGCTCAACCAGCACGGCAAGGTTCTGGTGCCGAACCTCGCCAAGAAGTTCTCGGCCTCGCAGGTGACCATCCGGCAGGACCTCGAGGCTCTGCACGGTCAGGGCCTGCTGCATCGGACGCACGGTGGTGCGCTTCCGGTTCGCTCCGCCGCGCTGCTGGACCGCGCTTTGCCGGAAAAGGAGAAGATTTTTCGGCGGGAGAAGCACCGCATTGCGGTCGCGGCCGCCCGCCTGGTCAAGGAGCGCCAATCGGTGGTGCTGGATTCGGGAAGCACGACCACCGCGGTGGCGCGCGCCCTGCGCAATTTCCGGCAACTGACCATCATCACCAATGCCGTCAATATTGCCGCTGAGCTGGCCGGCACTTCGATTCAAGTTATTCTCACGGGCGGAATCTTGCGCGAGAACTCGTTTTCTCTGATTGGGCCGCTGGCCGAAGATGCCTTGCGGCGGTTGAGCGCCGACGTGCTTTTCCTGGGGGTGGACGGCTTCGACGTCAACTTCGGATTGACGACGCCGAACCTGCTGGAAGCCAAAGTGAACCGGGTGATGATGCAGATCGCCCGCCGCCGCGTGGTCGTGTGCGATTCGAGCAAGTTTGGCTCGCGCAGCCTCTCGCTGATCTCGGCGCCCTCGGCCATCCATCAGGTCATTACAGATCGAAACATCTCCGAATCCGATTTGCGCGGGCTCCGAGACCTGGGAATTGAAGTCTCCCTCGTTTGAAGGGCGTCCTTGTGACTGGAGATTTCGTGATGCCGATCGCGACTGTCGGATGAAGAGTACAAGATGCGACCGTTGCGCCGCTTTTCGGTTCGCAGATTTTGACGGAGGAAGAATTTCAATTTGACATGGTGAACCCAGACTGCAAACCGGGGTCTTACACAGAATCGGAAATTCTCTCCCAGCCGCGTTGTTGGGCGGAGAGCCTCCAACAACTGGAAAAAGATCCCGAGGTGGAACGTATCATTCGTGAGTTTTCCAGCTCTCGCCACTGGATATTTATTGGATGCGGCTCGAGCTACTACCTGGCGCTGGCCGCGGCGGCCAGTTGGAAAGTTGCGACCGGCCTTCCGGCCCGGGCATTCCCTGCCTCGGAATTGCTCCTCTTCCCGGATTTGGTCTTGGATCAGGATTCGCCGCCGCAGCCGGTTCTGATTTCCAGATCAGGCACGACGTCGGAAGTCCTGAAGGCGGGAGACTACCTGAAGTCCAAGGGTGTCCCCTTCGTGGCGGTGACCTGCACGGCGGATGAAGCGCTCCAGCAGATGGCCGCGGCCACCCTCAGGCCGTCTTCGGCGGAAGAGAAAAGCACCGTCATGACGCTGTCGTTTACTTCCATGCTCATCGCCATTCAATACCTGGCGGCGAAACTGGCCGGAAACACGCGGTTCCTCGACTCGCTGCGCCGCATCCCGGAGGCATCTCAGTCTGTCCTTGACCAAGCCCGTGCCGCCACGAAATCCTTTGTGGCCTCACATGAATTTGCAGACTACGTCTGGCTGGGGCAAGGGCCCTGTTACGGCCTCGCCTGCGAGGGGGCGCTCAAAATCAACGAAATGTCGCTTTCTTATACTCAGAGTTTTCACACTTTGGAGTTTCGCCACGGACCCAAATCCATCGTGGGGCCGGAGACCCTCATCATGTTCCAGTTGTCCGCGGAGGGTTTCGAGACGGAGCGCGGGGTTCTGGAAGAAGTGAAAGATCTCGGAGGGACGACGCTGGTCGTCGCCAATCATGCCGACGAGCGTGTCCGCCGCGCGGCGGGCCTGGTGATGGAACTGAATTGGGAGGGTCATGAATACGCCGGCTTGGCAGCCCGCATCCTTCCGGCGCAACTGCTGGGCTTTTACACCGGTTTGAAAAAGGGGCTCGACCCGGACAATCCACGCAACCTGAGCCGGGTCGTTATCCTTGAGGACCGCGACTGATGGCTTCGGCTCTTACGAAACGCTTGGATGTGACTGTCGCCGGTGAATTGAACCTGGACTTAATTCTTTACGGCCTGCCGGAAACGCTGCCGCCCGAGCGCGAGTTGCTGGCCAGTGGCATGGCGCTGACGCTGGGCAGCTCTTCGGCGATCTTCGCGCACAATCTCTCCAGACTCGGCAGCCGCGTGGGATTCGTCACGCGAGTCGGAGATGATCCCCTGGGGTCGATCGCCCTCGAGCGTCTTGCCCAAAGCGGTGTGGACGTTTCCCGCGTCAAGAGAACTTCGGGTTCTGTGAAGACTGGATTGACCGTGATCCTCGCCCACGAACACAACCGCAATATCCTCACCTATTCCGGAACGATGGCGGAAATGTGCTTCGAGGACCTGGATCTCAACTATCTGAGCGATTCGCGCCATTTTCACCTCTCGTCTTTTTTCCTTCACCGTGCCCTTCGCCCTCGAATGGCGGAGTTGTTTGCCGCCATGAAAGCCGCGGGGCTCACGACGTCCCTCGATGTCAACGACGATCCGGACGATCGCTGGGACGGCGACTTCAGCACGGTCTTCAAATCCTTGGACGTGATTTTCGTGAACGAGAGAGAATGCAAGAAGCTCAGCGGCGCCGGCGAATTGAACGAAGCCACCGGGCGGCTCGCGGCACTTGTTCCCCTCGTTGTCGTGAAGCTCGGCCAGCGAGGCGCCCTGACGCGCCGCGGACAGGAAGAGTGGCGGGCCGAGGGAATCGCGGTCGAAGCGGTGGACCCGGTGGGCGCGGGCGACAGCTTTGACGCTGGTTTCATCCACCAGTATGTTCGCGGGGCCGAGCTCGAAACCTGCTTGCGATTTGGCAATCTGGCCGGCGCGCTTTCGGTGACCCGCGCCGGCGGGACTGAGGCTTTTCGCGATACGGCCTACACCGAACAGTTTTTGAAAAGACACTGGTCGCCGAGCAAGAATGAGGCGGGGGCGATCACTCGCGCCTGAAGAATTTATGATTGATTTTCACACTCATCCTGTGCTGGTCCGCGAGCTGGCGGAGAAATACCCGCGCTTCGAGCGCGCGGCGCGCGAGGTGTTCTACATTGGGAATAATTTCCAGCCGCTCGAAACCTTCTTGCTTCAGATGGATGTGGCCGGGATCGAGCGCGCCGTGCTGCTGCCCGTGGATTGCCGCCGGGCGCGCGGTCTCCATGTCGGGACTCACGAGCAGATCGCCGAGCTCTGCGCCATGAGCCACCGGTTCATTGGATTCGCCAGCGTTGACCCTCTGGCGAAGGGGGCGGCGAAACAACTCGCCCACACCATCAAGAGCTTCGGCTTCAAGGGGCTGAAGCTCGATCCGGCGCTTCAGGATTTCGATTCGGGCGGCAAGCCGGCCTTTGCCGTTTACGAAGCCGCCGAGGATTTGAAGGTTCCTGTGTTGCTGCACACCGGGATGAGCTGGGCGCCCGGCTCGGCCATCGAGCGAGGACATCCGTTAAGGCTTGAGCTGGCCATCCGCCGCTTTGCCAGGCTGAATTTTGTGCTCGCTCACTTTGCGTGGCCCTGGGTGTGGGAAGCGGTGGCGCTGGCCATGAAATATCCCAACGTCTTTCTCGACACCTCATGCCTCTATTACGACAGCCCAAAGGAGTTCTTCGATTTCGTTTTCACCAAACAGATTCCTCTGACCCTGATCGAGCGGACGCTGCGCAACCAGGTGGTCTTCGGATCAAATTATCCGCGCGTCGAGATCAAGAACATGGTCCACGCGGTCAAGAACCTCCCGCTGACCGAGGGATGCCTAAATAGAATATTCAAAGAAAACGCCGAAAAGCTTCTGGCGACGGGCGAGAAGAGTTAAACGAGTGGGGGCGAGAACCAAGCGTAAGGGTGGCGCTCGATGATCATCAAGCTTGAGCGAATCAAAATTCAGACGCGA
>JAHEKS010000237.1:4425-7573 GCA_024638215.1 Acidobacteriota bacterium | reverse complement strand
GTCTTTTTCTATGGCGTGGGAACTGGAATCGGCATCAACTTCCGCATCCTTGGAAGAGGAATACCCGTAACCGTACGCGCCGTAGCCATATCCCTGCCGGTAATAATAGGAATGGTACGAGTAGCCGTCCTTGTGGAAATTGACGCCGTTCAGCGCCGCGCCCAGGACGCGAGCGCCGGAGGCGAAGAGCAGGGATCGCGCCCGGCGGACCACGTCGTAAGGCGTCTGGTGCGCGCGGGCCACCAGGATCACCGCATCGGTCAGGGTGGAGAGAATGCGCGCATCCGCAACGGTCAAGATCGGCGGCGAGTCCAGAAGAACGTATTCAAACTGGGATCGCAGTTCCCTCAGCAGGTCCGCGGCGATGGGGGAAGAGAGCATTTCCGCGGGGTTGGGAGGGATGGGCCCGCAGGCGATCAGGCTCAAATTCGGCACGCCGGGCACGGGTTGAATGGCGTCGGCGAGCGAAATCTGGCTGGCCAGGCATTGCACAAAACCCAGCTTGTTCTGGACCCCGGCGGCCTTGTGGCAGGCCGGCCGGCGCATGTCACAATCAATCACCAGCACCTTGCTGCCCAGGCTGGCCAGCGTGGCCCCCAGATTCAAGGTGGTGGTGGTTTTGCCCTCGCCCGGCAGCGCGCTGGTAATCAAGAGCGTGCGGGGAATCGGGCTCGCGGAAAGCAGGACCGAGGTGCGCAGGGAGCGAAAGGCCTCGACCGCCTGGGGAGTCGTCTGGATGCCCCCCGCGCGAATGATGGATTCCTGCCCTGCCCCTGAAGTAATCGCCTTCGCCGAAGACCCCTTGGCTCGATCAAACCCGAATTCCGGCAAGATGCCCAACGAAGGCAGCCGCAAGAGTTTCTCGATCTCGTCCGGCGTCTTCAAGGTCCTGTCCAGGTGATCCCTGAGGAACGCCAGTCCGATGCCGAGCGCCAGTCCCAACAAGACCCCGGTGGCGAGGTTCAGCAGGATTTGCGGCTTGACGGGGCCCTTCGGCGGATCGGCGGCATCCACAACGCGAATATTGCTCGCTTTCAATCCGGCCGAAACCTGGGCTTCTTTCAGCCTCTGCAGCAGGCCGTCATACAATTGCCGGTTGGTATCCACTTCCCTTTTCAAAATATTGTAGGCGATGGTCTTCTCAGCCACCGCGTTGACTTCCTTCTTTTGCTGATCGAGGGCGGCCGCCAGGAAGTTTTCCCGGGTCACGGCGGATTTGTAATCATCCAGAATGTTTTGCGCCAAAGCCTTCTTCTGCCGGTCCAGGTTCGCCTGCACGGTGTCCATCTGGCGCTTCAGTTGAACCGCGCGGGGATAATCGGGCTTGACGGTGGCCGTCAGGTCCGAGTACTGGCGTTGCAACTCCGCCAGCTTCTCCTCCAGGTTTTGAATGAGAAGGTTCGACAGGACTCCGGGCAAATCCTGGACCCTGCCGCTTCGTACCAGGCTGGCTTGGGCCTCTGTGGCCATCCGGTCCGCCTGCGCCTTGGTGTACTCCGTTTGCAGTTGCTCCAGGCGCGCGTTGACCAGATTCTGCTTTTCCGCGATGAACATGATGTTGTTGGCTTGCGCATACGCCTGCATGGCGTCTTCGGATTTCTCCAAATTCACCTTGAGGTCCTGCAGCTTGCGCTGCAGCCAGTCGGAAGCCTTCATCGTTTCATCCCATTTCACTTGCAGATTCTGATCGATATAGTCCGTCACCAACTGGTTGGTCACGCGCGCGGCCAGCCGCGGGTCATAGGAATAGAACGTGACTTCTACTAGATTGCTTCGCCAGACGGGTGAGATATCAACCGAGGCCTGGAAGTGCTTGACGCTGTTCACAAAGGCCGCGGAAGAAGTATCGATCGGCTGCGGGTCGGACGCCGAGGGGATGTGATCAGGGTTGCTCTCGATGAGCCCGAAGAGTCTTTGCGAGCGGTAGAACTCCGGATTGCGGTACAACTGCAGATCCTTGACCACCCGCTCCGCCAGCGTGCGGCTCTGCAGAATCCGGTATTGGGTCTCGCGGTAACTGTCCACGTCCGTGGTGTCGAGCTGAAGGACTTCTTTGAAGTTCAGGACATTCGGCGGTTCAGGGTTGATCTCCACCAGGGCCCGGCCGGCATAGACGGGCTTTTCTTTGAACGTCGCAATCGCCACCGTGCAAAACACTGCCAGGAAGCAGATCAGAACCTCCCAGCGGCGCTTGACGATGATGTGCCAGTAATCGAGGAAGTCGCGGCTCTCCTCGGCCGTAACCCCCAGGGCGATATCCGGGGACTGAAGCGACTGCATATCGCGCCTGGCGAGCGCGTCAATGTGTACCTCGCCTTGACCCTCGTTCTTATCCACGGGACTCCTTGCGGCCTGGATTAGATTGAACAGCTATAGACGCCAAATGGCAACGCCGGTCGCCAAGGCGATGGCTGTATCAATGGTCCTTTTGGCTGCGGATCTCGCCGCGCTGTCCGGTACGAATAGAATATCGTTCGCGCTCAGTTCAGGATCAACGTCCTTGCCTTTGAGTATATTCGCCAAGTTGAGGGAAACTTCCGTCCGTTTGCCGTCGTCACTGGAGTGAATGATTTTTGCATCACCCTTGGCGGCAGTGGAGGTAAGCCCCTCGGCGAGCGCCAGGGCCTGCAAAACGGTTAACTGCTGCTTGTCCCCGAGAACAAAGCCTCCGGACTTCTTAACCGCTCCGACCACGTAGACGATCTCGGCCTTTGACACGGTGATGATGTCTTGCGGCACGATGGGGATATTCAGCGCATTGTCGCGAGAATAAAGCAATCGGTCGATATTGATCTCCAGCTTGTCGGGCGCCACCAGCCGCATGCCTTCGGCGGGGGCGAGGCTGCCAAAACCTGACCTTCGGCTTACGTAGAGATACCGCCCGGGGGCGACACCGATTCGCGAGAATCCGCCTGCCAGGGAAATCACTTCAATCAGCGTGCGCGGTCCGGTCAACTGGTAGAGCCCCGGTTTTTCAACCGCTCCCACCACCGAAACCGGCTGGGCGTGAAATTCCTTGACGAAAACCATGACGTGGGGATTTTCAAGGTAGGTCTTCCCCCAATTCTTCTCCAGGGCGTCGCGAAGCTGCTGCGGAGTGAGGCCGGCCGCTTTTACATCGCCCAGAAGAGGCAGCGGAATCGTGCCG
>JAHEKS010000237.1:0-4415 GCA_024638215.1 Acidobacteriota bacterium | reverse complement strand
TTCGACACCCGCACCGTAAGCTTGGAAAGTTCGGGTACATCGAAGACGCTGATCTCCAAGACGTCTTCCGGCCCGATCACGTAATCGAGCGGCAGGCTCGATTGTTGCATCTGAGGTAAGGCGGGGGGAGAAACGGTGGAACTTGAGGACTCGCCGATCTGCAACGTGGAAGTCTGCGCCGGTCCGGCCTGCGCCTGTTGCGCGTAGGAACCCGCGCTGAAGAACGTGACCAAAACCAGGCCCCACCCGAAAGAAACCGCCAGACGGTTTGTTGCTGCTTTCATTGCCCCTCGCGTCGCCCCTCAACGGGGACTTCCCTGCTTTCACCGCGGGCCGCGAAACCCGCGAATTGCCAGCATCTACAATGAGTTGAGCTTACCAGATGGATTTTGTTCTTGTCAACCAAAGCACTCCCCGTACGGACGCGAATTGCCTCAGGGATCGCCTCTGCCAGGCGGTCCGCAAGCAGCTTGAAGTCGCCTCGCAGCAGAAGCGGCAAACGAAACGGCGGCAGGCGGCCGCAAGAAGTCCAGCGAAGGCAGACGCATGCAAGAGCAGGTCTGAAACCTGCGGCCGGTCCGCTCGTGGCCATTGGCCGCCGAGGTGCTAGCTGCTACAATGAGAACCAGGTTGCACCCCATGAGATCGGACCGATCGGCAAGTTGGCAGGCACGCGTATTATTGCCCGGAAGTTGGCGTGGGGCGTCGTGCGTCCTGCTTTCGAACGCCGGGTATCACGTACTCGTGGATACCGGCATGCCCCACGAGGCCCATTTGATTTCGAAGGCCCTCGAGGGTTGCGGGCTGCATCCGCAGGACATCCGCAGCATCATCATCACCCATTTCCACGTGGACCACGTGCTGAACAACTCGCTGTTTCCAGGCAGCGAGATTTACGCCTCGCAGCAGGGCTACGACTGGGCGATGGCGCTCTATTCCGACCTGCAAGACAACCAGAATTGGGAAAAGCTGGCGCTGAAGTACTATCCCGAAACGCACGACTACGACCGCTCGCAGACGCACATGGAAAAACTGCGCAAGATTGCGCTGCGCTGGTGGGATCCCAAGCGCCTGGGCTCGTGCTCGCAATTCCGCTGGACCGAAAACCACGCCCTGCCCGAGGGATTGCAGGGCCTGGTCACGTGCGGGCACGTGCCCGGCCACTTGTCGATCATCGTCGAGAACTCCGAGCAGCCGACCTTCGTTGCCGGCGACGCCCTGCTGAGCCGTGACCACGATGCCGATATCCTCACCATGATTCCGGTCAATCGGAAGCTGTTCGAGGCTGACCGCAAACAAATCTTGTCGCGCGCCGGGCGAATCCTGCCCGGCCACGACCAGGAGTTTGCGTTCGCGGGATCTTGAAATGCCCCGCCGATCGAGCGAGCCGGGCAAGTCTCTGCCGCCTCACCTGTGCCCGCTTCGGCGGTGCGAGCAGCGATACAAGAATTTGCGGCAGGGATTGAAGTTAGTGCAAGTCACGTTACCTATTGCTGACTTGACAAACGCGTTTTTTGGCTCTATAAGGTTCTAGGAACCTACCGCACGGTAGGTCTGAGGTTCGCCGCGAGGTTGCTAACACCCTCACATTCGCGCTCGTGGAGCGTCCGATGAGCCCAGCCAGCCAGAACCGAAAGGTCTTGATCGTCGAAGACGACGCGGCGATTCGTAACGTCCTGTACGTGCTGCTGGCAGGGGTGGGATGTGAAGGCGACATCGCTTACAGCGGCAAGCAGGCGCTGGCGATGCTCAGCCGCGAGAAATTCGACGCCGTGCTTCTCGATCTCCGCTGTTCCAACCTGCCCGCCGAACAGGTCGTCGCACAAATCCAGGAGATTCGCCCCAGCCTGGTGGGCCGGGTTCTGGTCATCACCGGCGAGCTCACCGACGCTCAAACCCTGGAAGTCGTTGAACGGCACTGCCTTCCGCACGTCCCCCGCAATCGCCTGATGCAAGACCTCTGGGGCCGCTTGCGGACAGTGCTCGGCGCCGTCGGTTCATCCAAATCCGTGTGACGAGAACTTCAGCCCCGCTGTTTGCCCTTCGCGCTCCTCATCGCCAACCTGGAAAACCGTTCCACCGGTGTATGAAGCTGCACCGTGTGCCGCCATCGCCTGCGGGCGCTCAATCCTTGCGCGCGGGAAGCTGGAGCGTTCGGATGTATTCTTCCAAAGCGTCCTGCCAGGGGCGCGGCGGCGCGAAGCCGGCTTGCTGGAGGGCGCGCATCTCCATCACCGCGTATTCCAGCCGCACGGCCCGGCGGCCCATTTCGCGCGACGGTTTGCCGACGACCCTGCCGGCATCAAGCCGCGCCAATTCCGCCGCGCGCCGCGCCAATTCCAGCCGCGTGCACGCGCCCTGGTTCGCGAGGTGATAGAGCCCGTGCCGCCGCGCTTCGACGACTTCGCGGATTTTTTCCGCTGCGTCCAGCGTGTACGTCGCTGAGCCCAACTGGTCCGCCGCAACGATCCACTCCTCGCCTGCGGCGATTTTGTTCAAGCCCTTTTCGACGAAATTCGCCTTGCCCGGGCCGAACAGCACCGAAACGCGAAAGACCCAATACTCCGCCGCTTCGCGCACGATGCCTTCCGCCAGCAGTTTGGTTCGGCCGTAAACCGTCACGGGAAGCGTCGGATCGGATTCCGTGTAGGGCGTGCGCTTCTTGCCGTCGAAGACCGCGTCGGTGGAAATGTAAGCCACCGCCGCGCCGACATCGCGCGCCGCGTCCGCCACGTTGCGCGTCCCGGTGACGTTGACCAGAAACGCACGGTCGGGATCAGCTTCGCAGATGTCGAGGTCGGGAATCGCAGCGGGATGAATGACGACGTCCGGACCAATCTTGGTAAAGACGGCGCGCAACTCTTCCGGGCGCGTGATGTCGGCGTCCTGGTGCCCGAGGTCCGTGACGGAATGGCGCGCGCTGAAAACTTCAGTCAGTCCGTAGCCGAACAATCCTCGCGCCCCGGTGATCGCAATTTTCATATTTGCCTCTCCGGTCTTTCCTCGGTTTGGGATGCTATCACGCTTGCGCGCCGGGTGCGGGAGGTGGCTTCGTCGTGGGTTCGAGGGGAGTTCGTTGGCGGTTCGATCTGCCCATTTTGCGCGTCCAAACTGATAACGGGTCTCCTGTTTTCAATGAGATAGTGGCTTGGCTCGCAAAAAAAACGCCCTTTCTTTGCCCTTTTCCGCCGCCCCACTTGCCTGGAACCCGCATAAACACTGGCGATGACGAGCCTCACACGTGTTCCAGCGATGGGTTCGCTGGGCGCCGGCCGCGCCACGCTCCCGGCGCCCGCACGATACCCGGGCCGGCACGGAGGTGCGCTCGCCCGATCGCGTTATATAGCTCATTATTATAGCCTATCATGGCCCGGCGCGACGATCAAGAACAAATTGCAGGAACCGAGCATCCGGCGCTGGGGCGCAACTGCCGTACCGCAGGCCTGCGTGCCGGTGCTCGTTAGCTGACGCGCCGCCCGTTGGGCCCTCGAGCCTCGCAAAAGCCCGTGACCTTATGCCACATTGACTTGCACGGCATTAAGGCCTAGCATAATTGCACCCGACGTTCCCTTCATTGTGCGCAGCGAGGTGGCCGAACTGTGATCGCCACCGGCGAAACCGTTTCCCACTATCGCATCCTGGAAAAGCTCGGTGGCGGAGGCATGGGTGTGGTGTATCGCGCTCATGACGAGCGGCTGGACCGCGATGTGGCGCTCAAGTTTCTGGCCGTACCGCCGGTCGGAGCTCGCCCTGACCAAGGAAGGGACCGGCAACCCGAAGACGCGGCACATAGAGCCGCGCTACAGTTCAACCTGTCGCCCTGGAACGATTCAAGCGTGAAGCACGCGCGGCCTCGGCGCTCAATCACCCCAATATTTGCACGATTCACGACATTGATGAACACGAGGGCCAGCACTTCATCGTCATGGAATTACTGAAAGGGCAAACCCTCAAACAACGATTGGCACAACCCCTCACCCCCGGCCCCTCTCCCCTGGGGAGAGGGTGGCACGCAGGGCCGGGTGAGGGGGCACGGCCCCGGCCCGTGCCGGTTGATCAACTGCTCGACTTGGCAATCCAAATCGCCGACGCGTTGGATGCCGCCCATGCGAAGGGCATCGTGCATCGCGACATCTAGCCGGCGAATATTTTCGTGACGACGCGCGGCCAAGCGAAGGTCCTCGATTTTGGTCTGGCGAAATTGACCGTAGCGGCGAGCCTTGTGTCCGCCCGAGGGCGCCCACAAGGGGCGCCCCTACAGGGCGGCGAGGACATCGCCGCTACAGCGCGGGCAACCGCCTCGATCGAGCCTGATCAGTTGACCAGTCCCGGCGTGGTGATGGGGACGGTGGCCTACATGTCTCCCGAGCAGGCGCGAGGCGAAGAGCTTGACGCGCGGACGGACCTGTTCAGCT
>JAHEKS010000236.1 GCA_024638215.1 Acidobacteriota bacterium | reverse complement strand
GCTTGGCGGCGACCAGCGATGTGAATTCGAAGGCCGATTCCACGCCGTGACCTCGGGTGCGGTTCCGAAGCGGGGAGTGCTGCGCGCGCGGGCGCGCGACTCGACGCCGCCCATTTTATGCCAGGAAAAGTCGCCGCTCAACCCGAATGCTCCGTTCTGAACGCGTCCGGTCAGCGGGAACCGGTATTGGAAGTGAAACTTTTCAGCGCCTGGGCGGCGGTGCGGCCCTCGCCGGTATTGGGGACGGCGCGCGCCACGCGTTCGTAACGGGCACGGGCCTCGGTGCCGTGATTCTGCTTCATCTCGATTGCCGCTGCGGCCAGTTCGGAACGATAGACAAAGATGTTGCCCTCCGGAAGCGCGGCCGCCTTCAGGAAATCGCGCAAGGCCTCCTCGGTTTCGCCCAGATGAGCATAAACCTGCCCTGCCTGATAGTAGATTTTCGCCGCGGGCATTTGCGTGAAGCCCGGCGCGCCCGATTCGTGTTTCTGGATCATGTCGTCGTATTCTCTCGCCGCGGAGCGCCAATCGCTCTGGGCCTTACGGCCGCGGGCGATTTCCTGAGGGACCACAAAGTTCCTCGGGTAAGCCTGCTTGAGATTTTCCAGAATTCCAATCGCATTCGCGTATCTCTTTTCGCGAAAGTAGAGAATGGAAAGCAAGGTTTCCGCGTCGGTGCGAGCCCAGTAGCCGTCGTCGGCGGCGCGCTTGAGTTCTTCCAAGCCTCGCGCGCGGTCGCCGTGATAACCGATCAGCGCCGCCAAGACTTTGGTGTACCAGGGCAGGCTGCCGACAACATAATCGTAAGTGCCAATGACCATGTACGCGTCGGCGCAGTCAGGATGAAGCCGCAGCAACCGGGTGTTGTATTTCTGCGCTTCCTTGGCTTCGCCGAGCGCCTGCAGGCTGGATCTCTCAAGCGTGAGGTAATAGATGGCCCGTGTGACGTGTGAGGCGCCGATCCAGTACAGCGCGTCTTCGTCGCCCGGGTTTTGCTTCAGCCTCGTTTGCGCGGCCGCATCAAGCCTTTCCAGAAAGCCGAATATCTCGTAACGCAACGGGGCTCCGGCCGGAGACCCGCCCGGACGGAACGCGTCGCCATTTTCCCCGTACGCCCGCGCCTCAAGCAGTTCGCGGCGCAGCATTTCGCGCTGCAAGGAAACCCGCGCGCGATAGCTGAGGGCCCGCAGGCCATTCGGGCGAGCCTCAAGCCATGCGTCCAGTCCCTTCTCGGCGGCATCAAATTGAAGATTGTAAAAATCGTCCACCGCCGCGGCGACGGGGTCCGAGGGAGGCTGGCTCGAGTGAGACGGAGATCGCGCCGCGCTGGCAACGGCCCCGGCCATCAGCCAGCAAGCCGTTCCGGCCAGGGCCCATCCCAGAAACCTCCTGATTTTCAGTCGAGCCATTCCGGCTTGTCCTCGTCTTAGGTTGGATGCAATTCCCCGCCCAGCGTTTGATTGACTTTTGGCGCCAGGTTTTTCAAACTGGGAGGGGCTGTTTTCAAGAACGGTTGCATGTCGCCAGGCATTATCATCGCGCAACGGAAGAATCCATCATCCGGATAGCGCCATCAAAGAGGTTTGTGATTATGAAAAAAATCATTCGCCGCTCATTTTACGTTGCCGTATTGTTGGTCGCGGTTGCCCTTCCGCTTCCCGCCGCCTGGGAAAGCATCGGCGCGGTGACCGCTTCAGCGCCTGAAGCCAACCAGATCACCTTCAGCAGTTCCCAAGCGGAGGTGACGGTTACCGTGCTGGCGCCTGACCTGGTGCGAGTCCGCATGACCCGCGGCACACCCGGGCCCGATTATTCCTACGCCGTGGTCAAGACCGATTGGCCGCAAACTTCCGTGGATTTTTCGGGCGGCAAAGACGAGAGCATCATCCGCACTTCCGAACTCGAAATCCACGCTCAGCTTTCGCCTTTCCGGCTGGCTTTCTACGACCGCAGCGGCCGGCTGATCTCGAAAGACGATCCCGACCTGGGAATGGGCTGGGACGGCCATCAGGTCCGCTGCTGGAAATGGCTGCCGGACGACGAGCATTATTTCGGCCTGGGCGAGAAGGGCGACAACCTCGACAAGCGCGGCTACACGTACGTCAACTGGAACACCGACGCCTACGGTTGGGGCCCGACCACCGACCCGCTCTACGTCACCATACCTTTTTTCATCGGCCTGCGCGACGGCCGCGCCTACGGCATTTTCTTCGACAACACCTGGCGCTCGACCTTCGATATGGGAGCTGATTCGCGCGACCGCTATTCCTTCGGCGCCGAAAACGGCGAGATGAACTATTACTTTTTCTACGGCCCCGACCCCAAGACGGTGATCGAGCGCTTTACCGAGCTGGTCGGCCGCATGCCGCTGCCCGCCCGCTGGGCGATCGGCTATCATCAATCCCGCTACAGCTACTACCCCGACAAGCAAGTACGGTGGATCGCCAACAGTTTTCGCGAGCTGCACATCCCCTGCGACGCCTTGTTCCTGGACATTCATTATATGGACGGCTATCGCGTCTTCACCTGGAACAAGTCCCGCTTCCCCGATCCCGCGGGCATGATCGCCGATCTGCGTAAGGAAGGATTTCGCATCGTCACCATCGTTGATCCGGGCGTGAAGGTTGACCCGAATTACTGGGTCTATCAGCAGGGCTTGGCGGGCGATGACTTCGTCAAGATGCCGGACGGCAAAGTTTTCACCGGCAACGTCTGGCCGGGCTTGAGCGCCTGGCCGGACTTCACCGAAGAGAAGGTGCGCACGTGGTGGGGCTCGCTTTACAAGGGACTGATGTCGGACGGCGTCGCGGGCTTCTGGAACGACATGAACGAGCCGGCCGTCTTTTCTCCCACCAGAACCATGCCGCTCGACGCCGTGTTCTACGATCACGGGCTGCACAGCCCGCAGGCGAAAGTCCACAACGTTTATGGCATGGAAATGTCCCGCGCCACGCACGACGGGATGCTGAAGATCCAGCCCAACGAGCGGCCGCTCGTCATTACGCGCGACACCTACGCCGGCGGCCAGCGTTACGCGGCCGTATGGACCGGCGACAACTCCAGCACCTGGGAACATCTGGGCATCAGCCTTCCGGAGCTGATGAACATGGGGCTCTCCGGGCTGACGCTGGTCGGCGCGGACATCGGCGGGTTCGCGAAGAGCGCTACGCTGGAGCTTTACACCCGCTGGCTGCAAGCCGGAGTCTTCTACCCTTACTGCCGCACGCACACGGAGCTCGGCAGCCGCCCTCAGGAGCCGTGGTCCTACGGCAATCGCATGACGGACATCAACCGCCGCTCCATCGAGCTGCGGTATCATCTGCTTCCCTACATCTATAACGCATTCCACGAGAGTGCGGAGACCGGCCTGCCCGTCATGCGGGCCTTGCTGCTGGATTATCCCGACGATCAAAAAGCCGTGGGCCAAAACGAGGAGTTTCTGTTCGGCGACGACCTGCTCGCAGCGCCCGTCACCAAGCAAGGCGAGTGGAAATGGAGAGTCTACCTGCCGAAGGGCGCCTGGTACGATTATTGGACGGGCCGGCCGACCATGGGTCCGGAAGAAATCACCGTGGATGCGCCGATCAACAGCATTCCGATTTTTGTCCGCGCCGGAGCGATCATCCCCACCCAGCAGGTTGTGCAGTACACAGACGAGGCGCCGATCAACCCGCTCACCTTTCAGATCTATCCCGGCGAGGACTCCTCGCGGCTGTATTACGAAGACGACGGGCTAAGCTTCGATTACCGGGAAGGAAAATCGCTGACGGAGAAGGTCGGCGTTTCGAGGAGCGCGCAAGGAATAACCGTCGAGGTCTCGGCGCGGCAGGGATCCTACACGCCGCCGCCCCGCTCCATGGTTTTTGCGATTCACGCGCAGCGCAACCGCCCCACCTCGGTGAAGGTGGATGGGAACGCACTGGGGGCACAGGTGACCCAGCAAGAGTTCGAGAAGGCCGCACGCGGCTGGTTTTATGACAGCGATAAAAACATTCTCTCCATCAAAGTCCCCGACGAGGGCCGGCCAGTGACGGCGCGAATCGAATGAAAAGCAAGCACTTGGCTCGTTGCGGAGCGTTTCCTCGAAGGGAGAATCATATTATACCGCGGGCCAGAAAAACTTTGACCACAGGTGCGAGTTCTGTGCGACAATTCTTCGCGCTGTGGCCTTGGAAATCCGCTTAGAATTCGCTTGTCGGACCGGTTCCTTCGCCAAGATTTGCCCTTGAACCGTCTATGGCACGAAACTCCTCCGAAAACAGACCTCCTCTCAAAGGGCCGGGCGGCCTGCCGCGGGTGCTGGTGGCCACCACGGCGATGCTCACCTTCATTTCCTTTTGGGATGCCGCCGCCGTCGTCCTGAACGACCTTGGTTCATCGGCCTTCTATGCGGGCGGCATCGCGGAAAAAGCCGTCGGAGCCTCGGCGCCCTGGTACATCCTGGCCGTGATGCTCTTCGCCTATGCCGTGGCGCAGATGTACGTCGAGAGCTGCAGCATGTTTGTGCGCGGCGGCGTCTACCGCGTGGTCAAGGAAGGCATGGGCGGGACGCTGGCCAAGATTTCCGTCTCCGCCTTGATGTTCGATTACATCCTGACCGGCCCGATCAGCGGAGTGTCGGCCGGGCAATATCTGGTGGGTTTCATCAACGAGATTTTCCACTTCGTTCATATCGAATATGTTTTGCCGACCAACCTCACGGCGGCGATGTTTGCCAGCCTGGTCACGCTCTATTTCTGGTGGGAAAACACCAAGGGGATCGAGGAATCGAGCGAGAAAGCCGTTCACATCATGAAGTTCACCACCGCCCTGGCGGTGCTGATGATCGCCTGGTGCGGTTGGACTTTATACGTTCATCCCGAATTGCGCCACCTGCCGCCCTGGCCCAGCCCCTCCAACCTCCACTTTTCCAAGGACGCCGAGGGCTGGCTGCTGTCGAGCCACCTGCCGGAAGTGATCGGGGTGATTGGAATCCTCGTCGCCTTTGGCCACTCCGTCCTGGCGATGAGCGGCTTGGAAACGCTGGCCCAGGTCTATCGTGAGATCGAACATCCCAAGCTGCCGAACCTGAAAAGGACAGCTTTCATCGTTTTCATTTTCAGCATGGTTTTCACCTCGCTGGTGTCCTTTTTCGCCTTCATGATTATTCCGAATCCGGCGGTGCGCGCCGGCTACAAGGACAACCTGATTTCCGGCTTGGCCATGAGTGTCGTTGGCCCGTTCCCGCTGCGTCTTGCCTTCCACGCCTTCGTGGTGCTCGTGGGAATCATGATCCTGTCCGGCGCGGTCAATACGGCCATCGTAGGGTCCAACGGGGTGCTGAACCGGCTCTCCGAAGACGGAGTGATGACGCAGTGGTTTCGCCATCCTCACCCGCGGTTTGGGACCTCACACCGCATTCTCAACCTTATCGTCTTCATGCAATTGCTCACCATCATCCTGAGCCGGGGTGACGTCATCCTCCTGGGCGAGGCCTACGCCTTCGGCGTGATTTGGAGCTTTGCGATGAAGGGGCTGGGGGTGGTGGTTCTGCGCTTCAAGCAGGCCGGACCGCGCGAATTCCGCGTGCCGCTGAATCTCAAGTTGGACGGCCTGGACCTTCCCATCGGCTTGGGCTTGATCACTCTGACGCTGTTCGCGACGGCGATCATCAATCTCTTCACGAAAGAGATTGCCACCATCGCCGGCGTCAGCTTCACCCTGTTCTTCTTCCTCATTTTCACAGTTTCCGAACACATCACGCGAAAGCGCGGCACTGAGCACGCCGAGCTCGACCAATTCCACCTTGCGCCTGGCGAAGAGATTACGCCTCAGTCGGTGGGAGTCCGTCCGGGAAATATCACGGTCATGGTCCGCGATTACAATACGCTCTATCCTTTGGCGTCCATTCTGGACCGGGTTGATCCCGAAAAGATTGATGTCGTGGTTATGCACATCCGCTTGCTGCACCGCGGCGGGTCGGGAGAGCACGACCTCGACCCCGATCAGCTCTTCACCTTCAAGGAGCAGGAGCTCTTTACACGTGCGCTGGGACTGGCGGAGAAGAAGGGCAAGCCCATCCACCTGGCGGTGGCGGCAGCAAACGAAGTCTGGGACGGCGTGCTGCGCACCGCCCAGAACCTTGAGGCCTCCGCCGTTATCTTGGGAAGTTCCTCCAAAATGCCGGTGACGGAAGAAGCGCGCCTTGCCGGGCTGGCCTGGGAGCACCTGCCCGACCCCAAGCCCCAGTTGTCCCTAGAAATCTACAATCCCGCCGGAGTTGAGCATATCTTCTACCTGGGGCCGCACGCTCCCCACCTGACACCCAAGGAAGTCGAGGAACTTCACAGGCTCTGGTTGAAGTTCAGCAATCAACTGGGCGAGCAGGAGCTCCACCACCACGACATCATCCACTTTGCGCTGCACGAAATCGAGCACGAGATCTCTGAAGGCAAGGAACGAGAAGTCCTCGAGCGGCTCCGGAAGCACCTCGGGGAAATTCAGGCGCGCCGTGTGCCGCATCTGTAGGCGAACGCCTTTCCTTTTTCCGCCGGCCGATAATCTCCCCCGCAGTTGACTTTCGCTCCCAAGACCTATCCAGGGTCTAGCCCCTGCGTGCACTTCTCGACAGGATGTCCGTCCATATTGCGCAGAAAGAGCTTGACATCCCGAGGACACTCGTGTGGGCTAGAGAGGTAGCGTATAGCCACGGAAATAGCAGGGAGCGTGCCGGAGGCGCTTGATGACCAGGGCACCCTGCGCGGAATGACACAGTTCCGAGGCGTTGCAAATGCACGAAAGAAGCCGAACGCGAGCCGGAAAGTTCTTTAGAATCAGCGGGGCGGCGCCCCGGAAAATGGCTCTTTCCGCACGAGGGCCCACAAGCGCTCGCGGCCGCGCCAGCCGCGGGTTTCACGTCGGTCGGCAGGGGAAAATAAATTGATCAAAACAATCCATTATTTGTCGGCGGCGCCAAAACTAACTTATTGATTCTACGTGGCTTGTGGTCACAAACGCGCAGGAACGAACCCAAACGAACCGGCGCTGAGGCTTCGGTGCGTCGCTTGAGGGATTGGAAGAGAAAGTGCTACAATTACGTGTTTGGAAAGAGACCTTCGGGGCAGGGTGAGGGAAGCTCGCTTCCCAATTCCCGATCGGCGGTAAAGCCCGCGAGGGACTGAAAGACAGTGACGAGTGATAAGTGAAGAGAACGTGCACTAGGCAGGTTCTTGCCACTTGCCACTGAGTGCTTGCCACTGTTCTTGAGCTCCCACGATCCGGTGAGATTCCGGGGCCGACGGTAAAGTCCGGATGGAAGAAGGTCAAGGCGGCAACTTGCCTGAGGGCTGCCGCGGCGGGACACGCGAAGGACGCGTGTGTCTGCGGCGCAGGCCTCTGATGTGCCACGCTTACTCGCCCCGAATCAGGTCCTTCCTCGACAAGCATTGACTGGAGTTCCAAGTGTTCAGCGGAATCGTTGAGACTACCTGTCCGATTGTGAAGGTTCGCGAAGCGCGCGAGCAACGCATCTTCTCCATTCGCAAGCCGCAGGGCTGGAAGTTCGGCGAGGGCGAAAGCGTTTCTGTGGAAGGCGTGTGCTCGACGGTCCAGGGGTCCAACGCCCGCA
>JAHEKS010000235.1 GCA_024638215.1 Acidobacteriota bacterium | reverse complement strand
GGATGTGCTACTGTTGATCGCACGCCGCGATCGGCGGAAGTTTGCGACCCTTTATCTCGCGGACCGCCTTCCGTGAGAGTTCAAGGATAGCGTGGTGAGAAGGTCTCAAAAGCATTGGGTGGGATGGCTCGTCGTTTTGGTCGCCGCAATATGCCTGCTTCCGCTCACCAGCGCCGCTTCTGAACCCGCCAAAACAAGCAAAAAACCGGCAGCGAAGCGCGTTACAAAGCATACGGTGCGGCACAGGTCGTCGAGACATCGCTACGCCAGGCGGCGCCGCTCAAGCTACCGCTACCGGCTGGCCAGAATGCGCCCTGACCCAGGCCGTATAGCGGAAATCCAGCAAGCCCTGATCCGGGAAGGCTATCTGAAACAGGAGGCCACCGGAAAGTGGGACGACGCGACCCGCGCTGCCATGCGGGCCTTTCAGCAGGCCAACGGCTTTCAAGTGACCGGCCTGCCCGAAGCCAAGGCGTTGATGAAACTCGGACTCGGCCCTCACCCGCTTCCTGAAGAAGCCGATCCCAGCGTGGTGGGAAGCGCCCGCTCCGCTCCACCCGCTGCAACATCTTCAGGCACCGCCTCAGCCAGCACTCCCAACCGGCGCTGATTCTTACTCTGCCAGTTCAGACCGGAACATAGGTCCTCGCGGGCATCCCCGGCCTTCGGCTTTCACAACACTCCGGGCAATATCGCGCTGCCGTTCGCCCTACGCGTCAATCTGCGCTCGCTGGAGGGAGTCGCTGTAGTCCACGTAAACCGATTTCCACTCCGAATAGAAATCCAGCGCGGCGGTTGAGGCCTCGCGGTGGCCGTTGCCCGTCTGCTTGGTGCCACCGAAGGGCAGGTGCGTCTCCGCCCCGATGGTCGGCGCGTTGACGTAGAAGATGCCCGTTTCCATATCCCGCATTGCCTTGAAGGCATTGTTGACATTACGGGTATAAAGTGAAGAAGACAGGCCGTAAATCACGCCGTTGCCGATTTCGATCGCTTCATCGAGCCCGTCGCAGGGGATCACGCTGACCACCGGGCCGAAAATTTCCTCCTGTGCAACGCGCATCTTGGGATCGCAATCGCCGAAGATCGTCGGCGCATAGAAATGGCCGCCATCGTACTCGCCGCCCGTCAGGCGTTTGCCGCCGGTCAGAAGCTCGGCGCCTTCGTTCTTGCCGATTTCCACGTATTCTTCCACGGTCTTGAGCTGACCTTCGTTGATCAGCGGTCCCATTTGCACCGTGGGTTCGAGGCCGTTGCCCACTTTGAGCGAGCGCGCGCGCTCGACGAATTTGTCCATGAAAGCCTTGTAAACTTTCTTGTCCACCACCACGCGGCTGGCCGCCGTGCAGCGCTGGCCGGTGGTTCCGAAGCCGCCCCAGAGTGCGCCGTCCACCGCCAAATCCAGATTGGCGTCCTCCAGAACCATGATGACGTTCTTGCCGCCCATCTCGAGGCAAGAGTGCTTGAAAGTCTGCGAGCAGGCCTCCGAAACGCGGCGGCCGACTTCGGTCGAGCCGGTGAAGGAGACCACGCGGACGTCAGGGTGGGTCATCAGCCGCTCGCCGACTTCGCCTCCGCCGCCGGTCACGTAATTCACCACGCCGCGCGGGATGCCGGAGTCTTCCAGGATGCGAACCAGGTTGTACATCGAGAGTGGCGTGTCCGTGGCGGGCTTCATCACCACCGTGTTGCCGCAGACGAGCGCCGGCATCACTTTCCAGGATGGAATGGCCATGGGAAAATTCCACGGGGTGATCAGCGAGCAGACGCCGATGGGGCTGCGCACGGACATGCAGAACTTGTTGCGCAGCTCGGAAGGCGTGGTTTGCCCGAACAGGCGCCGGCCTTCGCCCGCCATGTAGAAGGTCATGTCAATCGCTTCCTGAACGTCGCCGCGGGTTTCGTCCAAAATCTTGCCCATTTCGCGCGTCATCTGCGTGGCCAGCTCTTCTTTGCGCTCCGCCAGCGTGCGCGCCGCGCGGAAGAGAATCTCGCCGCGCTTGGGTGGCGGCACCAGCCGCCACGTCTTGTAGGCTCCCTTGGCCGCCGCCACCGCGGCGTCCACGTCCTGCTGGTTGGATTTCTGAAAAATGCCCACCAGCTCTTTCTCGTTGGCCGGGTTCACGTTTTCAAACGTGCGGCCGCTCGATGATTCAACCCATTCGCCATCAATCAGATTCTTGTAAACCTTGACCGGAGCCATAACTCAGTCCTCCTGCGGGCTCGTGCCAGCCAACGTCGCCTGCACGCCGAGCCGATCTATGATTACCGAAAGTTGCGCTGCCAACTATAACAAACGCCCCAAGCGCCAGCAAGGATGGCCGGGAATCCCGCGCGCTTACGCCTCTGCAAAGTCTCACTAAACCCCAGCTTGTGGCGGTGACGGCAATCAAGGAACCTTCCGCCCGATGTGCGGCTTGCCGGCAAGATCATTCGCGGGCACCACGGCGGCGACCCCTCGCCCAACGAGATGCGATGCGGCCTGACCGCGCCAGACCGCGCCGAATCTTGACAGCGGCTCGTCTTGCGGCTAAAATGATTTTAGGAATCGTTCCTAATCGGTTGAATTTCATCAACTTAGGCCAACGATGAGGAACCAGCAGGACCTTGACACCCGGCAGAAGATGATTCTGGAAACGGTCGTCCGCCAATACATCTCCAGCGGTGTGCCGGTCGGCTCCAAGGCCGTCGCCGACCAGTGGCCAGAAGCGCTGAGTCCCGCGACCATTCGCAACTGCATGGCGGAGCTCGAAGACCAGGGCTTTCTGAGGCATCCCCACGTATCGGCCGGGCGGGTTCCCACCGACAGGGCTTACCGGTTTTATGTGGACCGGGTTCTCGGCTCCACGCGACTGTCACCCGAAACGGAGGCTTACATCAAACAAAACCTGGCCTCCGAAGAGCTGGACCCGGAGCGGCTGATGAGCAGAGTCTCGCACGTGCTGGCGGAGGTCTCGCACAACGTCGGCCTGGTGCTGGGCCCGGCGCTGGAAGAAAAGCTTTTGGAACATGTGAAGTTCGTCAAGTTGCCCGACCACCGCATCCTGGCGCTGATCGTTTCCAAGCCCGACCTGGTGGAAAACCGGATCATCCGCCTGGACGAAGAAGTTTCGCAGCGCGAGCTGGACCGCACCGCCGACTATCTGAACGCGGAGTTCCGCGGCTGGTCGCTGGGGACGATTCGCCTGGAAATCTTCAAGCGCATGGAAGAGATGAAGCAATTGTTTGACGAGCTGCTCTCCAACGTCGCCAAGCTTCTGATGTGGGGCGCGCTGGCCGAGGAATCTCCCGGCCTTCTCTTTGTCGAGGGCACCGCGAAGTTTCTGGATGTGGCCGACTTCGAAAACGTTCAGCAGATCAAACGGTTGCTCGAAACCTTTGAAGAAAAGGCCAAGCTGGTCAAAATCCTCAGCGCCTGCCTCGACAACAGGCGGCCGGGGGTGCGAATCCTCATCGGCAAGGAGAATCCGACGCTCGAGATGCACGAGTGCGCGCTGATCATGGCGCCCTATCGCTACCGCGACCGCGCCGTGGGCGCGTTGGGCGTCGTGGGGCCCATGCGCATGGAATACGATCGTGCCATTACCACCGTGAATTATGTCGCTCACCTTTGCAGCAAGCTGTTGAGCGGTAACTAAAGGATTGACCGGCGGCTCAGGGGCCGGCTCAAAGGCACGGAATTCCGACAGGGCAAGATCAAAAATGTCGAATTGATATGGAAGATCCCAGAGAAAAACCACAGGCAGAAGCGATTGAGTTCGTGAAGGAAGAAACTCCGGCCGAAAATGGCGCGCCGGAAGCAGGGCCCGCGCCGGCCACCCCAGGGGAGGCCGCTGCCGGGGCTGCGGTGAGCGCCGCCGCTTCCGAAACCGAGAAGCTCAAGAAGGAGAAGGCGGAGCTTTACGACCGCCTGCTGCGCAAGCAGGCTGAGCTCGATAACTTTCGCAAGCGCGTCCAGCGCGAGAAGGAAGATTTCCTTCAACACGCAACGGCCGATCTGATTCGCGCCCTATTGCCCGTGCTGGACGGGTTTGACCGCGCGCTCGCGCACCGCGACGCGAGCAGCCCCGAGCAGTTCGCGCGAGGCGTCGAGCTGATCCGCCGCGAACTGCTGGACACCCTGCAACGCGCCGGCGTGAGTCCGATCGAAACCAAAGGGAAGATGTTCGATCCGCATTTCCACCAGGCCGTTGAAACCGTCGTCTCGGCCGATCACAACGACCAGGAAATTGTGGAGGAATTGCAGCGCGGATACTGCCTGCGAAACCGCCTGCTGCGGCCGGCCATCGTGAAGGTGGCCGTGGCAGCGAAGAAGTGAGGCACTGAGGCCTGAATTGGCACAGAAACGCGATTATTACGCCGTTCTGGGGCTCGGCCGCAACGCCGGCGAGCAAGAGATCAAGTCCGCCTACCGCAAGCTGGCGATGCAGTTCCATCCCGATCGCAATCCGGACAACCCGGAAGCAGCGTCGGAAAAGTTCAAGGAAATCACCGAGGCTTATTCCGTCCTGATTGATTCACAGAAGCGCGCGGCCTACGACCGCTTTGGCCACGCCGGGGTGAGCGGCGCGGGCGGATTCACGCCCGATTTTTCTTCCACTATCTTCGCCGACTTCGAAGATATTTTCGGCGACTTGTTCGGCATCGGAGATATTTTCGGCCGAACCCGGGGGCGCGGCCGCACGCGCGCGGCGCAGGGGGCGGACCTGCGCTACGACTTGGAGATTTCCTTCGAAGAAGCCGCTTCCGGCCTCGACACCAAAATCAAAATCCCGCGCTGGGAATTGTGCGGCGAGTGCGGCGGCCGGGGCGCGCGCAAGGGCAGCGAGCCGGAAACCTGCCCGGCTTGCGGCGGCCGCGGGCAGATCCGCCACCAGCAGGGATTTTTCACTTTGCAGCGGACTTGTCCGCAATGCCACGGCATGGGACAGGTGATTCGCGAGGCTTGCCCGAAGTGCAACGGTGAAGGCCGCTCGCGCGTGGAGAAAGTCCTGAGCATCAAAATCCCCGCCGGCGTGGAAGACGGCATGCGCCTGCTGGTCAACGGCGAAGGCGACGCGGGACATCACGGCGGCGGGCCCGGCGACCTTTACGTGGTCTTGCGCGTCCGCGAGCACCCCTTCTTCGAGCGGCGCGGCAACGACCTCTATTGCACCATTCCGATTTCCATTCCCCAGGCGGTGCTCGGCACGGAAATCAGAGTGCCCACGTTGCGCGGCTTTGAGCGGCTGCGCATTCCCGAAGGCACCCAGACGGGTTCGGTCTTCCGCATCCGCGGGAAAGGGCTGCCGATTCTCGAGGGCCGCGGGCAGGGCGATCTCTACGTCAGCGTGACGGTGGTCATTCCGACCAGGCTCTCGCGCGAGCAGCGCCATCTGATGGAATCGCTCCTGGGGAGCCTGCAGGTCGAAAACACGCCCGTCCAACGCCGCGTCCGCGACAAGGTCAAAGACATCTTCGGATAATACTATAATGAATAATATTTAGATCGGGTAGCTCACCGGGCCCCGTGGTGTGCGCGGAGCAGCCAGCGGAATCCGATGCTGGCCATGCTGCCGTTGAAGCCGTGGTTGGGCTGCTGGATGCCGGCGTTCGACATGTGGAAGTAGCGGTATTCGAAGACCAGGGCGCGGCCCGGCCGCACGAAGCGCTGAATGCCAAACCCGCCCTGGGAAAAGAATTGCGTGTGCCCCGAAATTTCCGGCGCCTGGTTGTCGAGCGTGGTGTGCAGCGCCGCGCTGCCGGCGTCAAAGAACGGAATCATCCCGTGGACGGGTTTGAAATTGAACCGGAACATCAGCGTGTCGCCCAGCAGATACCCGCCGGGATGGAAAGCGCTGCCCACCACGCCTTCGCTCAGGATTTCGAAGCGGTTCATGGGAAGCCGCGAGTGCGGCGAATCCCAGACCGCGTAGCCGATCTGCGGCGCGAAGATAATCATGTTCACGTGCGAGATGTTGTGAGGAATATTGTTCTCGAGGCCGTATGAAACTTGGAAACCCACGCTGATCCGCCGCTCGAGCGCCCACCACGGACTCTCCTCAGATTTGGGCGGAGCTTCCACCAACGACTTGCCCGCACCTGCGCTCGGTTGCGCCGGTTCCTGGGCGCGGGCGCAGAAAAAGCTTCCGGTAAATAATGCCGCTATAAGAACGGTCAAAAATTTTGGCCGGCGAATATCCTGCCTCCTGTTATGGGCGTGACCGGTGGATCGCGGTCCGGAATAGTGCAGACCTTTTACCGCAACTTAAGCCGAATTGCAACAACGGATGCGCCGGGAATTGGCCACGCCACGGGAAAACTGGTAGGGAAGAGCTCGCTCGCATCAAGCGCGAAGAGGCGTGGGCGCTTCGTCTTCTTGAAGGTCGCTCCGCCAGCAGCGATAGACCGTCCAGAGGATTTTGGCGCCGGCACGCACGCTGCCCGTAATCGTCCCGGAGATCTTCGATTTTCCAAAGCGCCGTTTGCGATATTGGACGGGGATTTCGGCGATCCTCAGACGCAGCCGCGCCGCCTTGGCCTGCATCTCCACGTTCCAGCCGAAATCCGGGTCGCGCAAGCGAAGGCGCTCGAGCGCGTCGCAACCGATCATGCGCATGGGGCCGAGATCGGTGAAGGAGACTTTCCAGATGGACCGAATCAACGCCGTGGTGAGCCAGTTGCCGAAGCGCTGCAGCGGGGTGAGAGAGCCGGGCTCGCAACTGCCGAGCACGCGAGAGCCGATGGCAAGATCGAGCGCATCGTTCTCAAACCGGCGCGCCAGGCGCGTCAAGTCCATCGGGTCGTCGGAAAGGTCCGCGTCCATGAAAACCACCGCGCTGGTGCCTGGGCGGAGCGCGGCGATGCCGGCTCGGCAGGCCCGCCCGTAACCGCGGCGCGGCTCGGCGACGACCTCGGCTCCCGCTTCCCGCGCCACCGTCGCGGTGGCGTCCACGCTGCCGTTGTCCACCACGATGATTTGGGCGAAGAGAGCGCGCGGAATCTGCCGCAGCAGTTCGCCGATCGCCTCGGCTTCGTTCAACGCCGGAATGATGAGCGCGTACTTTCTGGAAATCACTCGAGTTTCCCTCGCCGGTCATTCTATCAGACCTGCGGCGGCGGCGTCCCTTCGCTCTGCTCAAAGCAAGCGCGCCGCCGATTCCTTTCGTGCGGCAACAGGGACATCGCCGCTCCAGCCGGGGACTGAACGACTGCCGCTGTGCAGAGCAATTGGCAGAGTCGGCAAATTATGGTATAAAATAAAATTCATCGAGGCTATGCAGGCAGGCGAAAACTCCAGCACCCCGGGCGGCGGAGACTCATCCGCGGCAAAGCGCCGGGGCGGGTTTTTCGAAACGCGCTACTGGCTGCGTGACTTGATCCTTTCCCTCCTGCTCGCTTTCATCTTCATCATCTTTCTTTATCAGCCCGTGCAGGTGGAAGGCACCAGCATGATGCCAGGCCTCACCAATCACGAGCGGATTTTCATCAACAAATTCGTCTATCGTTTCGAGCCCATCCGGCGCGGCGACATCGTGGTGTTCCGTTTTCCGCTGGACCCTTCGAAATCCTACATCAAGCGCGTCATCGGGCTTCCGGGCGAAACCGTGCAAGTCCGCGACGGGCGCGTG
>JAHEKS010000019.1 GCA_024638215.1 Acidobacteriota bacterium | reverse complement strand
TTTTTCCGGTCATGCTCCACAGGGCCCTGGCAGCCCGTGGCGCCGGCCGCCCCTCAGCCAGCGGGTCTACACCATTGCTCCGGAACTGACGGCGGCGTAAAATCGCCCCCTTACTTTGGATTGTCTCCGAGATGCTTAGTCAGAATGTTCCAGCACCCAAAATCAGTGCGCGTGCTTCCGTCCGGTTGTCTTATGCCCGATGCGATTTGTACGTTTCCGTTGGGATCTATAATCGCCATCGGTACCTCAACCGGATAGTTCGGCTTCCAGCCTGGGTGTGTAATCACTCCCGATCTCTGAGTCGGAATCGCTGTAGCGAGCACCGTACTAACGAATTCCGGGTCTTCACATTTGAAAACAAGAGGGCTTTCGTCGGGATGATTCTTCACCCACTCGGCGCCGTGTTCTACAACGATCCTGGCCCGTAATGTCCCATTGACTCTGGTTACCTCCCACTTTTCGACGAACACCCCGTCTCGACAGCTTATCGATACCGTATAATGCTGACTGTTTGGATCGAGAGGAGTCCATGTGAAATTGTTTCTCGCTCCTCCCTCTGCCTCGGCCTCTGCCACATACAGCCCTTTTTGAGACTCATCGAATTGGCCGGGCGGCAAGAACGGCGTATTGGGGTGCCTGACTAACCATAGGTGCTCTATGTTTTTGCGGTCATCATCGTAGAAATTAACATTGCAGTTATACGCCGATTCTGGGCCGTAATGTCGCAGGATCATTAACCATGTAGCGGAGCGGTTGTCTCCCAGCGGAGCACCGAAGACGAAAAGAAAACTAGGCGTCTTCTTAATCGCGGGTGACAGGACCAGTTCTTTAGCTGTCTGTGGTACCGGAGAAATCCACCGCGCAATGCAGCTATACGTAAGCACGACGATACAAAACATCAACGCGCCGCGCCATACCCTCCACCGCAGCGGGGCGTCCATCACCCAAGAATTGCCAATGGCAATAAACAGCGTCATAAACCCCGCAACAGCGAGCAGAACGAAGAGCCAATGCCCCTTCAATTTGCCCGCCTTGTCCAACACCATAAGCACGACGGCGAGTACGATACCCGCGACGCCGGTAATGTCAGAGAACGAGAAAGGCGGCATACACTAGGATTGTACGACCTTGCGTCAAGGCAACAATCCCATTAAGAAAATACGAGCAAGAAGACGTGGGACAGCGCGATGGTGGACGTAGAGACGTTCCGCGGGAAGGTCTCTACATGCCTTCCAGGACACCGTCGAGCCCGCGCAAGGTCTCGACGCGCGGGCCGTCGGCGTGGGGATAAGCGCCCACATGGTCCATCAGGACGCCGGTGAGGCCGGCGAGTTGCGCGCCGCCCACGTCCGTGGCGTAGGTATCGCCAACAAAAATCGCTTCCGAGGCCGCGATACCCGCGTGCCCGAGCGCGATGGCAAAGATCTCCGGGTGCGGCTTTTCGACGCCCACCACGGCGGAATCCAGGATGGTCGAGAAATACTCGGCCAGGCCCAATCGCGTGAGCTGCTCTTCCATGGTGCCGATGGAATTGGAAATGACGCCCAGATAATAGCCGCGCCGGCGCAACTCGCCGAGATAGGGCTTCGTATCCTCGAGAATCCGCGACCACGTGGTGATGTCCTTGAAATAGTCCACCACGCGGTTCAACACTTCGCCGCGTTCGGAGTCCGGCACTTCCAGGCGCGCGAGCAGCGCCCCCAGGTACTCGCCCCAATAATAGGGATCCACTTGCCGCGGCACCTGGCCGCGGCGGATTTGCGGCCAAAGCCATTCGTCGAGGCGCGCCTTGCCCGCGCGCTCGGCGGCGTGGAAGTCTTCGATGGTGGCGGGATACCCTTGCGCGGTCAGCTTGGCCGCGATTTCCGCCAGGCGCGGAAAAACCAGGGTGTTTCCGGCGTCAAAGAAAATGGCGCGAATCCTCGATGGCATGGTGCGCTAAACCTTTCGGCTCGTCCTGTCCACCTGGGACTGCTTACGCTTGCGTCGGGCAACTACCCCTCACCCGGTTCGCTCCGCTCACCACCCTCTCCCCAGGGGAGAGGGATGTAAGCCGATCTTGGTCTTCTGCCCTCTCCCAGGGGAGAGGGTGTCCGTCGAACGACGGACGGGTGAGGGGTCATTTTTATCTTTCGTCGGCCGCGAAGCGATTTAAGCGACCGCGTCTTTCAACCCGCCGCGGCCAGCTCGATCTCGGCAACCAGCGCCTGTTTCTCCGCTTCGGGCAGAAACGCCGCGCGCGCGGCGTTCGCAAGCAATCGTACCAGTTGCGCGCGGCCGAGCGAGAAGTTTTCCGCCGCCAACTCCAGCTCGCGCGTCAGGCTGGTTCCAAACATCGCTGGATCGTCGGAATTGATGGTGACGGTCAAACCTTCGGCAAGAAACCGGTCGAGCGGGTGTTCTTGCACGCTCGCCAATACGCCGGTCGAAACATTGCTCGAAAGGCAGACCTCCACCGGGACCGCGCGCTCGCGCAGGAGCGCCATCACTTCAGGATCGCGCGCCGCGGCCAGGCCGTGCCCGATGCGTTCCGCGCCCAGCAGTTCCACCGCCTGGCGAATGCTTTGCGCGGGGCAGGTCTCGCCGGCGTGCGCGGTGGTGTGCAGTCCCGCATCGCGCGCCGCGCGGTAAACGTCGGGGAAGAGTTCCGCCGCACCGCGCCTTTCGTCGCCGCCGATTCCGATAGCCACCACGCCCAGCGGGCGGAAGCGCGCCGCGAATTCCAGCACCTGGCGCGCGTGCTCGGCGCCGAACTGGCGGATGGCGTCAAAAATCCAGCGCACGCGCACGCCGCATCGCGCTTCGGCTTCCGCAGCCGCGGCGGCCGCGGCCTCGAAGATCGCCGCGAGCGACTGCTGCTTCCAGAGCACCACCCCCGCGGCAAAAGTCACCTCAGTGTAGCGAACGTTCTGCTCTTTCAGCCACTCAATGAGGCGCGTCGTCGCAAGCGCATAATCCGCAGGCGTCTCGAGCAGCAGCGCCGCGGCCTTGAAGGCTTCGATGAAATCCTGAAAATCGCGATAGCGGAAGCCGGATTTCGTCCGTTGAGCAATCCAGCTTTCGACGGTTCCCGTGTCGCTTCCTTTCGCCCGCGCCAGCTCGCGCAAAGTCTCCGGCCGCACGCTGCCTTCAAGGTGCAGGTGCAGCTCAACCTTCGGCAGGCGCTCGATGAATGACTTGTTTTGGGAAACCACCTCAGACATATCTCAATTGGCCGCAGGGCAGGCGAGGCTGGAAATCGCCAGGGGGACTAAGAGGCATGCTTGCCACTTGCCACTCGCCACTTGTCACTGCTTTTAGTGCGGCAATTCCGGCCGGCCGGCGTTCAGCCAGGCGGTGTACCAGTACGAACCGGTGTCATTCGCCGCGCCGCTGAGCTCCCGCACCACGATCGAACCCACCTGCGAGTAGAACCGGTCGTAGTAGTCTTCGTTGTAATCCGGGAGTCCCTCGAGCGCTTGCCGATCGGCCAGAATGATGTGATCAGCCCAGGTATTCGACTCGAGAACCATTTCGAAAGCGTGCTCGGTGGGGTCGGCGATCTTGGTGGCATCACGCCGCGCAAACATGAAGAAGCTGGAAAACTTATCTACCAAACGGATCTCAAACCGGTCAGCAAGCCCCGTCTGCCCGGTTAACTGGCCGTCATAATTCTGCGTGGTGTGAAGCGCGTCGTGCGCGTCGGCCACGTAGTGCCCCAAGAGCGCAGCGTCCAGCTTGACCTCTTCCCAGTTCTGAGCTTTGAAGGCTTCCGTCAGCCGCAAGCTGATCTTGCCCACCTGCCACGGCAGCATGCCGTCGCGATGAATCCGTCCGGACCCGTACTGCTCGACAGCCTTGTCAAACGAGTGGGGGAGCTTGAGATAGGGGAACATGCCGTACTTGTCGAGATAAATGTAGTGCAGCTCGCGCTCGTGCTTGTCCTTTTTCATCGCCGCGTCGGGATCGTTGGCATGCTCGACGAGGAACTCGCGGTTTGCCTGGAAGAAGGCGCGGATTTCGGGTGGGAGCGTATCCACGGCCCAGCGGTTCACCAGGCGGTGTGCGCTCGGACCCCAGGCGTATGCAGGGGCGGCAGCGATCAGCCAGAGCGCAACCAGCGCCGCGGCAACCGCGGCGGGCGCAAGCTGCTCACGCCGGCCCGGCGGCTCGTTCGTTGGGGAAGGACGTGCGCTCATCATGCTCAGCTTAGCAAGACTGCGGGCGCCGCGCAGGATTTTCTGCTTCGCGCGGGACGGGTCATTTTCCCGCTCCGTCGTGCGGCGTCCGGGATCCCGCCGCTTCGGCCGCCGGCTGCGCGTCACGGGCGAATTCGCTGTGCCGGCGGCTATAGAGAAAATAGATGGTCAGGCCGATGATCAGCCAGACGAAAAAGCGCAGCCAGGTTTCGAGCGGCAGGCTGGTCATCAGCACCAGGCAGCAGATCACCGAAAGAATCGGAAGCACCGGAACCCACGGCACCCGGAAGCCCCGCGGCCGCTCCGGCTGCCTTCGCCGCAGCACCAGCACGCCGAGAGAAACCAGCAGGAAGGCGAAAAGGGTTCCGATGTTCGACAAGTCGGCGAGCGTGCCGATATCGAAAACGCCGGCGGGAATGGCCACGAAGAATCCCGCCACCCAGGTGCTGACGTGCGGGGTGCGGAAGCGGCGGTGCACGCGCGAAAAAACCTCGGGCAGCAGGCCGTCGCGCGACATGGCGAACCACACTCGCGCCTGCCCGAGTTGAAAGACCAGGAGCGACGAGAGCATGCCGGTCAGCGCGCCCAGCGTCACCCAGCGCTCTAGCGTGTCCAGCCCGATGGCGTGCAGGGCGTTGGCCACCGGCGCCGCGTTGCGCAGCGACTGCCAGGGCTGGATGCCCGTCAGCACCAGCGCCACCGTGCAGTAAAGCACCGTGCAAACGATCAGCGAGGCGATGATGCCGAAGGGAACGTCCTTCTGCGGATTCTTGGTTTCCTCGGCGGCGGTGGAGACCGAATCGAAGCCGATGTAGGTGAAGAAGACGATGGCTCCGCCGGTCAGCACGCCCTGCCAACCGTTGGGCATGAAGGGCTTCCAGTGCACCGGGTGAATGTAGCTGGCGGCGCCAAACACGAAAACCACGATGGCCACCAGCTTGATCCCCACCATGATGTTGTTGGCGCCGGCGCTTTCCCGGATGCCGATTACCAGGATGATGGTCAGGATCATCACCACGACAAACCCCGGCAGGTTGAAATAAGCGCCCGTCGGGTGGAGCGAGGAGTTCAGGATGGGCTCCATGAATTTCTGGGGCAGCTTGATGCCGAACGTCTGGAGCAGGCTGTCGAAGTAGGCCGAGTAGCCCACCGCCACCGCCATGTTGCTGACGGCGTATTCCAGGATCAAATCCCAGCCGATGATCCACGCGACTATTTCGCCCAGCGTGGCGTAGGTGTAAGTGTACGCGCTGCCCGCGATCGGGATCATCGAAGCCAGCTCCGCGTAGCACAGCCCCGCGAACGCGCACGCGACGGCCACCAGAAAGAAAGAGAGAGCGATGGCCGGCCCGGCGCCGGGCCGCCCGGCCGTCCCGAGGGCATGCTGGCCGTGCAGGAGCACGCTCAGCAGCGGCGCTTTCATGATCGAGTGAACTTCCAGCACTTCGCCCGCCGCCGCCGTGCCAGTGAGCACAAAGATGCCGGCGCCGATGATGGCACCGATTCCCAGCGCCGTGAGTGACCACGGCCCCAGGGATTTCCGCAGGCGGCGCTCCGGCTCTTCGGCCTCCGCCAGCAGTTTGTCAATGCTCTTGGTACGGAGAAGTTGACTGGGCATCCTAAGACCTGTGACAAGTGATCAGTGACAAGTAAAGCCGCAGCTGCTCCCCGCCTGCTCGTCACTTGTCACTGGTCACTTGCCATTGCTGTTTTAGTGCCGCGCCGCCAGGCCCGGACCCTTCTTGCGGACTTTGGGCTTGCGCGAACCGCGCGGCTCTGTCTGCTTCGCTTTGGGCGGGCGCTTCTTCCGCGCCACGCGCTTCAGCTTCTTGCGTTCTGCCTTATCCTTGATGCTCTTTGTGTTCATAATCTCCTTCGCCAGCGCGGGTTCGCGCGATGTCAATTGGAGAGGCCAGCCGCCCTCAACGCCGCCAGCACCTCCTGCTCCGTTCGTCTACCCACGTAATCCGCCACCACCACGCCCTGGCGATTAATGATCACCAGCGTCGGGATGACTTGAACTCCGTACAGCTTGTGGACGGTTCTATCTGAATCTACCAGCGTCGGCATCTCATAGCTGAACTTTTTCAGAAAACCCCGGATCGTCCCCATGTCTTCGTCATTCACCCCCAGCACCACCAGATCTCTGCCCTTGTGTTGGCGGTAGAGCGCGTTGATGCGGGGCAACTCCTCCAGACACGGCGGACACCACGTCGCCCAGAAATCCAGCAAAACGACCTTGCCGCGGAAATCGCTCAGGCTGACTTTGGTGCCCTGCGCGTCTTTAAGTGAGAAATCCTTCGCCGACATTCCCGTGAGGCTCACGTGCTCGCCTGGAATGCCAAGCATTTCTACCTGGCGCGCGTCGGCTGGCGGGGCAAAAGTGAACAGGGACTCCGAAGGGGTCCCGACTTGTGCTTGCTTCACGTCAGTCCTGGTTTCCTGCTCCGTCAGCACACCGTTCTTGAGCGACTTACTATGCTCTTCGTGGCGCAGCACCAGAAACCGCTCGGCGTCGATCCACAGCTTATGCGTGGTGTCACCCTGATCCAACTCGACGACGTAGCAGAGTATCTTCTTGCCACCCACTTTCAGATGGTCTTCCTGCTTCAGGACGCCCCCTGAACTCAGCATCGTGAGTCCGGTGTAACGCCCGACGAGGATCTCTTCCACCCGCGCAACCCAGTCGCGTCTCGTGTCTGCACCCTCGCCGACTAGGGGAAGGGTCGCTGCGGCCGACACGCGCGTGTACGTCTTCTTCTCCGGCAGATACCACCACGTTGTCTGAGCGTCGCTCACGATGAGAAGGTTCATCCTGCTGTTTTTGAAGTTCAGCCTGACCTTGTCAGGCGCCGCAATAGCCAGCGTGAAGCGGGCCCCGGACATTGCCGCACCTTGTCCCACCACGGACGTGAGTTCGTGCTGGACTGCCTCGATCTGGTAATCGCGCAACTCTCGATAGGTTTCGCCAACCTTGCCAAGAATCTGCTGGGCCGTAAGCTTCTCGGCTCGCACCGGATGCCGCGCGGAGAAGAGCAACGCGAGACCCGTTAGCGCGACGACAATTTGCTTCATCTCAAGCCTTCCGCAGCGAGGCGTAGCGCTCGATTAACCGCTTGGTGCCAAACCCGGGAAAGCTGACCGTCAATTTTGCATCTTCGCCGTCCCCTTCGCAATCAATAACCGTGCCCAGGCCGTATTTGGGGTGCCGGACCTGTGTCCCGAGTTTCCAGCGGCGCTTCTCGGGCGGCGCGCCGAGTTGCAGCCCGCCGACAGATGATTTTCGCGGGGCGCGGCCGCGCTCGGCGAGAAATCGCTCGATGTCCTCGGCCGAATTCACCGTGTTGTCCCAGGCCAAGCGCGGCTTGGCGCTGCCCAGTGAGAGCGTGACCGGCTCCAGCAACTCTTGCGGGATTTCCGAAATGAATCGCGAGGGCCGTGTGTCCTCGAAAGACTCACGCGCAAACGAGCGCCGTGTGCGCGCCCAGGTCAGCCCCAGGCGGTTCTTGGCGCGCGTCATGCCGACGTAGCACAGGCGGCGCTCCTCTTCGATCGCCGCGTCGTCGTCGCCCGAGAGCTTGTGCGGAAACAAGCCCTCCTCCAGGCCCACCAGGAAAACCGTCGAGAATTCCAGCCCTTTGGCGCTGTGGAGAGTCATCAGGGTGACGCGCGCGCGCTCGTCGAACTGGTCGGCGTCTGAGACTAGCGCGGCGTGGTCGAGAAACTCCGCCAGAGTTTCGCCGCGCTCCTCCGCTTCCGCGGCGGCGTTGACCAGTTCCTGAAGGTTCTCGATGCGGCTCTCGGATTCCGGAGTGTCTTCCGCGCGCAGCACTTCCAGCATCGTGGTGCGGTCGAGCAGGGTGCGGAAGAATTCGCTCATCGTCGCCCGCTCGCGCTCCGCCGCAAGTTCCTGCATCAGGCGATGGAAACCTTCGAGAGCCTTGAGAGACCGGGCCGGAAGAAGCTTCGCTGCCAGCTCCTCTTCGAGCGCCTGCCACAAGCTCAAATTGCCGCGCCGCGCGGACTCCTGCAGCTTTTCCAGCGTCGTGAGGCCGATGCCGCGCGGTGGCGAATTGACCACGCGCAGGAAGGCCGCCGAGTCGCGCAAATTCGTGCACAGGCGCGCATAGGCGAGGGCATCGCGAATCTCGGCCCGCGCATAAAAACTGAATCCGCCCACCAGCCGGTAATTAATTCCCTGGCGGCGCATGCCTTCTTCCATCACGCGCGACTGGGCGTTGGTGCGGTAGAGAACCCCGATAGTCGCACGCTCATCATCGCGCAGGGCGCGCTCGATTTCGCCCGCCACGTAGCGCGCTTCTTCATCGGCATCGCGTGCTTCGACCCGTGCGACTCTCTCGCCGCGCCCGCGGTCGCTCCACAAGGTTTTTCCCTTGCGCGCCAAGTTGCGGCTCACCACCGCTGTGGCGGCGTCGAGAATCAGTTGCGTCGAGCGGTAGTTCTGTTCAAGCCGAATGATGCGCGTGGCCGGGTAGTCTCTCTCGAAGTTGAGGATGTTCTCAATGTCCGCGCCCCGCCAGCGGTAGATGGATTGGTCCTCGTCCCCAACCACGCAAAGGTTTTGGTGAGCGAGCGTGAGCTGGCGAATCAACTGGTACTGGATGCGGTTCGTGTCCTGGTATTCGTCCACCAGGATGTAGCGGAAAAGCTGGTTGTAGCGCTCGCAGACGTCGGCCGCGTTGTAAAAAAGCTCCACGGTCTTCAGCAGCAGGTCGTCGAAGTCGAGCGCGTTCGCCTGCGCCAGTTTGCGATCGTACAGATCGAAGACCGACGCCAGCTTTTCGCTGGCCGGGTCCACCGCCTGGCGGTACAGGTCTTCGGGCCTGAGACCGCGGTTCTTCGCGTAGCTGATGCGTCCCAGCACGGCGCGCGGCGTAATGAATTGCTCCCCGAGGCCGAGCTCTTCCAGGCAGGTCTTGACCACGCGCGCCTGGTCGTCCTCGTCGTAAATAGAAAAGGCCGCCGTGTAGCCGAGGCGGTCAATGTCGCGCCGCAGCACGCGCACACAGAACGAGTGAAAGGTGGAGATGTGCGGCCACGTCTCGAGATTCTCGGAAAGCAGTGAAGCGACGCGCTCCTTCATCTGGTCCGCCGCCTTGTTGGTGAAGGTGACGGCGACAATGCTTTCCGGGGCGACGCCGCACGCAGCAATCAGGTGGGCGATCCGGTAAGTGATGACACGGGTCTTGCCGCTGCCCGCGCCGGCGAGGATGAGCAGCGGCCCGTCCGTAGCTTCCACGGCTTCGCGCTGTTGAGGATTGAGAGTCGAGAGAAGAGACATGCCTTCCCTGAGTGAGAGGCTCACCCGAAAAAGCGGGTGCAAGAAACTGAAGACCCATTCTACACGAAGCGCGCGAGGACGCCAATTCTCGCCGTGGTCTATTTCGCGGAGTAGTCCTTTGCAAAGTCGTTGCGCGTGTTGATCACGGCAATTTCTCGACCACGCTCCACCCACCACGGCGCTCATCTTCTCGTGCATTTGTGCTAGGCTAATCGTTCGCGCGCGAACGGCCATCGGGGCAACTTCGACTGACAAGCGCGGGAGCACTCATGTCCGACAAGCATGGTTTTCTGATCCACGCCCGGTCCGAGCCGGGAGTCCTGCACGAACTGACGGGGGTGATCGCCGCGCATCAAGGGAACATCGCCTCCGTCACCATCATCGAAGAGGGGCCTCCCGAGGCGCGGGTGTACTTCGAAATCGAGCTGCCGGGGGCGGCGCAGCCTCTGCTGGAGGATTTGCGCACGCTGGCGGTGGTGCGTGACGCGAACCTGGTCGAGACGCTGCAAAAGATCTACGGCAAGCGCATCATCGTCATCGGCGGCGGCGCGCAAGTCGGACAGGTTGCAATCGGCGCGATTTCCGAAGCCGACCGGCACAACATCCGCGGCGAGCACATCTCCGTGGACACCATTCCGTTGGTGGGCGAGCAGCCTCTCGCCGACGCGGTTCGCGCCGTGGCGCGCCTGCCGCGGGCGCGCGCCCTGGTGCTGGCGGGCTCGCTGATGGGCGGCGAGATCGAGCAGGCGGTGCGCGAGGTGCGCGCCCAGGGGCTGCTGGTGATCAGCCTCAACATGGCGGGCAGCGTTCCCGACGCGGCCGATTTAGTGGTTACCGATCCGGTGCAAGCCGGTGTGATGGCGGTGATGGCCGTGGCGGATACCGCCAAGTTCAATGTGCAGCGGTTGAAAAAAAGAGTGTTCTGACGGGACGGCCAAAAGGCGGCCCGTCATGATCTCGTAGGGCCGACGCTTGCGTCGGCCTTGGCCGGGGGCAAGCCCCGGCCGTACATCCTTCATTTTTCCCTACGTGAGGTTCGGTCCAGGGCTCCGTGGTCGGCATGCCCGCCTACCAGGCGGGGATTTCACCGGGCATGAAGATTGTGGCGGTCAACGGGCGCGCCTTCACCAAAGACGTTTTTCACGACGCGCTCAAAGCGACTGTCAAGGCTTCCGGCCCGCTCCAGCTCCTGGTGCTGAACGACGAATACTACAAAACCGTTTCCCTGGATTACCACGGCGGCGAGCGCTACCCCCATCTTGTGCGCGATGAGAGCAAGCCGGACCTGCTCAGCGAAATCGAGAAGCCGCTGGCGAGGCCGTGACTTGGCCCCGCTAAGAATGCCGTATTGACATACGGCATCGCATACGGTAATCTCCGGGCATGGCGAAGCAACGATTGCGAAAAGTGACCGTCCTCCTGCCCGAAGATCTTCTTCGCAGGGCTCGGCGCGTCAGCCGCCGTGGGATCACACCCACCCTCCGCGAAAGCCTGCAACTCTACGCCGCCAGGGATGTCTACGACCGCCTGCTGAAGATGCGGGGCAAGGGGGGCTTTAGCATGACGTGGCAGGAACTTCGGGGCGAGGAATGATCTGCGCCGACGGCAGTTCCTTCATAGCTTTTACGAGGGGGGAACGGCAGTCCGACGTCACGTTAGTCGCTGAGGCCTTAACCCATCGGCTGCTGGTGCTGGCCCCCGTGTCGGTCACGGAGTTGCTCAGCGACCCCAAACTATCCTCCACCTTGCAGGGGCTCATCTCCGGGGTCCCGTGCCTGGAGATTTCCAGGGGCTACTGGGAGCGGGCAGGAAAACTGCGTTCGATGCTCATCGGGCACCATTATCGGCCTAAAATTGCGGATACCCTCATCGCCCAAAGCTGTCTCGACCATCGAGTTCCCCTCGTCACACGCGACCGCGACTTCGAGGCATTTGAAAAACTCGCTGGGCTGCGTCTGCTCTCTTAAGTCAGCACCTGCCGGGCATTTTCAGGCCAGGAATTACACGCACATCACTCGTGGCCTGGACAGGAATCTCCGCTCACCGGCGGCAATTTCCCTGCCACGAACAAGGTGACGGCGTCCTCGGGAGTACATCGCCTGTCCAAAACGTAGGGTCGCACGCCTCCCTGGCTCAGCGCTTCCGAGGCCCGCCATCCCATGCCGTAGCAGAGAACCGCGTCGCAGTCGCTGAGCGCTTCCACGATCGAGGCGTGGCTGTGCATGTCATGCTCGTGCGCGCCCTCGCCGTCGCATTCGCCCCGGGCGTGAGCCGTGAACGTGTTTTCACGGACTTCCCTGCCCATGATCTTTCCGTCCTCGACATCGAAAACCAGAAAAAAAGCGCTGCGCCCAAAATGGGGCGAGATTTGATTGCCGTCGGATGAAGCTACTGCGATTTTCATTGGTTTCCTCCTTGAAAGTTCGCGCGCGGGCCGCCTCCTCGACGGCATCGCCCGCCGTGCATGCCTCTGCCGGGGCCGCCCGCTCCCCATCGTCCCCGGCCGCGATCTTCGGGAGCGCGCTGAATATTGTGGCTTTTGCACTGAGGACACTCGGCGGGCCATCCCGTCCCAAAAGGGACCTGCCACGTGTGCCCGCAGTTACTGCACTGAAACTTTCGCTGGCTGATCATTTCAATTTCTCCGCCTTTAATCTCCAACCCCTGGCCGTGGACCAGGGCCTGGGCGATCTTGCGATGGGCCGATTCGATGATCCGGCCGAAAGTTTGGCGCGAGACGTCCATGCGCTTGGCCGCTTCCTCCTGATAAAGGCTGTCCAGGTCCGCTAATCGCACAGCTTCGTATTCGTCCACGGTCATGGTGACAACTTGCAGCGCGGCCAGGGGAACGCCGCGAGGCTTGAAGAAGGTGCTGGGGGGGTCGCCCTGGACTCTTCGGCAGCAGAATGGCCGCGGCATGGGAGGCTCGTTTCTTCCTTCGGCTACATTATGGGCATATGCCCATTACTTGTCAAGCGGCAATCCCGCTTCGGCTATCTCAAATGGACTGTAGGGAAATCGAATCCCCTGATGGCGGGAAGAGAGCGCGGCTACTTTTTGCGCGGCGGCTGCGACGGCCGCATCTCGATCCGGCTGGCCAGGGATTTTGCCGGGAATTTGTAGAGGTCAATCACCGCTTTGGCGATGTCCTCGCCCGAAAGCTTCCAGCCGGCGTTGGGATCGCGAAATTGCGGCGCGTGGTTGAAGGCGGTATCCACGCTACCCGGCATGATGTAGCTGACGCGGATGCCGTCGTAGCGCACGTCCTGCATGACGGCTTCGCTGAAGCCGTTGAGGCCGAATTTGGACGCGTTGTAGGCGCTGCCGCCGGCGAAAGGGTTGATGCCCGCGAGGCTCGAAATGTTGAAGATATATCCTCCGCCGCGCCGCCGCATGAAGGGGATGGCTTCGCGGCAGCAGTAGAAGACTCCGGAGAGATTAGTCTCGATGACCGAGTCCCACTCTTCCGGGGAAAGCTGGTCCACCGGCTTGAAGACGCCGATGCCGGCGTTGTTCACCAAGATGTCAAGCCCGCCAAAGCGCTCGGCGGCGCCGTGCACCACCTTGCGGCAGTCTTCGTATTTGCGCACGTCGGCCACCACGCCGTCGGCGCGCTCCTTGCCGCCGCTTTGGAGCTTCTTGAGCGCGGCCTTCAGGTGGCCCGCGTCGCGCCCGCAGATAAAAACCTTCGCGCCTTCCGCAACCAGGGCGCTGGCAACATCGAATCCGATTCCGCGTGTCCCGCCCGTCACGACAGCAATCTTGTCCTTCGCATCATTAGCCATGGAGAACCTCCTTGAGTGCTCGAAGTTTTAGATTAGCACGAAGGGCAGCCATTCCTCCGTTGGAGTTCGCGTCTATGACCTGCGGTATTCGCCGCTCACAGAGCGGCGCTACAGTAAACGCCGTCACTATTCTCTGCTAGCACCAGTAAGATGGGGCCGAGGAGCCAAGCCATGCTGGACGTCGAAGCCTGGGAGAAGCAGCTCGCCGAAGAAGGCTTTGGGGATTTCTTTGTCTGGCAGGACGGCCCCGGCGCTTTCTATCCCGACCACACGCACAGCGGCCTGACCGCGCACGTCATCCTGCAAGGCGAGATGACGCTGACTTCGGAAGGTCAAACAAGCACTTACAAAGCAGGCGAGCGCGCGGACGTTGCGGCGCACGCGGTCCACTCCGCCAGGATCGGCCCGGGAGGCTGCCGCTACCTCGTCGGGCAGAAATGAAAAGTCATTGGGATACGCTTGCCCCTCACCCTTGAGGCAGGCGGATGCCGTGCCGTTCGAAATAGTTCTCAACCCGGCGCAGGTTCTCTTCCGTGTCCACGCCGATGGTGTCGTTCTCCGTTTCCACCACGGCGATGGGTATGCCATTTTCGAGAAAGCGCAGTTGCTCCAGCTTTTCGGCCTGCTCGAGGGGCGAAGGCGGAAGCGCGCTGAACCTCTCGAGCGCCGCCGCGGTGTAAGCATAAAGCCCCAGGTGCTTGTAGTACGGCAAACCGCCCGCCGCGTCACGGTGATGAGGAATCAGGGAACGGGAGAAATAGAGCGCGCGGGAGCGCGCGTCCGTAACCACTTTCACGTTGTTCGGGTCGCGGGCGTCCTCGTCGCTGATCGCCACTTTGAGGGTCGAAACCGGCGTCGCCGGATCTTCACGAAACGGTCGCAGGAGCAACTCAACGTGTTCAGCGGTGACCATGGGCTCATCGCCCTGGATGTTAACGTAAATCTCGGCAGGCTGGCGGCGCATGACTTCCACCAGCCGGTCGGTGCCGGAGCGATGCGTGGAAGAAGTCAGCTCCACGGGAATCCGCGCCTGGCGGCAGTACGCGGCGATCTCTTCCGAATCCGTCGCAATGAGCAGGTTGCTGAGTGACGGCGCCCGGCGTGCGCGATGGTACACCCAGGCGATCATGGGATGTCCCAAAATCGGGCGCAGCGGTTTGCCTGGCAAGCGTTCCGATTCCAACCTGGCCGGGATGATTCCCAAAACCCTCAAGGGAGTTCGACTATACGCCGAAGGACACATATGGGGCGCATTATGCCACGGGTCCGGAACGAGTGCGGGCCAATCCTGATTTCCACGATGTCCCAAAACCGAGGTCCACCTGGCAAACCGACAGGACGGGGGAGGGCACTTTTGTGCTATGGCGTCGGACCTTGGCTTGTGGTATGGATATAGTCGGAAGAAATAGGCCCAAAATGCCGTCTGGCTGGCTAGGTGCCGGCAAGGGTGTTGCTGGCAAGGCCGGACGAATGGGCTTTCAAATGGTGCCGGGGGCGCTCTTTTGGAGGGTCTGGCCGTTCCGGCGAAATTGAAGTGCTAACTCCGCGGGAGGAGTGGGAGATTTCCATGCGTAAGTTAACCGCCGCTCTGGTTTTTGCTATGGGACTCAGCCTGCTAGCAGGAGTGTCCGCGCGGGCAGATTCTTTCGGCTCTTCCCGCATGTCACGGTCGCGGGGCAGCATTGTGAGGCCCGGAGTCTTCGCAGGGTCCCCCACGACAAATATCACCAACGCTCCAAGCACGCCCAGCGTCGCCAATACTTGTCCCGCTTTTGGCATCGCCGACAACTGCAACGTGTTCCTTACCATTAATCCGGACTCAACGGTCACCATCGGCTACACGGACCCCTTGAGTGGGCACCAGGCATCCCCACTGCTCTATGACTGCACGGTCTATCATTGCGCCAATGGAAACATGGGCGACGACTGGGTGGTGGGAATCTACAACGACTCATCCCAGACCGTCATGGGCGTGTACCTCAGCGGCACACACATTTTTGAGATTTACGAAGGCGATGGAATCTGTTCTTCCTATTTTGCCGCTGGTACGTCACTCTGCTCAGCCTATCCATGGCAGGGTGGCTACAACGGCCCCAACACTGTTTTCTACGTCCCTGGCTATCCTGACCCCAATGCCAACGGCTTCGTCTTTTTCGGCACGTGGGATTCTAGCGGCACGGACTTCACGCAATCCGGCTTGGCGCCTGGACGATCCGCCTATTTCAGCCTGACGGGACCGCTGGAGACGGCCGAGATTCCGACGCCCATTCCCGAGCCTGCTACCTTGACCTTGTTCGCCACGGGGTTGCTAGGCTTGGGCGGTTGGGCTCGCCGCCGGCACGCCGGGAATTAAGCGCCCAATCTTCTCTCAACTCGATTTCCTTCTAACTGACCCTCTGGGCAGCACCGGCCTGCTTCTTCGCCAGGCGCCTCAAAATTGTATCGTGGGATACAACCCCGCACCGCCGCCAAAAATCGCGTTCGCACTCAGCCTTGTCGCACCGGTCCCCGAACAAAAAGGCGGAGGAAGAACGCTTCATTGACGAGCGGAGACGCGGGGAAATTAGTTCATTGACGCGTTTGGCTGGGACCGGTTTTTGTGCTATATTTTAAGTGTGGAGCGGGGATTTTTTCCGGCGCGAACGCCCCTTCGGTTCGTCTCAAGCCCAAGGTAGGGAAAGGCCCAAGGACAGGCTGCCAGCCTCGAGAACCCTGGCGCGGCGGGCAGCATCCCCGGCCAGCGAGGGCGGCGAATTCTGCCGGATTGGGTCTGCGCAATTCCATCCTCACCATTCGAAAGCGCCATGAACGTTTGGCAGCAAATCCTGGCACACCTTAAGCCAAAATTGAACGCGCAGAGCTTTCAGACGTGGCTTCGACCCACGCGCCTTGCCCACGCCGCCGGTGACACGCTCTTCGTGCGAGTACCCAACCGGGAATTCCAGGATTGGATTCAAGAGCATTATGCGTCGCAAATCCAGGACGCGATGCAGCAGCTTGAGATGGGATTCCACGAGGTGAAGTATCTGGTGGATGAAAGCGCGGACAAGAAAGCGCCCGAGGACGGTGAGGGCCGCGCCCTGCAGGGCAAACTTGATTTCGATTCCGTGGATCACCAGTTGAACCCGCGCTACACGTTTGAGACGTTCGTGGTGGGCAATTGCAATCAATTCGCCCACGCCGCCGCGCGAGCCGTGGCGGAATCGCCCTCCAAGGCCTACAACCCCCTCTTCCTTTACGGTGGAGTGGGATTGGGCAAGACCCATTTGATGCAGGCTGTCGGGCACTCGCTCAAGCGCAACTGGAAAGAAATGCGTCTAGCTTACGTTTCCTCGGAGAAATTCACCAACGAGGTCATCAACTCTATCCGCTTCGACCGCATGGTTTCCTTCCGCGACAAATACCGCAACGTGGATGCCTTGCTCGTGGACGACATCCAATTCATCGCCGGCAAGGAACAAACCATGGAAGAGTTCTTCCATACCTTCAACGCCCTTTACGAAGCGCAGAAACAGGTCGTGATTTCGAGCGATATCCTGCCCAAGGACATCCCGGGCCTGGAGGAACGATTGCGCTCCCGGTTCGCCTGGGGGTTGACGGCTGACCTTCAACCTCCTGACCTTGAGACCAAGATCGCCATCCTTGCCAAAAAGAGCGAGGCCCAGGGCGTGGCCCTGCCGGAGAACGTGGCTCAATTCATCGCCACGAAAATCAAGTCCAGCATCCGCGACCTTGAGGGAGCGCTGGTTCGCCTGATCGCCTACTCGTCTTTGACTGGGACTGAAATATCCCTTCTGATGGCCCAGCAAGTCCTCAAGAATCTTGTGGACCAACAGGAGCGCCGGGTCTCAATCGAAAACATCCAGCGCGCCGTGTGCCACGAATTCAACCTGAGCTTGCCGCAACTGAAAGCCAAGGATAACAGCCGCGCCGTGGCCTTTCCCCGGCAGATTGCCATGTACTTGGCCAAGGAACTTACGCTGGCGTCCTTACCCCAGATTGGAAGAGAGTTCGGCGGAAAGCATCACACGACCGTGCTTCACTCCATCAACAAAATCGGTGAGTTGCGCAAGGCGGACCGAGATTTAAACAGACTTATCAACAAGCTTAGTGATAGTCTTAACTGAGGTTAGCTCGTCCCGGGCGGTTTAGAGTGTTGGAAAAGACGTGAGTGGAAAAGGGAGCAGACGATTTACACGATTTGCCACAGATCGAGCTCGGTTATGCCCTTCTTTTCCTCTTCCATCTGTATGCCCGTCAACACCTTACAAAGTTTTCCACAAATCCACAGGATCTACTACTATAGAATACTTGTGAGAACTAAAAGCCTATGGAATTCTCTGTTAAAAAGCTCGACATCCTCAAGGAACTGAACCTTGCGCAGGGCGTGGTGGAAAGGAAGACCACACTTCCCATTCTTTCCAATCTCCTTTTGGAAGCTGAGGAAGGCCTGCTCAGAATCAGTGCAACAGACTTGGAATTGGGCATCCGATGTGCTTGTTCAGCCAAGACTAAGAAAGACGGCGTCGGAACGGTTCCTGCCAAGCGCTTGCTGGAGATCGTCCGGTCGCTTCCGGATGCGGAAATCAAACTCAAGGTGTTGGAGAACCACTGGGTCCAAGTCACTTGTGAAAGATCTTCGTTCAAACTGGTTGGGATGGCCAAGGACAGCTTTCCGGTTCTTCCGGCGGTTCCGAAACCACTGGCGGCCATTCCTGCGCCCGTTCTCTCCAATTTAATTCAAAAAACAATTTTCGCCATTTCGAGTGAGGAATCGCGCTACACCCTGAACGGCGCGCTCCTAATGCTGAAACCTGAAAGCGTGGCCATGGTATCAACAGACGGACATCGCTTGGCGATGATCGAGCGGCAGATCAAGATCGCCGGGCTTTCCAACGAACTTCGGCTGCTGATTCCCAAGAAGGCCATGGGTGAGCTCCTTAAACTCTTGGCTGAAAGCGACGAAGCGGCGCACGTCGAACTTGCGAAGGACGAAAGCCATCTTTTCTTTTCTGTGGGCGGGCGCATCCTGATCTCGCGCATGCTGACGGGGCAGTTTCCGAATTACGAAGCTGTGCTGCCCCGCGACAACAACCGCGTCGCGGAACTCGACAAGGACTTGGTAACGGCGGCCATCCGGCGCGTGGCGCTGCTTGCGGACGAGCGCTCGCGCGCCATCCGCGTGCAACTGGACAAGGACAAACTCGAAGTCTTTTCCTCCAGCGGCGAATATGGCGAAGCGCACGAGACCCTCGATGCGGCCTTTACCGGCGAACCTCTGCAGATCGGTTTTGACTATCAATACTTGCTGGATTTTCTGAGCGTTCTCTCCGAAGGGGGTAAGGTCCGGCTGGAGTTGAAGGATGAGCAGAGCGCGGGCCAATTGCGGCCCAGCGAGCAGGAAGCTTATCAGTACCGTTACGTCGTGATGCCCATGCGCATCTAGGGCTCTGATCGGCGATCATCGCAGGGCGGCGCGAAATCACAACCGAGTGCTTCAGGGAGGTGAAATCCTGACAGCGGTAGCCATGGGAAGGTTCAGTTATAGGTTCACTGGGCGCCGACAGAGAAGCCGCTTTCCTGTCGGCGTTTTATTCTAGGGGTAGCCGCGCCCGCGTTGAGCGGGCAGGCTTAGGGAGAAAGCAGGCGACGTGGCCAAGGAAAACAAGGAAGAAAAGAACGGAACTCAGCAATATGACGCGGCCAGCATCAAGGTGCTCGGCGGCCTGGAAGCGGTGCGCAAGCGGCCCGCCATGTACATCGGTTCCACCGGGCCAGTGGGGCTGCACCATTTGGTTTGGGAAGTGGTGGACAACGCCGTGGACGAATCGCTGGCGGGTGAGTGCGACAAGATTGAAGTCAGCGTCCACTCCGACAATTCCGTGACGGTAATTGACAACGGGCGCGGCATTCCGGTGGATATGCACAAGGAGGAGAAGAGGTCCGCCGCCGAAGTGGTGATGACGGTGCTGCACGCGGGCGGAAAGTTCGACACCAAGAGCTACAGGGTTTCGGGCGGGTTGCACGGCGTTGGAGTGTCGGTGGTGAACGCGCTCGCGGAATCGCTCGACCTTGAAATCTGGCGCGACGGCTACACTTGGGAGCAGTCTTACGAGCGCGGCAAACCTCTCGCGCCGCTCAAGAAGGCCGGCCAGACGAAGCGCCGCGGCACCAAAATCACTTTTCTCCCCGACGCCAAGATTTTCGATTCCATTGAGTTCCATTACGACACGCTGGCGCAGCGCCTGCGCGAACTCTCCTTTCTGAACAAGGGCCTGACCATCAAGCTCTCCGATGAGCGCACCAACAAGCAGGCGGAATTTCATTACACGGGCGGAATCGCAGAGTTCATCAAGCACCTCAACAAGAACAAGGACGTGCTGCACTCGACGCCCATTTATGCCGAAGCTGAGCGCGACGATGTCTCCATGGAATTCGCCCTGCAGTACAACGACGCGTACGCTGAAACCGTCTTCTGCTTCGCCAACAATATCAACACGGTGGACGGGGGTACGCACCTTTCCGGGTTTCGCTCCGCCCTCACCCGCGCCATCAATCAGTTTGGGCAGAACCAAAGCCTGTTCAAGGATATGAAGGAAAACCTCCAGGGCGAGGACGTGCGCGAAGGGCTCGTGGGGGTCATCAGTGTCAAGCTGCCTCAGCCGCAGTTCGAAGGCCAGACCAAGGGCAAGCTGAACAGCGATATCCAGTCCACGGTGGCGAGCTTCGTCTATGAAAAGTTGATGGAGCATTTCGAGAAGAATCCCACCGTGGGGCGGAAGATTTGCGCCAAGGCGATTGACGCCGCGCGGGCCCGCGAAGCGGCGCGAAAGGCGCGCGAATTGACGCGCCGCAAGGGCGCGCTCGATTCGGGCGGCTTACCCGGCAAGCTTGCCGACTGCCAGGAAAAAGATCCGCAGCGTTGCGAGTTGTTCCTGGTGGAGGGCGATTCAGCCGGCGGCTCCGCCAAGCAAGGCCGCGACCGCCGCTACCAGGCCATCCTGCCGCTGCGCGGCAAGATCCTCAACGTCGAGAAGGCGCGCGCCGACAAGATGCTCGGCCACGAGGAAATTCGCGCCCTCATCACCGCGCTCGGCACCGGCATCGGCAAGGACGATTTCGATGTTTCCAAGCTGCGTTATTCCAAAATCATCATCATGACCGACGCGGACGTGGACGGCTCGCACATCCGCACCCTGCTGCTGACCTTCTTCTACCGGCAGATGCCCGAACTCGTTGAGCGCGGCCACGTTTACATCGCCCAGCCGCCGCTCTACCTGATCAAGAAGGCCAAGAGCATGCGCTACATCCGCGACGAGAAGGAGTTCCGCCGCGAAGTGATGCGCCGCGCCACCGAGGACCACGCGATGGAAGTCGGCGACGGCAAGGAGAAGATCAAGCTGGCGGGCGGCGAGCTGACCAATTTCCTGATGGCGCTGGCCGAGTACGTGGAAATCTTCGACAAGCTGGAAAAGCGCATTGGCGACGCGCGCCCGCTGAATGCCCTATTGCGCGCCGAGCTGGGCAAAAAAATGGAGCTGGAAAACAAAGACAAGCTCGAAGTGGTCGCGAAAGACCTGAAAGCCGAGGGCTTCAAAACTTCGCTCAAGCTGGATGAGGAGCACAACCTCTACGTGCTCACTTTCTGGAGCGAAACGCTGACCGAGCGCACGATTGACTGGGATCTGCTCTCCAGCGCCGACTACAAGCGCCTGCTCGACCTGCACAAGCGCGTGCGGACCTATGACAAGCCGCCTTTCGTGATTTCGACCAACGGCAGTCAGCTGAGCATCGAGGACCGCAAGGAACTGCTCGAGCACGTGATGAACCTCGGCAAGAAATCATTCACCGTACAGCGCTTCAAGGGCCTGGGTGAGATGAACCCCAACCAGCTTTGGGAAACTACCATGGACGCCGAAAAACGCGTCCTGCTGCAAGTGCACGTCGAGGACCAGGTGGCCGCGGACGATATCTTCACCGTGCTGATGGGTGATCAGGTGGACCCGCGCCGGCAGTTCATCCAGGACAACGCGCTGGACGTGAAGAACCTCGACATCTAAGCGACAAGTTGCGCAAGCATGATCCGAAAGAGGCTATTGATTCATGGGTGACCAGGAACAGACAACGCCGGAATCCACGCAGCACCTTCCCGTCAATATCGAAGACGAGATGCGGAAGTCGTATCTCGACTACGCGATGAGTGTGATCATCGGGCGCGCGCTGCCCGACGTGCGCGACGGGTTGAAGCCGGTGCATCGCCGCATCCTCTACGCGATGTACAAGGAGGGCATCACCTCCGACAAGCGCTACACCAAGTGCGCGGGCGTGGTGGGCGAGGTCATCAAGAAATATCATCCGCACGGCGACAGCGCGGTTTACGACACCCTGGTGCGCATGGCGCAGGGCTTCAACATGCGCTATCCGCTGATTGACGGCCAGGGCAATTTCGGCTCGGTGGACGGCGACCCGGCGGCGGCCTACCGGTACACGGAGTGCCGCTTGGCGCGCGTGGCCGAAGAACTGCTGGCGGACATCGAAAAAGAGACGGTGGACTTCGCTCCCAACTTCGACGAGTCCACCGAAGAGCCCCTGGTTCTGCCCACGCGCGTGCCCAATCTGCTGGTCAACGGCTCGGACGGCATCGCCGTCGGCATGGCCACCAAGATTCCTCCGCACAACCTGACGGAAATCGTCGAAGCCGCGATACTTCTCATCAGCAGGCCCAGCGCTACGATTGAGGAAATTCTTACGCTTGTCCCGGGGCCGGATTTCCCCACCGGCGCGTACCTTTACGGCCGCAGCGGCATCAAGGACGCATACAGGACCGGCCGCGGCACCTTCACCATGCGCGCCAAGGCGGCCATCGAGCACCCCACCAAGGAGAAGCAGCAGATCGTCATCACCGAGATTCCCTTCCAGGTGAACAAGGCCAAAGTCATCGAGCGCATCGCGGCGCTGGTGCAGGATAAGAAAATCGAAGGCATCGGGGATATCCGCGACGAAAGCGACCGTGAAGGCATGCGCATCGTCGTCGAGCTCAAGCGCGGCGAGCAGCCGGAAGTGATCCTGAACAACCTCTACAAGCACACGCAGCTTCAGGAGAATTTCGGCATGATCATGCTGGCCATCGTCAACGGCCAGCCGCGCACACTTTCGCTGATCGAAGCGATCCAGCTTTTCATTGACCACCGGGTCATCGTGGTCCGCCGCCGCACGCAATACGAGCTGCGCAAGGCTCTGGAACGCGCGCACATCCTGGAAGGTTTCCTCAAGGCGCTTTCCCAGCTCGACGCTATCATCAAGCTGATCCGCGCCTCGAAAACGCCCAAGGACGCGCGCGAAGGCTTGATGGTGCGCTTCGAGTTTACCGAGCGCCAGGCGCAAGCGATCCTCGAAATGCAGTTGCAGCGCCTGACCGCTCTGGAGCGTGAGAAGGTGCAGGAAGAGTACGACGCCCTGCAGAAGAAAATCGCCGAGTACGAAGAAATCCTTCGCAACGAAAAGGCGCTCAAAAAAGTCGTCGTGGACGAGCTGAAGCAGGTGCAGAAGGATTACGGCGACGAGCGCCGCACCCAGATCATCGAAGAGCAGGCGGAAATCAAGCTCGAGGATCTGATCGCGGTGGAAGACGTGGTGATCACGGTTTCGCACTCGGGCTACATGAAGCGCACGCCGCTTTCGGTTTACCGCCAGCAGGCGCGAGGGGGCAAAGGGCGCCTGGGCATGAAGACGCGCGAAGAGGATTTTGTCGAACACCTCTTCATCGCCTCCACCCACAGTTACATGCTGGTGTTCACCAACACCGGCCGCGTGCACTGGCTGAAGGTTTATGAAATTCCGGATGTCGGCGCGGCGGGCCGGGGGAAAAACATCGTCAACCTGGTCAGCCTGGCTTCGAAGGAAAAGGTCGCGGCCTTTGTGGCGGTCAAGAGTTTACCGGAAGGCGAAGAAGAAACCGCGCTCGACGGCGCCACCAACCTGCCGGTGCGTTACGTGATGCTGGTGACGCGCCAAGGCGTGATCAAGAAGTCGCGCCTGGCGGACTTTTCCAACCCCATCTCACGCGGCATCATCGCCATGGGCATCGACGAGGGTGATGAGCTCATCGCCGCGAAGCTGACCACCGGCGAGGACACCATTTTCCTGGCCTCGCACGAAGGGATGGCCATCCGCTTCTCGGAAACAGACGTGCGAGATATGGGCCGCACAGCTCGCGGCGTAAGGGGCATGGACCTGGACGAGGACGATTACGTGGTGGGCATGGAAATCGTGGGTGAAAAGGAGCTGATCCTTTCCGTCACCGAAAAGGGTTACGGCAAGCGGACGGCCATCACCCAATACCGCATGCAGTCGCGCGCCGGCAAGGGCGTGATCAACGTCAAGACCGTCGAGCGCAACGGCAAGGTGGTCAACGTGCTGAGCGTGACGGAAGAATCCGAAGTGATGATCATCAGCGCGCAAGGAAAAATCACGCGGCTCGATTCCAGCGAGATTCGCGAGTCGAGCCGTTCCGCGCAGGGCGTGCGGCTGATTAACCTGGAGGAAGGCGACCAGGTGGCCGCAGCCAGCCTCATCAAGAGCGACACGAACGGCGCGGGCGGCACCGCAATTCAGTGAGTTTGGAATTCCGGCGCGAGCGGCGGCAAGAAAGTGGACGATGCCGCTGGGACGAAAAGAATTCCCGGCCGGTTTCGAATAAACCCTTCACGCATCCTGTACAATAGCCTTCAGCCCCGCTTCGGGGCTCCTCGAGGCGCTGGGGCAGCGGACCCCCTTTGACTGTTCCCGGCCGCGGATTGCGGGAGCCCTGTTAGCCTGCGTGGTGGCGCGTTTGCGCCTGGAGCGTGTTCGCCGCCCGGCTTCGGACGCTGTCGCCAGACTTCCCGGCGGGCAATCCCTTTCTGGAAAGGAGGCGAGATGGTTCAGTTCCTGAAAGAATGGCAACCCTGGCTGGTCTCGGCCGGCATCCTGATTGGCGCCCTGGTGGTGGCGCGCATCGTGCACGCCATCGTCTTCGCGGCGGGCCGCCGCATCGCCGCAAGAAGCGGCAACACGCTGGACGATTCCGTCGTCAGAAACTCCAACAAGCCGGTGCGCGCCATCCTGCCTCTGCTGGCCCTGTCCCTGGTGCTGCCCGCAACCTACCTGCCGGCCAACTGGGAGCGGCCTCTCCAGCACGCCGTAGTGCTGGGGATGATCGCTTCGGTCGCCTGGCTGCTGGTTTCTTTCATCAACGTGTTCGAGGACGTCATCTCGCAAAAATACCGCGTGGACGTCAGCGACAATCTGCGGGCGCGCAAACTCCAGACCCAGGTTCAGGTGCTGCGCCGCATCGGCGTGGTGGTGATCAGCATCATCACCCTTTCCATCATGCTGATGACGTTTCCCAGCATTCGCCAGTTTGGCGTGAGCCTCTTCGCATCGGCGGGGCTGGCCGGATTGGTCGTCGCCATGGCGGCGCGGCCGACGCTCGCCAGCCTCATCGCCGGCGTGCAAATCGCGCTGACCGAACCCATTCGCCTGGAAGACGTGGTGATCGTCGAGGGTGAATGGGGATGGATCGAGGAGATCTCGACCACTTACGTGGTCGTTCGCATCTGGGATTTGCGCCGGCTGGTCGTTCCTCTCTCCTATTTCCTCGACCACCCCTTCCAAAACTGGACGCGCAAGACGGCGGACATTCTCGGCACGGTTTTTGTTTACACCGATTACACCGTGCCCGTCGAAGATGTGCGGCAGGAGTTCCATCGCATCCTGGAAGAGTCCGGCCTGTGGGACGGCAAGGTGTGGAACGTTCAGGTGACCAACGCCAGCGAACGCACCATGGAGTTGCGCGCCCTGATGAGCGCTTCAGATTCCGGCAAGGCGTGGGACCTGCGCTGCTACGTACGAGAAAAGCTCATCGCGTATCTGCAGCAGAAGTATCCGCAAAGCCTGCCGAAAACGCGCGCCGAGCTGCATAGCCTTCCCGCGAGCACCTGAGCCGCAGGTTGTGCGCGCCGCCGGGGCTTTGCTATGCTTAGAATGTCCGGAGCGAAACCGTGAAGGAATTGGAAAGCAAGGAAAAGCGGCTTCGGGAAGAGCTGAGGGCGCTTCCCTCGCTGGTGGTGGCCTACTCGGGCGGGGTGGACTCGGCGTATCTTGCTTTCGCGGCGCACCAGGCGCTGGGCGAGCGGATGCTCGCGGTCACGGCGCTTTCCGCGAGTTACTCCGAGCGCGACCGCCGCGAAGCGCAAGCGGTGGTCGCGCGCTTCAAACTTCCGCATGAGTTCATCGATACCGACGAGCTTTCAAATCCCGCCTACCGCGCCAACAATCCCGACCGCTGCTATTTCTGCAAAGACGAGCTCTTTGACAAACTCGATGAGCTGGTAAGCCGGCGCGGATTCGCCGCCATCGCTTACGGGGTGAACGTGGACGACCAGAGCGACTGGCGGCCCGGCCAGCGCGCTGCGCGCGAACACCAGGTGCTGGCCCCGCTGCTCGAGGCGGGCCTGACCAAAGCCGATATCCGCGAGCTGGCGCGACGCGCTGAACTCCCGGTCTGGAACCGCCCCGCCTCAGCTTGCCTCTCTTCGCGCATTGCCTACGGCATCGAAGTCACGCCGGAGCGGCTGGCGGTGGTCGAGAAGGGAGAAGCGGCGCTGCGAGAGTTGGGCTTTCACCAGTTCCGCGTGCGCCACCATGACAACCTGGTGCGCATCGAAATCGCCCCGGAAGAATTGCCCCGCGCTCTCTCTCCCGAGATGGCCCGCCGGTTCGTTGAAATCTTCAAGCCGCTCGGCTTCAGCTTTGTCACGCTGGACTTGGAAGGCTATCGCACCGGCTCGCTCAACACTCACCTGGTCAAAATCTCGAACTAATGTGTTAATCTCCGCCTTCGGAACTCGAGGAGGCGGGAGATGTTTTCACGACAGAGATTTGTGCGTGCGCTGGGATGCTCGGCCGTTGCGATTTTGTTTTCGACGTTGGGAAAGGCCCAGATGAAGAACATTGCGGAAAGGCTCGGCTATCCAGCGGATGCCAAACTGCTGATCATTCACGCCGACGACCTGGCAGTGGCGCGATCAGTTGACCGGGCCAGTTTCGCGGCGCTCGACCAGAAAGCCGTGAGCTCCGCCAGCATTATGGTGCCCTGCCCCTGGCTGACCGAAGTCGCTGAGTACGCCAAGGCGCATCCCGACGCCGACCTGGGACTTCACTTGACGCTGACGAGCGAGTGGGACCCCTACAAGTGGGGGCCGGTAGCGCCTCGGGATCAGGTTCCAAGCCTTCTCGACCCGAACGGATATTTCTGGGCGGACAATTCGCCGGTCGCGAAAAATGGCAAGCCCGAGGAAGTGGAGCGCGAAATCCGCGCCCAGGTGGAGCGTGCGCTGGCCATGGGAATCCATCCCACGCACCTCGACACGCACATGGGGACGCTCGCAGCGCGCCCGGATTTCTATGCCGCGCTCATCAAGGTCGCGCACGAATATCACCTGCCCTTCATGGCCGTTCGCTCCACCGACCCACAGCTCGCGCCGATGATGAAAATGCTCACGCCGCACGATATCGCGCTCGATTCCGTCGCCGTCTTCAATCCCAGCATCCCGGCCAGTGAATGGACCCAGTCCTACGTGAAGATGCTCCAGGGGCTTGGCCCCGGCCTGCACGAGATCATCGTTCACCTCGGTTACGACGATGCCGAGCTTCAAGCCATCACGGTAGACCATCCGGACTACGGCGCCGCCTGGCGCGAGCGCGATTTTAAGGCCGTCACCAGCCCCGAATTCAAAAAGGCGCTCGAAGACAATCACATCATTTTGATTGGCTGGAAAGACCTGGAGAAGCTTTTGTAGGGACGAGTTTATAAACCCGCCCCTACGCGCAGAATTCGCCGGCGACGCGGATCGTGTTGGTGTGAATCTGAATCGTGTGCTCGACGTGGCGGGCGTAGCCGCCGGCGAGCGTAACGGCGACGGGAATTCCTTTGGCGCGGGCTTTTTCAAAAACCATCCGGTCGCGCCGCTCGAGCCCGTCGAGCGAGAGCTTTAATCCCCCCAACTGGTCTTCGCGGTAAGGGTCGGCGCCGGCGAGGTAATAAATCACGTCGGGCTGAAATTCCTCGAGCGCCTTGTCCAGTCCCTGTTCGAGCGCCGCCAGATATTCTTCATCCTCCACGCCGTCGTGCAAGTGCGTGTCCAGGCTGCTGGGCGGCTTGGGATAGGGATAGTTGTTCGCCTGGTGGATGGAGTAGGTGAAGACGCTCGGGTCGAGCGAGAAAATCGCCGCGGTGCCGTTGCCGTGATGGACGTCGCAATCCACCGTCATGGCGCGCTCGATGAGTTTTTCCTTTTGCAGGCGGCGGATGGCGATGGCCACGTCGTGAATGACGCAGAAGCCCTCGCCGTGGTCGGGATAGGCGTGGTGGAAGCCGCCTCCGATGTTGACGCACGAGCCCGATTCCAGCGCCAGGCGGCCGGCGAGTATCGTGCCTCCCGCGCACAGCCACACGGCGCGAATCAGCTCGGGAGAGTAAGGAATTTCCAGGCGCAGGCTCTCGACGTAGGAGAGCTTGGCGTTCTTGAGCTTCCAGACGTAGTGCTGATCGTGGACCATGCGCACGTCTTCATCCGTCGCGGACTCGGGCTCGACGAAATCCTCCCGCCGCGCCAGGCCGTCGCGCAGTAATTTTTCCCTGGTCAATTTGTACTTGACCGACGGGAAAACGTGGTTGCCGAGGTTCAGGTCGTATTGGTCGGAGTAAACGAGTTTCATGGGTCCGGCTGCCGGCAGGCTCGCCCGTTCATTCCACCGTCACCGACTTGGCCAGGTTGCGCGGCTGGTCCACATCGCAGCCGCGCAGCACGCCGATGTGGTAGGCCAGCAATTGCAGCGGCATGGCCTCCAGGGTGGTCGAGAGAAACTCGTTGGTGGGCGGCAGGACGATCAGGTGGTCCGCCATCTCGCGCACTTCGCGGTCTCCCTCCGTCACCAGCGCCACGATCGCGGCGCCGCGCGCCTTGGCTTCCTTGATATTGGAGATGGTCCGCTCGTAGCGCAGCTTGGATTCCGCCGAATTCCAATCGCAGGTGGCGATGACGACCACCGGCAAACCATCGGCGATGAGGGCGTTGGGGCCGTGCTTCATTTCGCCGGCCGGGTAGCCCTCGGCGTGAATGTAGGCGACCTTCTTCATCTTCAGCGCCGCCTCGAGCGCCACCGGGTAATGCACGCCGCGGCCGAGGAAGAGAAATTCCGGCGAGCGGTAGAAGTGGCGCGCCAAGTCCTCGAACTCGTCGTCCTTCTGAAGCACGGATTCGAGCTGCCGGGGCAGCGCGGTCAGATCGGCCAGGTGGGCTTTCGCAGCGTCCTGGGAGACCAGTCGGCGCGTGCGGCCCAAATAGACGGCGAAAAGATAAAGCGCCACCAGCTCGGCGGTGAAGGTCTTGGTGGAGCTCACGCCAATCTCGGGGCCGGCGTGCGTATAAATCGTGCCGTTCGACTCGCGCGGCACCATGCTGCCCAGCACGTTGCAAATGGCGAGCGTTTTCGACCCTTTGGCTTGTGCCTCGCGCTGTCCGGCGATGGTGTCGGCCGTCTCGCCCGACTGGGTGACGAGGATGGTCAGCGTGTGCGGGTTGACGATGGGATCGCGGTAGCGGAATTCCGAGGCGTAGTCCACTTCCACGGGCAGTTGCGCCAGGCGCTCGATCATGAATTTCCCTGCCAGGCCGGCGTGACGCGAACTGCCGGCCGCCACGATTTTGATTTCACGGAACGAGCGGAAATCCTCGTCGCTGATTTCCATCTCGTCGAGAAAAATCTGGCCGGTCTCGGGCTGCACGCGCCCGAGCGTGGTGTCGCGCACGGCGCGCGGCTGCTCGTAGATCTCCTTGACCATGTAATGGCGGAAGCCGCCCTTTTCCGCCAGAATCGGATCCCAGGAAATGTGCTGCACGCGGCGCGTCACGGGGCGGCCGGCGAAATCCGTCAGCCTCACTCCGTTGGGCGTGAGCACCGCCACGTCGCCGTCGGCGAGGAAGAACAAATCTCGCGTGTGGTAGAGAATCGCCGGCACGTCGCTGGCCACAAAGTATTCATCCCGCCCCAGGCCGACCACGGCGGGCGGGCCCTGCCGCACGGCGACAATCTTGTTCAAATCGAGCGTGGAAATAATCGCCAGCGCAAACACGCCCGTGAGCCTCTGCACCGCCGCGCGCACGGCGTCTTCAAGCGAAACGGGTGGTGCGCCGGCGCGCGCGCCTTCCTGGGGTGGCTTCCCCTCTGCCGGGTTCACGCCGAGATGTTTTTCGATCAGGTGCGCGATGACTTCCGTATCGGTTTCGGTGGTGAACGTGTGACCTTCGGATTCGAGCTCGGCTTTCAACGGCAGATAATTCTCGATGATGCCGTTGTGAACCAGAACCACCGTGCCGTGGCAGTCGCGGTGCGGGTGGGCGTTCTCTTCCGTGGGCGCGCCGTGCGTGGCCCAGCGCGTGTGGCCGATGCCGTAGGTTCCGTCGATGGGGTTCAGGCGGATGACTTCTTCCAGGTTGCGC
>JAHEKS010000234.1 GCA_024638215.1 Acidobacteriota bacterium | reverse complement strand
GGCGCTTCCGCCACGCGCGGCAAGCCGGGCGAAGGGAACGGTGCCGGCGCCGGCACGGGTGGGGGAGGCGCGTACGGCGCGCTCGGCCGCGGAGGCGGAGGCGCGACCGCCACCCCTGCCGGCGCGGATGGCGCACCGGAAACGCCCGGCCCGGCCGGTGCGGCACTTGGCGCCATCGAGGGTGCGAATGCTGGCAAAGGAGCAGGCGCAGGAGGCGGCGGAGGCGGCATTTTGGAGAAGTCCGGCTGCCGAAGATTCATGATGGTGGACATGGCATCAGCACTCGCCCCGGCTGACGAGGCGGGACGCGACGGGGCGGCAGGGGTCGCAGACGGCGCGGTTCCCGGCTTGGGCGGCTCAACCGTGAGAAGATTCTGGCAGTGATGACACTTCACGCGGAAAGTGGTGGTGGGCAACCGAGCATCGTCCACTCTCAAGGCGGCGCCGCAATGCTTGCAGAATATAATCATCTCGAAACCTCACCCTCAACACTCAGCCACGAGCCGCCGAGCGCCTTGCAGCCAGAGTGCGTCTGTGCGCTATCCCGGGTCCCTTGGGGGACTTCCGCTATTCTACGCCCTACGTCAAGGAAGGCAAGTCTCGAAAGGTCAATAAGTTTCCACCTCGGATTCGCTGCCCGGAGGGGCAGCGACGGCTGCCCTTGAAGTTCGCGAAGCCGCCTTCGGGGGACGCGAGCATCTTGACAAGCGCACGGCGCTGAGATACATCTACTTGCCCCGACCAGACGGCAGATAGTACAGCGAAGTGGGACGAATCTTAAAGAGAGGACCCGCTGAGGACTATTCAAGGTCCACGCCACAATATCTTGTTGCATCCTGAAACGAAATGCCCAATACTTGTGTCGAGCGCTGGCTGGCCGGTTGCGCCTCGGCATCTCCTCACCACTCATCTTCGACCTCGAATGATTTTCGAACGCGCACAGGCCGGCGTTTACAGGCGAACCTTGCCGCGTGGTCGAGCGCCCCTGTGAATGCTTAAACCTGGGAGGACCCATGGAACTCAGGAGAGACCCCGTTACCCAAAGCTGGGTGATTCAGGAAGACGGACCGGTGGCATGGCCGACGAACGGCGAGTGCCCGCTCTGTCCGGGGCGCGAAGCCCTGGCGCCCCAGACCCTCTACGAGCATCCGTTCCGCCAGCCCAACTGGCAGGTGAGAGTGATTCCGCACCTGCGGCCGCTTTATCGCATCGAGGGCGACGCGCAACGCCGCGGCGAAGGCCTCTATGACAAGATGCGCAGCCTGGGCGCCCATGAAATCCTGATCGAGAGCCCCGACCACCACTTGAGCCTTTCACACCAGGATGACGAGAACGTGGCGCAAGTGCTGCGCGCCGCGGTTTCCCGCATCACCGACCTGAAAAAGGACCCGCGCTTCCGCTACGTGACCTTTTTCCGCAACCAGGGCGCGCGCGCCGGGCAGGCGATCGAGCACCCGCATTCGCAGATTACCGCTACGCCCTTCATCCCGCGCCGCATCGTCTACGAGCTCCGTTCATCATTGCGTTACTATGAACTTAAAGAGCGATGCCTTCTTTGCGATATTATCAAACAGGAGCTCGCCCAGCAGACGCGGACGGTGGAGTGGGACGATCGCTACGTTGCCCTGTGCCCCTTCGCTTCCCGCGTTCCCTACGAAACCTGGGTCATGCCCATCAACCACCACTACTCGTTCGAGGAGGACTTGACGGGGTGGGACGGCCAGGTTCGCTTCGCGCGGTTCCTGAAGTCCACGCTCCAGCGGCTCGAATCCGTCGAGCCGGATTACCACCTGGTCCTGCACACCTCGCCCAACGTCAAGGCCAAGTTCGACAAGACCGGCCACTGGCAGTCGCTCGATTCGGACTTCCACTGGCACGTCGAAATCCTGCCGGTTGCCCATGTCGAATCGAAGTCGTACAGCGTGAAAGAGGTCTATTACAACTCGCTGCTGCCCGAGGCAGCCGCCCGCGAGCTGCGTGCAGCGACGATCACGGTGTGACGCGCCCTTTTGTGTCGGACAAGAACCTACCGGCGCGGCGTCACCGCGTACAAGCCCCCACCGTGGGCGGGAAGTTGGGGCGAGAATTCGTTCGCAAACGTCCCCAGGTCTCTTCTGTCCCACACATCGCGCACGCCGAGCTTGCCCCTCAGGCCAAGCTCGCTCCACCGAACGGGAACCGCCAGCGGCCCCCTGTCGCCAAGATTGAAGACCGCCAGGTACCGGGTCTTCCCGTCGGCCGAATCGGCGGCCCAGGCCACCTGATCGCCGCGTGCGAAGAGCTGGCGATTGTGCCGGCTATGCTGATTAATCGCGATGGCCTCGGCGTTCGTAAGGTAAGCGAGTGTCGCGGCATCGAGTGTCGGCAAGTCGCCGCCAATCATCAGCGGCGAGCGGAAGATCGTCCACAGGGACATCATGGTGCGCAGTTCATCCGCAGTCAGGCGCGAGTGCCGCGGGCCGTCTTTGAAGCCGCGAAGCCGGATGCGGCCCACCGGCAGCATGTCCGCGTCCGGCCAGTGATTGGCTCCGATGTAAGGCACCCAGGGGCGCGCCAGCTCGAACTGCCGCTTGACCGATTTCCAGTTGTCCCACATGTCGTCCGAAATTCGCCACAGGTTGGCATTTTGCATCACGTTCGGAGCTTCCGCAGGAGGTGTCGGGCCGGGCGAAAGGCTGAGAACCATGGGCCGGCCGCATTTCAGAATCGCCTTGTGGAGCGCCTCGATTTCGGGGGCATGATAGCTTTCGCCGGCGGGGTTCTCGCCGCGCGTCATGTCGTCGGCCTTGACGTAGTCCACGCCCCACTGGGCATAGAGCTTCACGATCGAGTCATAATAAGCCTGGCCGGCGGGCTTGCTCACGTCCACGCCGTACATAGCGGTTGACCACGCGCAGGTGTTTTTCAAATTCGCGATGTCCCGAGCGTGAGCGCTGGTTCCCAGGATGGGCAAGTTCCGCTTGACCGCCGCGCGTGGAATCCCGCGCATAATGTGAATTCCAAATTTCAGGCCCAGGCTGTGAACGTAATCCGCCACCGGCTTGAAACCCTTGCCGCCGGCAGCGGAGGGAAAGCGATTTTCGGCTGGCAGCAAGCGGCCATAAGCGTCCATGGCCAGTTCCAGTTTTTCCTGCTGGTTGAAATCTTCCGTCTCCGGGTGTGGAAAGTACCAGTAATAGTCCACGACGACATCTTTCCATCCGTACGGCGCCAGATGCTCCGCCATAAAGGCGGCGTTGGCCTTGAATTCCTGCTCGGTCACGTCGCCGCAGTAGGCGTCGTAGCTGTTCCATCCCATGGGCGGCGTGGGCGCCACCCCGCGCGAGACCTGCCGCTCGGGGCGGCGCGCGGTCCGTGGGGCCATTTGAGCGAAAAGGCTCGCTGCTGTAAACATCACGAACACAATAATCAGATTGAAGCGGGACTTGCGGATCATGTCGGACTCCCCCTCTCCCCCGTGCCAAGCAATCCTCTCCTGGCGGAGCGTCACGCGGGAGTGGCGATGATAAATCACCTCACACGAAGATGGAACAGGAGGGTGACTGCCAGCCGCGGGAGCAAGTTGGCGCGCGGTCAGCCTCTTCAAAAGTGGAAGCGGTAACGCACCTGCACGAAGATTTGGCGCGGGTCGGCGTAATGAGTGCCGCCGAAGGTGTTGCTGTTGTCGAGCAGGTAGCGGCGATTGCCGGCGTTGAGCGCCGCGAGCGAGAGCGTCCACGACTCACCCAACGATTTGTCCAGTGAGATATCGAAGGTCGTATGTGCCGGAAGGTGCGCGGGGCCGTCGCCGTTCAAAAACCCGGAGCCGTAAGCGATGCTCGTCGTCGCGTAGGCGCGGCCGGGTAACGCCAGAGAGATAACGCTGCTCAGGGTGTTGCGCTGGTCGTGATCGAGGAAAAACAGGCCCTCCTCGGGCGGCGAGAAGTCCGTCAGGCCGCCTGAGACCGCGCCGAATCCCTGAGCGAATTGATGCGAGTAGGCAAAGTGCACGCGCGCGCGGCGCAGAATCAGCGGCGAGCGGAGAACCGCCTCCCAGCCCTGGATGCGCGCGCCCTGGATGGTGAGCGGCAGGAAAATGTTCGAATTTCCGAGCGCGTCGTGGTCGAAGAAATTGCGGGCGTGAGTGCGGAAGACGTCGGTGTCGAGCGCCCAGCCGCGCCAGGGAACCGTGAGCCCAGCCTGGTATTCCTCGTCACGCTCCCCGCGCAGGGATAGAAAGCCGAAGCCCTGCTCGACGGCCAGAGTCTCAAGCGGCCCGCTAACCGTGTCCAGCGGCGGGGGCTGATAGTAACGCCCGTAGAAGCCGCGCACCACCCAGCCAAGCTTGGGCACCTGGATCGCTGCTCCGACCCGCGGGTCGGCGGCGTTCTCACTGACCAGGCTTCCGAAGTGACTCAGCCGCACACCGCCATTCAGCGTCAGCCAGGTCGTCAGGCGGTACTGGTCTTCGAAAAATGCCGCCTCAATGCCGCCCCAGGGTCTGGTCTGCTGGCGGAGCGCCAAGCCGCTTCCATCCGTTGACTGAAGCGAAAACAGTGTGTTGTCGTGCTGGGCGAAAGCTTCCACGCCGGCGTGGACGTTGTGTTTTCCCGTGACGAGGCCCAGGGTGGCCTGGCCCCCGATGTAATTCGAGGCGCGATTGTGATGGGTGATGAGCGGCGTGTCGCCCGGGCCTCCCACGAGATTCGCGCGGTTGAAATGATAGAAGGGCGAAACGGTCAGGAGCGCTCCGGCGCTCAGCGTGCGCACCCAGGAGAAATTGACAAAGGCATCGTGCTCGATGTCGAGGTCGCGAATGCCGGCGGCCTGCTGCTCGGGCGTGTTGGGAATTTGAAAGTGGTCCTGGCGAACGGAAGCCACCAGCCGCAGCTGATCGCGCGGCGTGGCATTGAAGATCAGAGAGCCGAATCCGCCCACGCCGCTTACCAGGTCGTGGATGACTTCACTCGTCGGTGTTTCCAGGCCCAGGTCAGAGCGATTGGCGTTCACGCTCCCGTAATAAGCGAAGCGCTCCGTGTGGCTCCCGAAATTGATCTGGTCGTTGGTCTGATGAAAGTTGCCGTAACTGGCCACAAGCTCGCCGGCGTTGTCGTACTCGAAGCCGGTCCTGGGAATCACATTGAAGACGCCGTAACTCCGGTCGCCGTATTCGGCGGAAAATCCGCCGCGCTTGATTTCCATGGTGTCCACGTCCTTGGGATCGAACTGCGGGCCCACATTCGAGGCAATGTTGGTGTTCGGCACGGGCACGCCATCCACCTCCCAGGACACCTGGTGTCCGCCGCGGATGTGGAGCTGGTCGTGAACCATATAGGCCCCGGGGACGAAGTCGGTAATCATCGCCAGGCTGTTGGTGCGGTCCGCGCCGGGGGTATGAGCGATTTGGGCGCGGCTGACGGTGTTTTCGGAGGCCGAAGACTCCGTGTTGAGGGTCGCCGGAGCCGCCGAGACTTCCACTTTCTCGGTCACCGTGGCGAGCGAAAGCGGGAAGTGGAGAATGGGCGCGCTTCCCGAAGTCACCAGGATCTGTTGATCTTCGGGATTGAACCCTTTCGCCGTCACGCTGACGGAATATCGGCCCGCCGGAACCGCGGAGAATTCGAATTCGCCCTCGTCGTTCGACTGAGCCTGAGCGCTCCACTGCGACGATTGAACGCGAAGGTTCACCACTGCCCCTTGGACGGGCCGATGCTGGGGATCGTGCACGACGCCGCGAACGTTGCCGAAAATCGTGCCGAAAGCCAGGCTGCACCAAGACAAAACGGATGCCAAAAAGAGAGATGTGCCGAGAGTCCTCACGAAAGCCCTCCGAACAATACGAGTCTGCTCCCTCACGGCCGGGCCGTCAGGGAATCAATAGTGTGGTGGAAGTCAGGCGAGAAGGGCTTTCGGAGGCAGCTCAAGGAGTGGAAAGAAACCGTCAAGAAGAGGAATCTGAAAGCTTCCGTCATGCTGGGCGCACAGGGGAAGGTCAGCCAGCAGCGACGCTCGCGGCAGGTCATAGCGCAGGTCGAGAGGACCGGCGGGAAAAGGTGAAGGCTCCTGCGGCGAGACCGAGCACGTGCAAGTCATCGCCTGATGCGACGGCATGGAAGCCATCGGGCATTTCATTCCGTGGCCGCCCATGTGCATCGGGCAGTTGGCACGGCCGCAGCAGGAGAGCGGACAGCCGTTCACCCTCCCACGCAGGCGACTGAAGATCCCCGCCAAGCCCGCCGGGCCGGAAATAGTAAGAATGGCCAGCAGAACCCATGCCCTAAGATTTTGCCCCATTGTTTTAATTTTAGCCGCCCACGGCCTTATTGTCCACCCCGGCGGACGGAAGGTGCGAGCAAGTCACTCTTGCCGCGATGCTACCGCCAGGCGGCCGTGACGCGTTCTGTTGACGTTGATTTGCCGTAAGAGGCCGGGTTGAATCTGCAGGGCGAGCTTCGAGGCTATGCGGCGCCGTGGCGGGAGCCGGCGGTTGCCGGGGATTCGGCGAAGACCTGGGCGGTGAAAGCCTGAATGCGCGCGCCGCGCCGCCATTCGTCTTCGGGCAGGCCGGCTTTGCGGCAGGTTTCGTCGAGGAAAGTTTCGCGGTCCCATTTCCATTCGACGGCCACTTGCGGCAGCAGCAGGCCGCGCTGGACGCCGCGCGAAATCAGAAGCCCGTGCCGCCCGGTTTCAATTTGCTGGGGCCGGACGTCTTCGAGAGGCGAGAGCACGGAAATTTCCAGGTGGAGGAAGGGCAATTCCTCGGGCTCGACGGGATCGAAGCGCCCGTCGTGCAGGGCGGCAGCCATGGCGCACTCGCGCACGGTTTGGAAAAGCGGCCGGGGCGACTCAATGTAGCCGACGCATCCGCGCAACTGGCCCAGCTTGTGCAGGGTCACAAAGGCGCCGCATTTCTCTTCCGGGGCGCCGGCAGGTTTTTCGATTTCCGAAAGGCGGCCCGAGCGGACGCTTTCGACAAGCGCTTCGCGGGCAAGACGCAGGAGCAACTGCTGGTCGGAATCAGTGAGCGGCAACATCGCGTTCCTCCCGCTCGGTGTCCTCCACTTCTTTCTTGCCGGGCTCGAAGATCACCACGCCATCGCGCACCGGGCGCGTGTGGCCCGCCTCTAGCTTGTTGCGGAAATCCCAGAAGTATTGCCCGGCGGAAACCAGCGCGAACAACACCACCAGCCAGAGCAGGATGGTCCCCAGATAAAGGCGCTGCAGGATCAAGACGTGCTCTTGCAGGACAATCGCCGTGACCGCCGCGACCTGCATCACCATCTTGGTCTTGCCGAGCTCAGAGGCCTTGAGCACGTAGCCTTGCGCGGAAGCGATCGAACGCAAACCCGAAACCGCGAATTCGCGGCCCACGATGATGACCACCATCCAGGCCGGGGCCAGGCCCAGCTCGACCAGCGAGATGAAGGCGGCCGAGGTCAGCAACTTGTCGGCGATGGGATCCAGCAGGATGCCGAGCGTGGTGATTTGGCGGCGGCGGCGCGCAAAGTAGCCGTCCAGGAGATCGGTGGTCGCAGCCAGGAGAAATACGCCCACCGCCCAAAGGTCCAGGTTCTCCCCCTTGGTCAGCAGAAGCACCACCAGCAAGGGGACAAAGAAGATTCGGAGAAGGGTGAGCGTAATGGGAAGATTCATGCGCCTTCGACATCACCCTCGGATGGAGATGATCGGG
>JAHEKS010000018.1 GCA_024638215.1 Acidobacteriota bacterium | reverse complement strand
TGAAGAAGATCCTCGGAATGTGGGCTCTGCTGGTCCTGGCGGGCAATGCGGCCGCCGCCCCCGTCACGCGCACGATCGTGGTTTTTCCCTTTGTCAACCAAAGCGCGCGTTCCGACCTGGCGTGGATGTCGGAAGGTCTGGCCGTGGCGCTTTCCCGCCGCCTCTCCGGGCCGAGCCGGTATGTCCTGTCCCGCAGCGAACGCAATGCCGCTTACGAAGACGTAGAGCTGGTGGAAGGAGCGCCCATCACCCTGGCCAGCGCGTACCGTGTGGCCGAGACTCTGGGCGTGGATTGGGCGGTGATCGGCACCTTCGACGTGCAGGGGAGCCAGTTGACGGCGCGGGCTCAACTCCTCGAAATTCGCGGCCTGAAGCTTTACGAGCCCCTTGTAGCATCCGGGGAGATGGCGGACTTCGTGGGTTTGGAAACCGATCTCGCCTGGCGCCTTCTCTCCGAGCACGATCCTACTTTTGCCGGCGTGAAGGAGGAGGATTTCCGTCGGAAGTTTCCGCAGGTTCGCCTCGACGCGTTTGAAAGCTACGTTCGCGGAATCCTGGCCGCGGACGCGAATACTCGCGTCCAATTCCTGACCGAAGCGGACCGCCGCAACCCCGCGGACCACCGGGCGGCCTTCGAGCTGGGCCGCTTCTATTTCGAGCAGAAGGATTACGCCTCGTCGGTGGCATGGTTTGGCAAACTCACACCCGCCGACGACCGCTACCTGGAAGCGCAATTCCGGCTGGGCGTGGGCGAATACTTCCTCGGGCGCGACAAGGAAGCCGCCAAGGACTTCGAGCTTGTGACCCGACAACTTCCTCTGAGCGAGGCCTACAACAACCTGGGCGTGGTGGAGTACCACGGCGGGCACTTTGCCGACGCGCTGGAAGACTTCGACCGGGCGCAACACGGCGGCGCGGCGAATCCCGAATTCTCCTTCAATCGCGGCGCGTGCCTCTGGTCCCTGCAAAGATACGGCGAAGCCGCCAGAGCGCTCAACGGCGCGCTCGAGACGAATGAGGACGATGCGGAAGCGCACCTGCTGCTCGCCGACACCCTGGCCAAGCTGGGCGACGACGGCGGGGCCCAGAAAGAAAAGAAATGGCTGGCTGACCACGAAGGGTCCTCCGGCCCGGCTCCAACCAATCTGACCCCTGATTATTCTCCCCAGCCGCGGCTCGTGAAGAATTATGATGGCAGGGCGTTCCGCTTGCTGGCATTGACGATTCGCAACGCGGTCGAGGCCAGGCTCTCGCAACTGCCCCCTGCACAGCACGCCGCCGGTCACATCGCGCGCAGCCGGAGACTGATTAATGAAGGGGATTATCCCGAGGCCGAGCAGGACCTGGCGGAGGCCATTTCGCTGGATCCGAGCAATAATGAGGCCCACCTGCTGATGGCCCAGGTTTACGAAGCGGAAGGGCGGCACCGGGATGCGACCGCGGAACTCGAGACCGCTCTCAAGCTCAATAACAGCGTGGGAGCGCAATTGTGGCTGGCGCGGATTTATCTCTCCCTCGACCAGTTTCCCAAGGCCGAGGAACACAGTCGCGCGGCGCTCGCCCTGGCGCCGGCCAATCAGGACGCGGAACGGCTGGCCCAGGAAATTCAGCAACGAGCTTCAGCCGCCGGGAGCAAGCTATGAGACGCAGCTATTTACGATCCTCTAGATTCCGGGTATGGCCAAAGTTTGCCTTGGGGGCCATCGCTGCGGCCGTGCTGCTTTCGGCCAGCACGGCGCCGATATGGCCCGCCGAGTCCAGACCCGTGGTAGTCGAAATCAAGCTGGATGATGTGGTGCAGCCGATCAGCGCCGAATACATCAAGGCTGGAATCCAGCACGCCAACGAAATCCATGCCGCGGCCATCCTTCTTACGCTCGATACGCCGGGAGGGCTTGAATCCTCCATGCGAGAAATCATTCAAGCCATTCTGAGTTCTCAGGTGCCGGTGATCGCTTACGTTTCACCGGAAGGAGGCCGCGCCGCATCCGCCGGGTTTTTCATTTTGATTTCCGCCGACGTGGCTGTCATGGCCCCGGGAACGCACGCGGGCGCCGCGCATCCGGTTCTCCTGTGGGGTTCGAACGTGGGCAAGACCATGGAGACCAAAATCGAGAATGATTCCGCGGCCTATATTCGCAGCCTCGCCGACCGCCGCGGGCGCAATTCGCAGTTCGCCGAGCAGGCGGTCCGCGAGAGCAAATCGTACACCGAGCGAGAGGCGCTTCAGGATCACCTGATTGACGCCGTCGAAAACACTCCCCAGGATATTTTCAAGGATTTTGACGGCAAAACGATCAAGCGGTTCAATGGCGGGACGACAACGCTTCATCTCAAAGACGCCGTCCTCGAGCCTTATTTGATGACGGCGCGAGAGAAGTTCCTCTTCTACATTGTGAACCCCAATTTCGCATTCCTGCTTGGGGCCCTCGGCGTCGCATGCCTCTACGTGGAATTCACGCATCCGGGAATGATTCTGCCCGGCGTTGTCGGCGCCATCGCGATTGTCCTGGCGATTTTCGCTTTCCACCTGCTGCCCATCAACTACATGGGCGTGATTTTGATTCTGCTGGCCCTGGCGATGTTCGCGCTGGAAGTCAAGGTCACCTCGCACGGGGCGCTGGCCGTGGGCGGCATCATCGCCATGGTCATCGGCGCGATGATCCTGGTGGATTCTCCTTGGCCGGCGGCGCGGATTCATCTTTCCACGGCGCTCGGCGTCACGATTCCCCTGGCCGTCATCACGGTGATTCTGGTGCGGCTGGCGCTGGCCGCCCAGCAGCGCAAAGTGGTGACGGGGGACCAGGGAATGGTGGGTGAGCTGGGCGTCGCTCAAACGGAGCTGGCGCCCGCCGGCAAAGTTTTCGTCCACGGGGAAATCTGGCAGGCCCGGGTCGCGGGGAAGATTCAGCCGGGCGCGCGGGTCCGCGTCAAAGAGGTCCAGGGATTGACGCTGCTAGTTGAACCGGAAGACGATTCCCATTAAACTCCGGGAAGCGAAGTACGAGGTGAGTTGCCGGGACGACCGGCAGACTCTATCGCGAGTTTTGGCAGAAGGAGAGCACCATGGACATGACGGGCGTCATCGTGGTTGCGGTATTCATTTTCCTGATTTGGCTGTTCAAATGCCTCAACGTATTGCGCGAATATGAACGCGCGGTAGTTTTCCGCCTGGGACGTGTGTTGAAGAAGGACAAAGGCCCGGGCATCATCGTTATCTTCTGGCCCATTGACAAGATCGTGAAGGTTTCGCTGCGGGTGGTGACCTGGGACGTGCCGCCCCAGGACATCATCACGCGCGACAACATTTCGCTCAAAGTCAACGCGGTGGTCTATTTCCGCGTCATCAACGCTACGCAGTCCGTGATCGAAGTGGAAAACTTCCGCTACGCGGTGGAACAGGCCGCGCAGACCAGCTTGCGGTCGGTGCTGGGCGAGGTGGAATTGGACGATTTGCTTTCCCAGCGGGAGAAATTGAACACCCGCCTGCAAACTATCTTGGACGAACACACCGAACCCTGGGGCATCAAGGTGACTCAGGTGCAGGTGAAGCAGGTGGATTTGCCGCAGGAAATGCAGCGCGCCATCGCCGCCCAGGCGGCGGAAAAACTCTCCGAAGCTGCGGCCATTATCGACCGCCAACCGTCCACGCTGACCCTGCGTTACTTGCAGACGCTGGTGGAAATCGGGACGGAAAAGAACACGACCATCGTTTTCCCGCTGCCGATTGATTTGATTGCCAGTTTGATGAATAAGACTGCGAAGCCCGAAACTCCGCCGGCCCCGGCGAAGTAACTCGCGAGCGTTGCGGGTCCCGGCGCGTGCGAGACTCGAAAGGAAGGCCATGACCGACAGGATTTATCCCGACCGCGAAGATCGCGGGCTCTCCGCCCGGCAACTGGTGATGTTGTTCCTGGGGATTGTGACGGTCTGCGCGGTGTTCTTCGCGGCGGGGTTCCTGGTCGGATACAATGAGCGGACTTCGAAGGAATTGCCGCCCGCGGAACGCGTGACGCCGAGCTCCGTGATTCCACCCACGGTCAATCCTCCCGCAAATTCCGAGTCCGGCGGGCGTGCGGTATCGGCCCCGAAATCCGCGCCGTCCAAGCCGACGCCTGTCCGCGGAGAGCGCGCGCAAGCTCCTCCGCCAGCGCCCAAGCCGCGCGAGGAGCGGAAACCGGAACGGGCAGCGGCGCCGAAGGAGACAGACACTTCGGGCCGATACGTTCTGCAGGTTGCCGCGTCGAGCAGCCGTTCGGACGCCCAAGAAGTGGCCAAGGGACTCAAGGCCCGTGGATTTCCAGCTTTTGTGGTCACGCCCGAACAGGCCGGTGCCAACGACAATCTCTACCGCGTGCAGATTGGCCCTTATCCGACACGCGCGGCCGCCGAACAGGTAAAGCCCAAGCTCGAACACGCTGGGTTCAAGTCGCCTTTCATTAAGCACTAGGGTCGTTGTTGGAACAAAGGGCTGAGCGACCGGGTTCGTCCCCGCGAACCTGGCTAACGATTCTTGAGGAGACCTGCGCAATCATTTCCCAAGCGCTCGAGAAATTTCCCATTCGCATCGCGCTGAGCGTCCTCAGCGGCTTTTTCCTCTTCGCTTGCTTTCCGTCGCTGGATTGGAGCGTGGTGGTTTGGATCGCTCCGCTGCCGCTGCTGCTGGCTCTGGCAGCGGAGACTCGGATGCTGCGCGCTTTCATCCTGGGATACATCGCCGGCGCGGTATTTCTTGCGGGGAGCTGCTACTGGTTTGTGTACGTCATGCGGCGTTACGGTGATATGGGCCCGCTGCTGGCGTTCGGCGTGCTGGTTCTTTTCCTCATCGTGTTCTCGGTTTTCTTCGGCGCCTATGGGTTGGTGCTTGCCGTCGCGGCCCGGCGATCCACAGCGTGGGCACTCGCCTCCGCGCCGTTTCTCTGGGTGGCCATGGAAGTGGCGCGGACGTATCTCATCACGGGGTTTCCTTGGGACTTGCTGGGATACGCGGTCAAGCCGGTTGGGCTGCGGCAACTGGCTTCGGTGACGGCTGTGTATGGGCTTTCGTTTTTGGTTATGGCCTCGAGCGCGGCGGCTGCGTGGTGGCTGATCGAGCCGCGCCGGATGAAGCGCTCCGCGGCGCTTGCGGTCTGGATTTTGCTGCTTGTCGCGGCCAACCACTTTCAGTTCTTCCTCCCGTCGCCGCAGCCCGCGGGCGGCGCGCACAAGACCGTTCTCCTTCAGCCCAACATTCCGTTGGACGAATCGAAGCTTGAGAAATGGATCCCCTGGCAGAACCCCAAAAACCTCAACCAACTGGTCAATGCCACCGTTCAAGCCGCCTGCACGGGCACGGCAGGCTCCACATCATCCGGGCTGCCCGACTGTTCCGGCGATGCCGCCGTTGTCTCCGCCCGCCCGCTGGTCATCTGGCCCGAAAATCCCGCGCCCTTCTACTTTGGCCGCGACCCGGTGTTTCGGAAGGCGATGGAAACCATGGCGACTCACACCGGAGGCTACGTGGTGACGGGAACGGTCATGTTCGACGCCAAGGGGCTTGAGCCGCGAAACAGCGCGGTGGTGCTTGACCCGCAAGGCCGCGTGGCGCTGGTCTATGATAAAATTCACTTGGTGCCGTTCGGCGAGTACGTTCCCTGGTGGGCGTTCCCGAGCCTGGTCGGGAAGATCACTTTCGAAGCGGGCAGCTTCGTTCCGGGCACGGAACACAAAATCGCCGCAACGCCGGCGGGCGGAATCGGGGTCTTCATCTGCTATGAGTCCATTTTCCCGCAACTGGTGCGGAAACCAACGGCGCCGGAGTTCTGGTCAACATTTCCGATGACGGCTGGTTTGGCAATTCCGCCGCTGGCTTGCAGCACCTGGAGATGGCGCGGCTGCGGGCCATCGAAAACGGCCGCTACCTGCTGCGGGCCACCAACGACGGCGTGACGGCGATTATTGATCCGCGCGGGGAGATCGTGACCCGGCTGCCGCGATACGAACTGGGCGTGCTCTCCGGTTCGTTCAATTTCATAGGGGGCCACACGTTTTACACCGAGCACGGTGACGTTTTCGCTTGGCTGTGCGTGGCGGTTGCGGCCGCAATTATTTTGGCGAGTATTTTCGCGTTGAGAAAAAAGGAGAGAACGTGATTCAAGGCAGTGATGAATTGGAAAGGGAATACCTCGAATTGAAGGGCCGCGCCCAAGAGCTTCGGAGTTTTCTTTGACGCTCCCGCCAAGCGCCGCGATCTTGCGGAAATCGAAAAACAGATAGCCCGCCAGGATTTCTGGCAGGATAACGAGGCAGCGCAAAAAGTCCTCGCGCATCGCAAGCGCCTGCAGGAGTCCGTGGAAACCGACGAGCGCCTGGCGCGCAAGCTCTCTGACATCGAAGCCTATTTCGAGCTGGGGGGCGAGGGCGAAAACGTCGCGGGCGAGTTGCGCTCCGAACTCGATTCGCTGCGCTCGCAGGTGGACACTCTCGAAACGGCCACGCTGCTTTCGGGCGAGCAGGACCGTTTAAACGCGATCGTGACCATCCACCCCGGCGCGGGCGGCACCGAGTCGCAGGACTGGGCGGAAATGCTGCTGCGCATGTACCAGCATTGGGCCGAACGCCACGGCTTCAAGCTGACGCTGAACGAATATCAGGCGGGCGAAGAAGCCGGCCTGAAGTCGGCGACGTTTACGGTGACCGGCGATTACGCTTACGGCCTTCTGACTTCTGAGATTGGCGTGCACCGACTGGTGCGCATTTCGCCGTTTGATTCTGCCGCGCGCCGCCACACTTCCTTCGCCTCAGTGTTCGTCAGTCCGGAGATTGACGAGACCATCTCAATTGATATCAAGCCTGATGAATTGCGGGTTGAAACCTATCGTTCGACCGGCGCGGGCGGCCAGCACGTCAACACCACGGATTCCGCCGTGCGCATCACGCACATTCCCACCAATACCGTGGCGCAATGCCAGAACGAGCGCTCGCAGCACCGCAACCGCGAGATGGCGATGAAAATCCTGCGCTCCAAGCTCTACGAGCTGGAGCTTCAGAAACGCCGCGAGGCCTCGGCGAAACTCGAAGACCAGAAGATGGACATCAATTTCGGCAGCCAGATCCGCTCCTACGTGCTTCACCCTTACCGGCTGGTCAAAGACACGCGCACCAAACTTGAAGTGGGAGATGCTGACCGCGTCCTCGACGGCGACCTTGACCCGTTCATCAAGGCCCACCTGATTTGGCGGCGCACCGTGGAGAAATAAGAGCAGAGGAAGTGCGGGCAGGAAACTGTGAGGGCTGATGGGCTTTCATTGACACTTTTTGCGCGCGCGTGTTAGTCTTTTTTATTTGCACGAACGTAGAACTTTTCCACAGGGAATGCTGATTGCACAACAAGGAGGCCCTAAGTGGCCGATTCCAGCCATCACTATCTGTTTACCTCCGAATCCGTAACGGAAGGCCATCCCGACAAGATCTGTGATCAAATTTCCGACGCCGTGCTCGACGCCGTGCTGGCGGTTGATCCCAAGAGCCGCGTGGCCTGCGAGTCCATGGTGAAGGACACCTCCGTTTACGTGATGGGCGAGATCACCACCAACGCCAAGCCGGACATCGAGCGGTTGGCGCGCGAAACCATTCGCAACATCGGTTATACCGATCCCGAGGGCGGCTTCACCGCCGACTCCTGCAAGGTGTGTGTCAACCTGACGCGCCAGAGCGCCGACATTGATATGGGCGTGGGGACGGGCGGGGCGGGCGACCAGGGCCTGATGTTCGGCTACGCCTGCGACGAGACGGAAGAGCTGATGCCCTTTCCCATCATGATGGCGCACAAGCTCTGCATGCGTCTTGCCGAGGTTCGGCGTAAGGGCATTCTTCCCTGGGTCCGGCCGGATGGGAAGGCCCAAGTCACCGTGGAGTACGAAGGCTCCAAACCGATGCAGGTCGGCGCCATCGTGGTTTCCACCCAGCATACCCCGGAAGTCTCCAAGGACGTTTCGCCCGGCACGATTGAGGAAGGGATCAAGCAGTGCGTCATCAAGCCCGTCATTCCCGCACACATGCTGGATGAAAAAACCAAGTACCACATCAACCCCACGGGCCGCTTTGTGACGGGCGGGCCGGTGGGCGATTCCGGCCTGACGGGCCGCAAAATCATCGTGGACACTTACGGCGGCATGGCGCATCACGGCGGCGGTTGCTTCTCGGGCAAGGACCCGACCAAAGTGGACCGCTCGGCCACTTACATGGCGCGCTACATCGCGAAGAATCTGGTGGCAGCGGGCCTTGCGAACCGGGTGGAAGTCCAGGTGGCCTATGCCATCGGCGTGGCGGAGCCGGTTTCGGTGATGGTTGAAACCTTCGGAACGGGCAAGGTCGCCAACGGGAAGCTGGTGGAATTGATCAGGAAGCATTTCGACCTGACGCCGCGCGGGATTATTTCGACGCTGGATTTGCTCCGTCCGATTTACAAGAAGACGGCGGCCTACGGCCACTTCGGCCGCAAGGAAGCGGAATTCACCTGGGAAAAAACCGACAAGGCCGCGGCATTGCGGCAGGAAGCAGGGCTCTAATGGCAACGACCAAGAAAATCGCCGGCGACGTCAAAGACCTCGCCCTGGCTGCGAAGGGCAAGACGCGCATCGAGTGGGCCAATCAATGGATGCCGGTTCTGCAGTTGATTCGCAAACGATTTATCAAGGAGCGGCCGCTTGAAGGCGTGAGGATCGCCGCCTGCCTTCACGTCACCACCGAGACGGCGAATCTTGCCATCACGCTGCGCGACGGCGGCGCCAAAGTGGTGGTCTGCGCGTCGAACCCACTGAGCACTCAGGACGACGTGGCCGCTTCGCTCGCCGCGGATTACAGCATTCCGACTTTCGCCATCAAGGGCGAAGATGGGGACACCTATTATTCGCACATCATGTCGGCGCTCGAACATCGCCCGCAGATCACCATGGACGACGGCGCGGACCTGGTGACCACGGTTCTGACCAAGAAACAGGAACTCATTCCCGAGATTATCGGAAGCACCGAGGAAACCACTACCGGGGTGATTCGCCTTCGCAGCATGGCCAAGGAAGGCGTGCTCAAGTTCCCCGTGATCTCGGTGAATGACGCCGACACCAAGCACCTGTTCGACAATCGTTACGGCACCGGGCAATCCACCATTGACGGGATTATTCGCGCCACCAATCTGCTGCTGGCGGGATCGCGTGTTGTCGTCGCGGGCTACGGCTGGTGCGGGCGCGGCGTGGCGATGCGCGCCAAGGGCTTGGGCGCGGACGTGATCATTACTGAGGTCAACCCGACTCGCGCTCTGGAAGCGGTGATGGACGGCTTCCGCGTGATGCCCATGGCCGAGGCGGCCAAGATCGGCGCGATCTTCGTCACCGTGACGGGCGACAAGAATGTGATCGCCGCCGCCGATTTCAAGGCGATGCGCGACGGCGCGGTGGTGGCTAACTCCGGCCACTTCAACGTGGAAATTGATATCCCGGCGCTCGAAAAGATGTCGCTTTCCAAGCGCCAAACGCGCGATTTTGTGGATGAATACACCCTGCGCGATGGCCGCAAGATTTATCTTCTGGGTGAGGGCCGCCTGGTGAACCTGGCCGCCGCCGAGGGCCATCCGGCCGCGGTGATGGATATGAGCTTCGCCAACCAGGCGCTATCGGCCGAGCATCTGGTGAAGAATGCCAAGAACCTCGAGGCGAAGGTCTATACCGTCCCGGCTGAAATTGACCAGAACGTGGCGAAACTCAAACTCGAGTCCATGGGCGTGGCGATTGACAAGCTCACGCCGGAGCAGGAGCAATACCTCGCTTCGTGGTCGGAAGGAACGTAGCAGCAGGATTCAGGAGCCAGAAGTCAGAATGAAGGAACCTGCCTTCTGACTTCTGACTCCTGACTTCTGGCTTCTGGCTCCTTTATATTCATGAAAGATCTCGCACAATCTGCCTTGGACACCGCCGTCGCGCGCGGAGCGACTTACGCTGAAGTGCGCGTGATGGATCTGCGCGAGCGGTACCTTTCCACCAAGAACGGCCGGCCAGCGCAGGTGCGGGAATCGCAGTCCTACGGCCTCGGCGTTCGAGTGGTTGCCGACGGCGCCTGGGGTTTTGCCTCGACGGATGATTTGACGCGGCCCGGCGTGGACAAAGCCGCGGCGCTCGCGGTCGAGATCGCCCGCGCCAGCGCTCTGGCCAAGAAGCAGGACGTCCAGCTCGCCCCGGAAGAGAAGCACGTGGACAACTGGGTGGCGCCTTGCCGCATCGCTCCGTTTTCCATTCCGGTTTCCTCCTGCCTCGATTTGCTTCTCAAAGTGGACGCGGAGCTGCGCCGCGTGCAAGGGGTCACGCTGGCCGAAGCGGCCATGGACTTCCGCCACATCGAGCAGCTTTTCCTCTCCAGCAACGGTTCGGACATTTACCAGTCCAAAACCCAGACCGGCGCGGGATTCGTCGCCACGTCATTTGCCGCTAACGAAATCCACAAGCGCTCGTACCCCAATTCTTTCGGGGGGCAGTATCAGACCAAAGGTTACGAACTGGTGGAAGAGCTGGATCTGGTGGGCAACGCGCCGCGCCACGCCGAAGAGTGCGTGGCGCTCCACAAGGCCGACCAGTGCCCGTCGGGCGTGAAAGACATCATTCTGGGCAGCTCGCAGCTCGGATTGCAGATTCACGAGTCGGTGGGCCATCCCATCGAGCTCGATCGCGTGCTGGGCACGGAAGCCAACTTTGCCGGGATGAGCTTTCTCACTCTCGAGAAGTTGAACCATCTGAAATACGCATCGGACATCGTCAACGTGGTGGCCGACGCCACGCCCGCGCACGGGCCGGGCCTCGGCACGTTCGCGTACGACGACGAGGGCGTGCCCGCGCACGCGACGCCGATCATCAAAGACGGGCAGTTCGTCGGCTACCTGACCTCGCGCGAAACCGCCGCGGCCGTCGGCCAGGCGCGCTCGAACGGCGCCATGCGCGCCGAAAGCTGGAACCGCATTCCGTTGATCCGCATGACCAACGTCAGCATTCTGCCCGGAAGCGGAAAGCTGGACGATCTGATCGCCTCGACCGACGACGGAATTTACATGGAAACCAACCGCAGCTGGTCCATTGACGACCGCCGGTACAATTTCCAGTTCGGCACCGAAATCGGCTGGGAAATCAAGGGCGGCAAGAAAACGCGCATGCTCAAAAACCCCAGCTACGGCGGCATCACCACCGAGTTCTGGAATTCCTGCGACGCCATTTGCGGCCCGGAAGAGTGGACCTTGTGGGGCACGCCCAACTGCGGCAAAGGCCAGCCCATGCAGACCATGGGCACCGGGCACGGCGCTTCGCCGGCGCGGTTTCGCCAGGTGAAAGTCGGAGTCGCGTATTCGGAGTGAGAGCAGAAGTTTGAAGACCAATGGCGCCGCAACGACGGCCGAGGTCTTCAACCGAAAATCGGCAATCAAAAATCGAAAATGTTTTTGTCGCGTCAACGAGCTGAAGAGCTTTTCAAGAAGGTCCTGAAGTATTCCACTGCGGACGAAACCGAAGCGATGATGGGCTCGACGTCTTATTCGCTCACCCGCTTCGCCAACAACACCATTCACCAGAACGTTTCGGAAGATGGCGCCTACCTTTCGGTGCGCGCGGTGGCCGGGCAGCGCACCGCGCGGGCCTCCACCAACAAATTTGACGAAGCCTCCATCCGGCAGGTTTGCGAGGCGGCTCTCAGCCTGGCAAGGCTTCAGCCTTCCGATCCCGACTTGCTTCCCGTGCCCGGGCCGCAGACGTTTCGTTCCATTGAGCGGCATTATGAAGAGACCGCGGCGCTCACGCCGCAGGCGCGCGCGGAAACCGTGAAGAGCGCCATCGCCCGCGCCGAGAAAGATCATCTGACGGCTGCGGGGATTTTCTCGAGCGGCCTGTCGGCGCAAGCCATTTTCAATTCCCGCGGGCTGAAGTCCTTCCACGAGGAAACGCTTTCGGAGTTTTCCGTGACCATGTTGGGCGAATCGAGTTCGGGCTGGGCCAAGCGGACGTCGCCCAACTGGCACGAACTCGAACCCGAAGTTCTGGCTGACCGCGCCGCCACCAAGGCGCTCGCGAGCCGCGAGCCCCGCGAGGTGCCGGCCGGGAAGTACACGGTGATCCTGGAGCCCGCTGCGGTGCTGGACCTGCTGGGATTTCTCTTCTTCGATTTCGGCGGCCTCGCCGTGCATGAAAAACGCAGTTGCCTGACCGACCGCGTGGGCCAGAAAATCTTTGGCGAGAACATCAACGTACGCGATGACGTTTTCCATCCCTTGCAGAGCGGCGCGGCGTCTGACGGCGAAGGAATTCCGCGCCGACGCGTCAAACTGGTCGAAAAAGGCGTGGTCAAGAACCTCGTCTACGCGCGTCAGACCGCGCGGCTGATGAAAACTCAGCCCACCGGCCACGGCTTTCCGCTTCCCAACGAATACGGCGAAGCGCCCATGAACATCGTCATGGACGGCAGCAGGAAGACTGCGGAGGACATGATTCGCTCCACCGAGCGCGGCATCCTGGTCACGCGGCTGTGGTACATTCGCGAGGTTGACCCTTACAAGAAGATTCTCACCGGCATGACGCGCGACGGAACGTTCTGGATCGAGGGCGGGGAACTGCGCTATGGCGTGAAAAATTTCCGTTTCAATCAGAGCGTGATCGAAATGCTCAATCAAGTGGAGATGATGGGCCCGCCGCAGCGCACCTCGGGCGAGGAATCGTTCGACATGGTGGTGCCGGCGATGAAGGTGCGCGATTTCAATTTCTCTTCGCTGACGAAGTTTTGAAGCCTGTCCGTAGTCAGTTGTCCGCCCCAGACGCTTTGTTATAATAAGATGTGCAGCGAACCACGGACTAAGGGCGAAGGACGAAGAACGGCGCTATCGTCTAGGGGTTAGGACGTCAGATTCTCAATCTGAAAACTCGGGTTCGATTCCCGGTAGCGCTACCAAATCCTGAGCGGCGAGAGGACCGAGGACGCCGCCATCCCGCGATGGAATTCGATCTTCCGGAACCGCGAGTCTCCAAGCCGATGGCTGGCACCTGCCATCATCGCTGGCACAATCTCGAGACGCCCTACTTCCAGGCGCAGTTGTGCGAGCTTTGCAAGCTCTACCGCTACAAGGCGGCGCCGGCGGCGGACTGGGAATATCGCGCCCCCATTCCGCGCGCCCCGGTCAAGACTGACTGATCGCCGTTCCTACGCGCGTGCCGCAGGGATTTCTCTCCGGTGCCACCATTCGCGCAGCGAGGTGCAGCGATTCCCGGAATCGAAAGTCAGCAGGAAAATTCCGTCCAGCTCCAGCCGGATTCTCATCGGCAATCGCACGAACGACGCGCGCCAATGCGCAAAGCAGTGCTCTTCCGCCAGGGCGACGACTTCGCACTCGACGCGGACGTCTTCCTGCGTCCGCGCCACGTTTTTCCAGTAGTCCAGGATTTCCTCGCGACCGCGCAGCGGCGGCGCGAAAGGCGTCTCCTGATAGGTGGCTTTCTCCGCGTACAACGTCACAGCCGCCTCCGGGTCGCGGTTCTCCCACGCCCGGCGATAAGCTTCCAGCCATTCGGCAACTTCCATTCGATTCATGCGTCATGTTATAACATGGATATCGCGCTGAGTAGGCGACGGCACAGCGGGAATCCATCGCGAAGCGTTTTGCATCATAGGACCGAAGGAAGCGGGTTCACGCGCAAGATGTTTTTTCACAGATTTACAGAAGCGCGGGCTTCATGAGAAGCTCCTTGTCAAAATCGGAACGCCTGTGCGTCGGTTGTTGCGGTCTGCCTGTGGGACTCGCGCAGTACAGCCGCACGTTTCGGGTCGTCGAGGTGCAGCAGACTTTTTACCTGCCGCCGCAAGTGAAAACGCTGGAGAAGTGGCGCACCGCGGTGCCGGCCGATTTTGAATTCGTATTGAAAGCCTGGCAACTGATCACGCACGAGGCTAGCAGCCCAACGTACCGGCGCCTGGGCGAAAAGCTGACGCCGCGCGATCGGCGCGAGGTGGGCGCGTTCCGTCTGTGCCCTCGCGTGGTGGACGCCTGGTGGCGGATGCTCCAGTGCGTCAGTGCCTTAGGCAGCCGGGTGATTCTCTTCCAATGTCCCGCCAGCTTTACGCCGACTTCGGAGCACAAGCAAAACCTACGTTCTTTTTTCCGCCTCATCAACCGCCAGCCGCCCCGCGCCAAGCCTGGCGATCGCCTGATCTTCGTGTGGGAGCCGCGCGGCGCGTGGCGGCCGGAAGAAGTTCGCGAACTTTGCGCGGAGCTGGACCTGGTTCACGGCGTTGATCCCTTTCACCAGAGCGCCGCCACGCGCGGGATGGGCTACTTCCGATTGCACGGTCGAACGGGGTATCGCCACCGATACTCTCCGGAGGAGCTCAAGCAGCTCTCGGAAATGGCGTCTTCCTTCAAACCCTGCTACGTGCTGTTCAACAACCTTTCCATGTGGGAGGATGCGCGGCGATTCGGTTCGCCCAGCCGCTGCTGAGCGCCGCACACCGCTCATTTCACCCCTCCTTTTCCGCTCCGCTGCCTTTGAGCCGTGTGCTATACTCCGCGCAATGCTTGTTCAAAGGCATCGACGCGCATGAAAAGTTGTCCCCAATGCCAGAACAGCTATCCGACCGAATTCGTCGTGTGCCCGCAGGATGGGACGGCGCTGATCGAGCTCGAATCCTGGGCGGAAGGCTCGGTGGTTCGAGGCAAATACCGCATCCTGAGCAAGATCGGCCAGGGCGGCATGGGCGTGGTTTACAAGGCGCTGCACGTCGTCTTTGACGAACTGCGCGCGCTCAAGGTGATGCACCCCAGCCTGATGAGCGACGAAAGTTTCGTCAAGCGCTTCCGGCATGAGGCGGTGATCACCCGCCGCCTGCAGCATCCCAATGCCGTGCGCGTGGACGACATTGACGAAGCCGAAGACGGCCGGCCCTTCATCGTCATGGAGTACATCGAGGGACGCAGCCTGAAGTCCGTCATCTTCGAAGAAGGCGCCATGGCCCTTCCGCGCGTCTGCTCGATCTCGAAGCAGGTGGCGGCGGCGCTCGAGGCGGCGCACCAGCTGGGGATGATCCACCGCGACATCAAGCCGGAAAACATCGTGTTGCTCGGCATGCCTCCGCACGAGCAAGCCAAGGTGCTCGACTTCGGGATCGCCAAAATCAAGGAAGCGCACCTGGCGGAGGGCTCTGGCATGACGCTGACCGGTGCGGGCGTGGTGGTGGGAACGCCGCAGTACATGTCGCCGGAGCAGGCCATGGGCAAGCGCGGCGACGAGCTCGACGGCCGCTCCGACCTTTACTCGCTCGGCGTGGTGATGTACCAGATGCTTTCCGGCGAACTGCCTTTCCGTGCCGACACCACCATGGAAATGCTGATCGCTCACATGCAGAAGCCGCCCATGCCGCTGGGTCTCGCGCATCCCAATCTGAAGATCCCGGATGCGATGTCAACCTTTGTAATGCAGTTGCTCGAGAAGAATCCCGCGCGGCGGCCCGCGAATGCGCGAGCTTTGATCGAAGAGCTGGAGCAGGTCGAGAAAGCTCCGCCCCCCATGAGCGTCACGCGGGTCTCGGCGCCGGAAAAGGTTTATTCTCCCGAAGCGGCCGCGCGGGCGGTGCGCGAATCGCTTGAGCGGTCGGGGCCCTGGCACGCTCCGCCGCGATCCGTTGAGCCGCCGTCACCACCACCTCCTCCTCGGTCCCAGCCGGCGCCGCAGCCGCCCGCGCCGGAGCGCGTTGCTGCACGCGCAGTGCCTGCACCGGCGCCCGTACCGGTCGCGCCGGTGGTGGCCGCGCAGCCTGCCAAATCATCCGGTTGGCTGTTGTGGGCAGGGCTGGCGGTGCTGGTGGTCGTGCTGGGAGGCGGCTTCTGGTATATTGCCACCCAGCGGAGAGGCCCCGCACCGCAAGAGCAAGCCGCGCCTGCCGCCTCGCCAGGAACCAACCAGCCGGCGGAACAACCACAGACCACGACTACGACTCCTGCCGCCGGCGAAAGCGGCGCGCAGACGAGTCCGGCCACACAGCCCGAGGCACAGCCCGCCGCGGAAAATCCCCCGGCCCAGCCCGCGGCGACGGGACCGGCCGCGTCGAAACCCGCTTCCCGCAGCGCCGCGCGAACGACGCCAACCAAACCTACGCCGCGCCAGCGCGAAGCTGGACCGAAAACCCAGCCTCCGCCCGAGACGGCGGCGCCTGCCCCACCGCCCGTGGACGTCAAAGCGGTGAAAGCTGCCATCGCCATGGGCGACCTGTTCTACGACCGCGGCGACTACGACAGCGCCATCGGCGAATATCAAAAGGGCCTGCGCGCCGATCCTGCGAACACCACTCTGCAGAACAAAATCCAGAACGCCAAAAAAGCCAAGGCCGCAGAAGAGCGCCTGCTTCACTGAGCCACGGACGACATCGCAGAGGCGGGACTGCCGCTCCGCGCGGCTTGACGTTGCGGCTGCCGGAGGTTATAAGAAATCTCGCGAGGTGGGGCGTTCCCGTGCAAAGCCTGCGTGAATATGCCAAAACCCTTCGGCGGCCGGCCTGCGCGCTGGCGGCAGCGCTTGCCGCCTTGCTGGCCTTGCAGGTCTTTGCCGCGCAGGAATCGCACAAGCCGCTCAGTGAAAAAGAGGTCATTGAGCTGCTCACCAACGACGTGGCTCCGCCGCGCGTTGGCCAATTGGCCAAGCAATTCGGAATCAGTTTCCAAATGACCGCCTCGGCGGAGCAACACTTGCGCGATGCGGGCGCGGACGACAGCCTGATTGGCACGCTTCGACAACTCGCGCCTAAACCCTCCGTGCCGCCGCCTTCTCAGCCTCCGCCGGCAACGACCAGCCCGCCCGTCTTGCTGATCCTTTCGACTCCCGGCGACGCCCAGGTTTACATTGACGACGAACCGATCGGCACCACAAGCTCCGAAGGTCGTCTGAAGATGAGCAAGCTGGGCGCGGGCGAACACCGCATTCGCCTATCGCACGCCGGGTACAAAGACTTCGAGCAGACCGTGCAACTGGTTTCGGGCCTGCTGACGGTGACGGCGCAACTTCAGCCGGCCGCTGCGGCCACCTCCAGCGCTTCGCCCGCGGCCTCTCAGCCGCCGAGCGTGACGTCCTCTGCGAACTCCACCTCCGGCGGCCCTGTCGGCGCGATGGGAATGTTCATGCGCACGGCCTCCGCGGGTGGCCAAACGGGGGAAGTTACGGCGCTGGTGCCCGGCGGGCCCGCCGAGCGGGCGGGGATTCGCCCGGGATACGTCGTCCATTCCATCGCCGGGCACAGCATCGCAACCCAGGAGGACATAAGAGTGGCCATCGGCGGCCGCCCGCCGGGTGCCGTCGTGCCGGTGACGTACTCGAACGGCTCGACCCGGAACACGGTGCAAGTGACGCTGGCCAGCCCGTCCATCCTTCAGAGCGTTCCTCATTTTCACGTGGCGCACGACCATGGGCCGCCCGCGCCGAATTATTGCGTGGGGTGGATGTGGATCTTCGACGGCATGATTACCTACGTCGGCCAGACGGGCGTGAGCGCCTCGGGTTACAACGGCGTCAAGCACAACCTTGAGTTCCCGATGAGCGAAATCCGGGAAGTGAAGCGGAACGGGTTCTACATGGCGGCGCTGGGCGCGTTTCACATCCGGATGAAAAACGGCAGCGTGGCGAATTTCACTGTGGTTAATCTGCAAGGCCAATACCAGCGCCCCGAAGAGATCCTTGCCGCCATCGAACGCGCCATGACTAACCACTGACCAACTTCCGCCCTTGACGTTTGAACTCATCGGCTTGACTCTCCTGACGATTCCCACCGATACTTAACAGGGACGCCTTTTTGGCGGGGTGCGGAGCTGTCTTAATGCCTTCGATACCTTGCAATCCCGCGCTGTTGGTGGACCTGTACGAGCTGACCATGGCGGCGGGGTATTTCGAGCACGGTGTGGACGCGCGCGCCACCTTCGAGCTCTTCGTGCGGCAGATGCCGCGCGACCGCGCCTACCTGGTGGCCTCGGGCGTTGATGCGGCGCTTGAATATCTGGAGTGCCTGCGATTTACCGATGAAGATGTGGCCTACCTGCGCGAGCAGCCTGCCTTCCGCAGCGTTTCCGACTCCTTCTTCCAACACCTGCGCCGCTTCCGATTTTCCGGAGACGTGGACGCGGTGCGCGAAGGAACGCTCATATTCGCCGAAGAGCCTGTCCTGCGCGTGAGCGCGTCGGCCGGGGAAGCGCAAATCGTCGAGACGTATCTGCTCTCGGTGATCAATTTCGAAACCCTGGTTGCGTCCAAGGCGGCGCGCGTGGTGCGCGCAGCGGGTGGCGCGAGCGTGCTTGAATTCGGCACGCGGCGCGCGCACGGCCCGGAATCAGGAGTGCGCGCGGCGCGCGCGGCGTATGTCGGCGGCTGCGCGGCCACTTCCAACGTGCTCGCCGGGATGCGCTACGGCGTGCCCGTTGCCGGCACCGCAGCTCATTCCTGGACGCAGATTTTCCCCAACGAGCGCCGCAGCTTCGAGGCCCTCGCCGAAACTTTCCCCGATTCCGCCATCCTGCTGATTGACACCTACGATTCGCTGGCGGGTGCGGAAATTGCCGCCACGCTCGGCCGGCCGGTTTCGGGCGTGCGGCTCGATTCGGGCGAATTGCTCGAGAAAAGCCGCCGCGTGCGCCAGATTCTGGACCGCCACGGAATGCATAATACCAAAATCGTCGCGAGCGGAGATCTGAACGAGCACAAGATCGAAAAGCTCGTCGCCGCCGGCGCGCCCATTGATTCCTTCGGTGTGGGCACGGACCTCGCCACCTCGCGCGACGTTCCGGCGCTGAGCGTGGTTTACAAACTGGTCGAATTCACCCGCGGCGGCCAGACTTATTTCACCACCAAGTTCAGCGAGGAGAAGGTTTACTGGCCGGGGAGCAAGCAGGTGTTCCGCTTCTCCGAGGGAGGGCGATTCCATCACGACCTCCTGGCGCGCGCGGAAGAAAAATATCCTGAGGCCGAGCCGCTGCTCGAGCCGGCGTTGCGGGCGGGGAAGCGCGTGATGCCGCGCGAGCCCCTGGCGGAAACGCGCGCCCGCACGCTGGCCAATCTCGCGCGGCTTCCCGAGCCCTACCTCGCCCTGCGCGACGCGCCGGCATATCCGGTCGAAAAGAGCGCGGCGCTCGATCGCCTGCTCGAAGAAGTCCGCGAAAGATATTTCGGCGCCTCCAAGGCGACAGGCGCGACGTAGCGCCGGGCTTCTGCCCGGCATCCGCCGTCAGGGACAGCGCCGCGGCGCCGGCCGAGAAACAAGGGAAGCGACTGATGCAAGAACCGGTGGTTTTCTTCGACGTGGATACGCAAGTGGATTTCATGCGTCCCACCGGCAACCTTTATGTTAATGGCGCGGAAGAAATCATTCCCAACTTGAAAACGTTGATTGATTTTGCGCGCGCCCACCGCATCCCGGTGATTTCCTCCGCTGACGCGCACCCGCCTGACGACCCGTCGTTCGCCGAGTGGCCTCCGCACTGCGTGGTGGGCACGCCCGGCCAGTTGCGCATTCCGGAAACCTCGTTTCCTTCCTCCATCATCATCGCCAATCGCCGAAGGCGCTTTCACACGCCGCACGAGTGGGTGGGCCAACTCATCGTTGAGAAGCAGGAGTACGACGCCACCACCAACGTGAATTTCGACACCATCCTGCTGTCGCTCGGCGAGCGGCGCTTTGTGGTCTTCGGAGTGGCCACCGAATACTGCATCCGCTCGACGGCGCTGGGTTTGCGCAAGCACCGCAAGAAAGTGGACCTCGTCACCGACGCCATCAAGGAAATCAGACCCGAGGACGGCCGCAAGGCGATCGAGGAAATGGCCGCGGCGGGCGTGCGCCTGGTGAAAACTTCGGACGTCTGCGCGCCTGGTCACTGACCCCTGGCACAAGTCTCTCTCTGGCACCGGCGTCTGACACCTTCCGCGTATGCCCGCATGTAGTATGACCTTGGCTTTTCGGTGCCGGTTTTCGACCTCCGTCTGCCGAGATGCAAAGTTTTCTGCCGGTGACACCGGTGGCGGAACTCAAATTCGCAAAATTCAATGTATTTCAGGAGAGGTTCGAGGAGTCAAATTCAGACAACCCCATCGGCTTTCTGGTAATCTGAGCAGTTAGCTCAAAGGAGAGAAGATCCCCGTAAGGGGGCCACGCCAATGTCCCGCAAGTTGCTCCGACTGGCTGTCGTACCTCTTCTATTTCTGGAAATGGCAGTTCCTCTCGCGTGGGCGAGGAAGAAGTGGGATGATCTCTCGCAAATCGGGAAGAGGAGTGTCGCTCAAAAAAGTATCGTATCTCAGGAAAAGGAGAACGAAATCGGCAGGGCTTATGCCGCGCAGCTTGACGCGAAGCTCAAGATGGTTACGGACTTCAGGATCAATAAGTACATCAGCGGAGTAGCGCAGAAAGTCGCACAAAACTCGGACCTGAAGATTCCCCTGATAGTCAAAGTCTATGCTTCGAGGGAGATGAAATCGTTCACTGTGCCCGGGGGATACATTTACTTGACCACGGGATTTATCGAAACCCTGGACGACGAAGGTGAACTGGCGGGGGTGCTTTCCTACGGGGTCGCGGACTTGGCGGTGCGCCACTGGGCGGCAGAAGTGACACGCGCCACGGTTCTTCAATATGCCATGTTACCTGCCATCTTCACGCCCGCCAAGGAAACAAACTTTTACGGACCAATGCAGGACAATGTGAATGGCGTGCCGCTGTCATTCGCGAAGTTCGCCCGCGACGACGCGGCGGAGTCAGACTATCTCGGATTGGAGTACCTTTACAAGGCAGGCTACGCACCACAGTCATATGTGGCGCTTCTGGAAAAGATCGCAAAGGTTGAAGACGCGCTGTCGAAACAGGTTCCAGTAACCTTCCGGGACGCCCCGCCCGCGCGGGAACGTATTGTGAACTGCCAAAAGGAAATTGCCCGAATACTTCCGCCCCGAGTTCAGCCCGCTGCGGACAATTCCGCGTTCAATGAAATCAAAAACCTGCTGAAGAGCTCTCCATCCCCTCCCGACGTGCAGCGCTAGACATCCTTGCGAACCCTGAATATTCCACGAAAGCCAAGGAGCCGGTAGTTTCAGCGGGCGTTCCGCGCTAAGATATGCATCGAATTAAAAGAAGGAGTGTCCGAAACAAGACGAGCGAGGGGCTGAAGGATCCGATGGGAATGAAAGAAAGAAGCTCCGTGGACAAATCCTGCGCGGTATTGACCGGGATATTCGTGGCGCTCTCGTTGTGGTTCGCCACGCCGAACCTTGGTGCGGGGTCTCCGCAGGACGTTCAGAGCCTGTTCGATCAGGCCACGCAATCGCTTGACCAGGACAATTTCGCGGCCGCCGCTGCGGGATATGACAAATGCTTGGCGGCGGACCCGCACATGCTCAAGGCGCTTTTCAACCGCGCCATTGCCAACGAAATGGTGGACCGCGCGAAGGCCATCGCCGACTGGAAGAGTTTTGCGGCGGCGGCCGGAAACGATCCCGAGATGAAGTACCTGGCGGCGCGCGCTTTGGCGCGGGTCCAAATTCTCGAGGGCTTGCCGGCGCTTCCTCCCGGCCTTGAGCCTTCGCACTATGTCGCTGCCGATGGAGATTATTACCGGCTGGTGGCGCCGGATTCCGACGGACTGCAATGGCGCCATTTCCCCATCAAGGTTTATCTCGGCAGCGCTCCGGAAGTGAAGTGGCAGTACGGGGCGCGCGGGGCTTTTGACATCTGGCGCAATGTCATTCCCCTTCAACTGGTGGCGAACGAGCGCCAGGCGGACATCCGAATCGGGTGGCAGGAGTCCGCGATGGGCGAGGGTCACGCCGGCGAGGAACTCGATTGGGTGCGTTTCGAGCGCGTGGGCGATCAGTTAACGGGTCGCCGCGTCGCCGTCATCACCGCCGACCTTTCGCGCTCCTGGTCGAAGGATGAAATGCGCGCCATCATGCTGCACGAGTTTGGCCACGCGCTGGGCATCAAGGGCCACAGCGACAGCAAAAAGGACATCATGTATTTCCAAATGCAGGAAAAGTACCGGCGCATCCCCGTGCCCATGCCCGTGACCCAGCTCTACTGGAAGTCGTTGGTCAAGAACCCCAGCCCGCGCGACATCAACACGCTGATCCGGCTTTACAATTCCGCGGGGTACATTGCGCCGTTACACTGAAACTCCATCCGCATTCCGCGCGCTGCCCAGCCGCATGTCCGTCGCGATTCTTCCCTGATGTTTTTTCAACCTGAAATAACTCAGGAGCTCGGCCACCAGCTCGAAGACATTCATTCGGTATTACCGGCGATTTAGGCAAAGCCGCGCCCCTTGACAACGGCTTAGCGAGAGCGTAAATTGCGCGCAGGTAGTCCCAAAGTCTGGCCTCAGAGTGGGAAGACAAGCGGGGAAGTAAGCTGCGGCGGCAGGCAGCAGCAGGCGGGTCCACGAGGCGCTTGTCTGCAGGAACACGCCGGACCATGTAAATTAGCGCAGGAGAGGAGAAGGGATGGACACACGATCCGTTCAAAAGCTGGGGCTCATGCTGGGGTTAGCACTCGCCGGTTTGATGGTGCCCGCCGGGGCGCTGTTCGCCCAGGAGAACGAAGGAGCGGCGGGAGCGGCAGGGCTGATGGCGGCCCTGGCCGGGATGCTGATCTTTTTCTTCATTTTCGCGTTGGTCATGTACGTCTACATGGCGCTGGCTCTCCAAACCATCGCCAAGAAGACCAACACCGAAAATGCCTGGCTGGCCTGGATTCCTATCATCAACATCATCCTGATGTTGAATATTGCCAAGAAGCCGCTGTGGTGGCTTATCCTTTTTCTGATTCCCTTGGTGAATATCGTCATCGCGATTATCGTTTGGATGGCGATCGCGGAAGCAAGGAAGAAGCCCAATTGGTGGGGAATCTTGATAATCGTTCCGTTCGTCAACATCATTGTGCCGGGATACCTGGCCTGGGCCGACTAGATTGCTGTTGGCGCTGAGTCGCCGTCGCTTTTGAATCCGTCACCGCCGGCAGTGGGTCCCCGAACCGTTCCAGGGGGCCTGCCGCCGCCGTGTGGCTTAGGGAGTTGTGAATCGACCGATGTTTCCCCTGTTGAGACCTTCGCATTTCTTTGGCTTGGCATTCGTCCTCGGCTTTGCTGCCGTCAGGCTGTGTGTTGAAATCGTCATCTGTTTCTTCCTGTTCAATTCTTTCAAGCGCGTTCCACCCCAGTTCCGCAAGATGGAGCCGGGCCTCGTCTGGCTGTTGCTGATCCCGTGCTTTAATCTCGTGTGGAATTTCTTCGTGTTCATTCGCCTTTCCAGGTCCTTCAAGGGGTACTTCAGCTCGGTCGGGAACTCGGCGGTGGGCGACTGTGGCGAAGGGATTGGCCTCGCCTACGCCGTTTGTGAGGCTGCCGCGTTGATCCCCTGCATTGGATTGGCGGTATGGGTTGCAGCCATCGTCCTGCTGATCCTTTACCTAGTGAAAGCCAACGAGCTTTCCAACCAGATTCCCGCGGTTTCGTGAAACTGCGTGTTTATGGCGCGAGCAAACCGCTTGATTTCGACTGCCGCAGCCGGAGTGCTCCTGGTGAGCGCGCTGGTTCCTGCCGGCGCGGTTCCAACGCTTTTCCCTTGCCCGTTTAAGCTCCTGACGGGCTGGCCGTGTCCCGGCTGCGGCCTGACCCACTCGATGTGCGACATTTCGCACGGCGCGTTTGCGGCAGCCTGGACGGCTAATCCTTTCGGCTTTCTCTTTTACGCGCTCTTTGTGGTTTGCCTGCTGTGGCCGCTGCTGGAAGTGCGATTTCCATCTATCAAGGTGTTGCTTCGCTCGAGCCGTGCCCTGGTTTGGTCGCCGCCCGCCTTAGTCGCCTTCATGTGGGCGTTTGACATTGTCCGAATTGCTCACAGATAATCTCTCGAGGGTCCCGACAATTCTCCGGCGGGCCGCTTGACTTGGAGGCGCGTCTCTGCCGTAAAATATCCTGCGTTAAGGGTCCAATCGGGGAAGAATCGCCGCGCTCTTCCTTCCGGATTCTTCTAGTGATCGAGGCCGCCATGGTTATCGCCTCGCAGCTTCGCGCCGGCACCGTTCTCAAAATCGGCGACGAAATCTTCAAAGTGCTTGAATCCGCTTATCACATCGGCCAGGGCAAGATGCCCGGCAGCGTCCACGCCAAGCTCCAAAGCGTGCTCAAGGGAACCTTCAAAGAGCTACGCTTCCGGCCGGAAGAAAAACTCGAAGACGTTGAGTTGGTGAAGCAGCAGATGGAGTTTCTTTACAGCGACGCGGATTCGGCGACCTTCATGCACCCCACGACATTTGAGCAGTATTCGTTGCCGCTCGAATCCATCGGGCCGGCGCAGAAATTCCTGAAGCCGGGAAATGAAATCCCGGTGGAGCTTTACGAGGGCCAGCCGGTCTCGGTCGCCTTACCAACCGTCATGGAAGTCAAGGTGGACACAACGTCAGAACCTGTCCACCAGCAACAGGACAATACCTACAAACCTGCCGTGCTCGAAAATGGCATGGAGATCATGGTCCCCCAATTCATCAAGCCGGGCGAGATCGTGCGCGTCGAGGTCACAACGGGGAAATACTTGGAACGTGTCCGCGCCGACACCCACCGCTTCTGAAATCTCAAATTTCAAGTCTTGCGTTTGAATGGCCCCGAACCCGTAAATGACTGCCTACACCCGACACCCGAATCCTGAATCCTGAATCCTACTTCCCTCAGAGCGTCTTCAAGTATTCGAGCAGGCTGTCAACCTCCTCCGGCTTCAAATTGCCCGCGAATGCGGGCATGGGCATCGGCTTGCCGTCGGGATTGCCATTGAGGATCTGTTGGCGCACATTGGCATCCGTGGCTGGCTTGTGGCTGGCGGGAAGCTCTTTGTTCTTGAAGAGGCCCTTCAGGCCCGGTCCAATTTTTGCTTGCGTGGAGTCCGTATTGTGACACATGGCGCAGTTCTCTTTGAAAAGCGCCTCGCCATTCGCGACCGAGCCTTTGGAAGTGGAAGTTGGGGATTTCTCGGCTTTGCACCCACCGAAGAGGATGAGTGGAGTCAGCAGAATCAGAGTATGAGCAAGACAATTTCGCAAGGGATCCTCCACGCTTTAGGAAGTTCACTCAACGCTTATCAGGATGAACGCGAGGCGGAGCATGAGTCAAATGTTTTTATTTCGCGGGCGCGGCTTGCTTCAATCGTGTTTCAGCATCCGCGCGACCGGCTTCAGGGGTGCCCGTGACGGCGATGTTTTTCAGAAAGCCGCGACGGTGCATCCTAAGGAAGATTCAGGAGTCAGAAGCGAGAAGCTGAAAAGACCACGCCTTCACTTCCGAGTTGCGAGCAACATCCTTCCTTTACGGCTGCTGCCGAAGTTCGGGGTATTCCTGGGCCATTTCGTTCAGCACATCCTCTGCGATCTGTTCTCCGTATTGCTGCCCGGCGGCGCTCGCTTCCTTCATCATTTCTGGCATGATTTTCAGAAGGTGCTGGCCCACCGGCGACTTGTAGAAACGGAGGACGGCCTTGACGTCGTCGTCCGTGAGGTATTTGTCATAAACGGGAATGACCCGCTGGATCAGCCCTTCGGAATTGGCGCGGGCGAGAAACTTCTTGGAGAAAGTCTCGACGATCTCATGCCGCCGGGGGCCGGGCGGGAGCGACCGCTCGATAAGCGGCTTCGCCTGCTCCGCCATTTGGCCCATTTGCTTTTCCACGATGTCGCTCATGCCCGTCACGCGCAAGAGTTCGCGGATGTCAGCTTCCTTGGTGGGATCAATTTTGCGCTGTTGTGCGCCGGCTGCGAGCGTTGCCGGCAATAACATCAAAATGCAAACTCGAAATAGGGCTGATTTCATAAAGGCTTCCTTCTCTCGTTTCACATTCACCGGGTTGCACGCCCGCTCCAGTCAAACGGGCTTTGCGGAACTGGCGCCGGTCCAGCGCCGCCAGGCATAGTAAATGGGCACGCCGGCCAGGACCAGGCCAAGACCGATGCCGGACTCGACCGGGCTGCCCACCAGCGTGGTCACGACGATGACCAGCGCCGCCAGCGCAAAGGCCAGCGGCAGGTAGGGATAGCCCCACACGCGGTATGGGCGCGCGAGCTGCGGTTGTTTGCGCCGCATGGCGATGACCGCCAGGACCGCGGCGCCGTAGAAAACCCACCCGGTGAAAATCACGTAGGTATAAAGCTGCTTGAAACTGCCACTCGCCGCCAGGACCGCCGCCCAGATGCCTTGAATAACGATGGCGAGGGCTGGGGTCTGGAAGCGCGGGTGAACGTGTCCGACGGCCTGGAAGAAAACTCCGTCCCGCGCCATGGCGAAATAGACGCGCGCGCCGCCCAAAACGTTTCCGTTCAGGCTGCCGAAAATCGAACAGAGAATGAGGGCTGAGACAAACGCCGCGCCGCGCGGTCCGGCGAGCGCCGTCATCGCGGCCGCGGCCACGCGCTGGTGCTCGGCCAGCGCGCCAAGCGGCAGAACCTGAAGGTAGGCCAGGTTCGCAAGCAAGTAAACCGCGACAATGACTATCGTTCCGATAAAATAACTGCGCGGAAGAACACGCGATGGGTCGCGCACTTCCCCCGCCGCATAAGAGAGCATGTGCCAGCCCTGATAAGCCCACAAAACGCCGATGAGAGCGACTCCGAAAGAAGCGAAAGTGGCGCTCGGCATGGGAAGCGGGTGCGTGGGCGTGACGGGAGCCGCTCCGTGAAAGAAGGCAAATCCCATGATCAGGGCAAGGCCGGCGAGCTTGGCGATCATGAAGACCGTCTGGACGGCGGCGCCCTTGCGCACGCCCGCAAAATTGACAGCGGAAAGAACGGCGATGACGCCAACTGCAATCAGTTTTTGTTCCCATGAAGCGAGCGCAAGGAAACTGGCCGCGTAGATGCCGAAGGCCACGGCAAGCGTCGCGATGGAGCCCGATTCAATCACCAGCAGTGCCGCCCAGCCATAGAGGAACGCAAACAACTTTCCGTAGGCGTCGCGCAGGTAGACGTAAACGCCTCCGGCTTCAGGATTGGCCGCACCCAGTTCGGCGAGGGACAGGGCGCCGCCCAGCGCCAGCACGCCGCCCAGAATCCACACCAGCATGAGCGTGCGGACGGAACCGACTTGCCGAGCCACGTCGTGCGGCACCAGGAAAATTCCCGAGCCAATGATCGTGCCCACGACGATGGCCGTGGAGCCGAGGAATCCCACGGCGCGGGGCAGGGAACGCGGCGCGCCGGGTGAACCTTGTGGATCGGATTCAGCCTTCATGGTTTTGGAACGGTGCGCCATGCGACCTGAAATCCTTTACCGAATCCGGGCGGGCCATTATACTGGAGCGTGCCTCGATAACCCACTTCTGATTTCCAGCCCCGGGTGGGACGGCCGCGGCGCAGCATGAAAACTCTTCGCTCAGCTCAGAGGGACCGGTTTCGCGGGCAAGTGGCGCTGGTGGTGGGCGGCGCGCAAGGGATCGGCAAGGCGATTGCCGCGCGTCTGGCGCGCGAGGGAGCGCAAGTGGTCATCAGCGACATTGACCGGCCGATGATGGCGCACACGGCCCGCGGGCTTGCCCAAGAGGGCATCTCCATTATGACTTTTGCCTGCGATGTGCGCTCGCGGCGGCAGGTGGAACGCATGGTCGCGAGCGTCATCCGGCGGTACCGCCGCATTGACGTGATGGTTTACGTCGCCGGCGTGGCCAAGGGCGTGCCGTTCGTGCGGACGGATGAGAAGCATTGGGATTGGACCATGGACATCAATTTGAAGGGGGCATTTCTGGTGGCGCGCGCCGTGGTGCCGTGTATGATCCGGCGCCGGCGAGGCAAGCTGGTCTTCATGGCATCCACCAACAGTTGGGACGCGGAAGCGGGGCTGGCCCCTTATAACGCTTCCAAGGCGGGCGTTTTTCTCCTGGCCAAGACTTTGGCGCGGGAGCTGGGGCCGTTCGGCATTAACTCCAACGCCATCGGCCCGGGCTTGATTCGCACCCGGCTCACCGCACCTTTCATCAAGGACGCCAAGTTCATGCACAAGTACAAGAACTTAATCCCCGCCGGGAGGCTTGGTGAGCCGGAAGACATCGCCGGACCCGCTGCTTTTCTGGCTTCGCGCGATGCCGATTATGTGAATGGCGTTCTGCTTTTTGTGGACGGAGGGCAGTTGGCGTAGAAAACGGGATTCAGGATTCAGAAAACACACACTCTCTTGGAGACGATATGCGAAAAGTGATTCGAACTCCGGACGCCCCTCGGCCGCGGGGCGTGTACTCTCAGGCGATTGTTGCGGACGGTTTCGTGTTTGTTGCCGGGCAAATTCCCGTCAACCCGAAAACCAATGAATTGGAACTGGGCGACGTGAAGTCGGAGGCGCGGCTGACGCTGAGGAACCTTCAGGCCGTCCTGCAGGCGGCGGCAAGCTCGCTGCGCGACATTGTGCGCATCGGGGTGTTCCTGGCTGACCTGAAAGATTTCGCGGCGATGAATGAGGTATTTGCGGAATTCTTTCCCGAAGATCCTCCCGCGCGAACCACCGTGGCGGCCACGCTGCCCAAAATCAAGATTGAGATTGACTGCATCGCGCGGGTGCGCAAGAAGCGCCGGTAACGGCTGCAATTCGGAATCGAGAAATCCATGCACTATCGTGAACTTTCCACGCCGGCCCTGACGATTGATCTCGAGGTGATGGAGCGCAACCTGGAGCGCATGGCGCAATCGTGCCGCGACCAGGGCGTAGGGCTGCGCCCGCACACCAAGACTCACAAGACTCCGGAAGTGGCGCGTCTGCAAATCGAGCGCGGCGCCGTGGGGCTGACGGTGGCCAAGGTCGGCGAAGCGGAAGTGATGGCGCAGGCAGGGCTGGACGAAATCCTGGTGGCTTATCCGATTTTCGGCCGCGAAAAGCTGGAGCGCCTGGCGCGCCTGGCAGGCGAACGGAAAATCCTGGTCTCACTCGACGACGAACGCACCGCGCAAGAGCTCTCCCGCGCCACGCACGCGCAGGGAACCACGATCGGCGTGCTGGTGGAGTTTGACGTGGGTTATCGCCGTTGCGGGCTGAAGCCGGGACCGGGCTGCGTCGAGCTGGCGAGGAAGATTGAAAAGCTGCCCGGCCTCGAGTTCCGCGGGCTGATGACCTATTTCGGAAACGTGTGGGGAACGGTGGAAGAGCGGCGAAGCGAAGCCGCCGAGGTTGCCAAGCACGTGGCTTGCGCGCTCGAGGCTTTTGCGCAAGCGCGCGTGGAGGTGGAGATAGTTTCCGGCGGGTCCACGCCCTCGGCGGAATTTGCTCACCTGGTTCCCGGGCTCACGGAAATCCGGCCCGGAACCTACGTTTACAACGACCTGAACACCTATCACCAAGGCGCGTGCGGGTTGGAGGATTGTGCGGCGCGCGTGGTGACCACGGTGGTTTCGACCGCCGTCCCGGGCCGGGCCATCCTGGATGCGGGCTCCAAGACCTTTTCCTCCGATGCGCTGCGCGCCGGGCCGCAGGCGGGATACGGCTTGGTGGTTGAGGCTCCCGACGCGCCGCTCATCAAGCTGAACGAGGAGCACGGCCACCTGGACATCACAGAATCCAGCCACAGCTTTCACGTGGGCGAGGTCGTGACGGTGGTGCCCAACCACGTCTGCACGTGCGTCAACATGCACGACGAAGTCTTTCTTCTGCGCGGCGAGCAGGTCACCGGCTCGTGGCGCGTGGCGGCGCGCGGCAAAGTTCGATAGAGCACGAAAACGCCTCTGGGCATCCCGGCGCGCGGGTCGACAGCCCACGATGCCCTGGCCGTGGGCGGAAATCGGGCCGCCATGCTAAACTAGCTCGGGGAGGGATGGGTGAGCGGTTGAAACCGGCGGTCTTGAAAACCGTTATCCTGCGGAAGCGGGATCGGGGGTTCGAATCCCTCTCCCTCCGCCATGATGGGATGGAGCGTTTCTGGCATTTGGACCTGACGGAATGCGCAAGAGCCGACTCCGGACCTTTGCTATCCGAGTCTAACAGGCAGACATCGAACCAACGCGCCGGAAAACCCCGCCTTCGGTTTGTAACATCTGAATGAAGAACCGTGGTTACGCCGCCGGGATGGGACGCCTGGGTTCCGCAGGGAAGCAGAGCGGGCGGATTGCCGAGCGCGGCTGCATTAAAGATATCTGTATAAATAGATTGACGCGTGGTTAAAAAGAGAGAGGGCATCTTCGGAAGAAGGAGCGGATAACCTGAGGGCGACGACGGAGGCGGCGCAGGGCGCGACGGATGCT
>JAHEKS010000017.1 GCA_024638215.1 Acidobacteriota bacterium | reverse complement strand
TCGATGATGCCAAAACTGAGGCGGAAAATTGAAATCGAAAAATCTCATTTTGACCATTTCGCTTAGTCGGACCAATAAGTTACAGCAAAGAGGACAGAGTTTTGTTGGACAGTACTGATTCGTAATTCATAATTTTATTGCGGTTTCCCATCCGGGTACATCAAAACTTTTGACGCGTTGCCCGAAAGCAGCAAATCCATTCCCTTCTCGAAGTCTTTGAGCGCGATACGGTCGGTGATGAGCGGCTCCAGGTGCAGCGCGCCCGACTTGACGAGCGCCTGCATCTGGTACCACGTCTGAAACATGCGCCGGCCGCTGATACCCTGCACCAGCGCGCCCTTGAAAATCACGTCGCTCGCCAGGTCCAGCTCCACGGATTTCGACGGAATTCCCAGCAGCGAAATCCGCCCGCCGCGCCGCAACATCTTGAAGGCCTGACGCACGCCGCGCGGATGGCCCGACATTTCGAGCACCACATCCGCGCCCATGCCCGCCGTCGCGCCCAGAACTGCCTCGACCGCATCGGTCTTGTCGGGATCAATCACCAGCGCCGCGCCCATTTTTTCCGCCAGCCCGCGCCGGTAAGGGTGCGGCTCGGTGGCGAAGATGGGTCCGGCGCCGCAAGCCTTGGCGACGGCGATCGAGAACAACCCGATGGGCCCGCAGCCGGTGATGGCCACGCTCAGTCCGGCAATTTCGCCCGCCAGCACCGTGTGTACGGCGTTCCCGAGCGGGTCGAGGATGGCGGCGTAGTCCACCGGAATCGCGGGATCAATCTTCCAGATATTCGACTGCGGAATCTTGACGAAGTCGGCGAAGCAGCCGTCGGAATCAATGCCGATGATGCGCACGTTCTGGCAGATGTGGCTTTGCCCGGTGCGGCATTGGTAGCAGAGCCCGCAGGAAACGTGCATCTCGGCGGAGACGAAGTCGCCCTCGCGCACCGCGGTGACTTCGGCGCCGATTTTTTCCACTACGCCGCAGAATTCGTGGCCGAAGACCAGCGGCGGATGGATGCGCCGCGCCGACCAGCGGTCCCACTTGTAGATGTGCAGGTCGGTGCCGCAGATGGACGCCGCGCGCACACGCACCAGAACGTCCTGCACTCCGATTTCGGGAACTGTAACGTGTTCCAGGCGCGCGCCCGGCCCTGGTCCCGGCTTGACGATGGCTTGCATCTCCGCTTGAGGCACGCAGGAAGTATAGTGCAGGAAGCGCGAATAATGAAGTGGGATTGGCAAAACAGAAGGGCGACAGAACGGCGCCGGCCGGAATTGGGCTTATGGCTGCCCCGGGCAACACTTCTGAGTTATGAGATATGAATTATGAGTTAAGGCAGCCTTTCCGCTCGGGCGGCGCGTACACGGATGCAGCCAACGCCGTGCGGGGCGAATTCATAACTCATAATTTATCACTCACAATTTTTATTGCAGTTTGCGCCGGACTTTTTCCAGGCCTTCTTTGGCGGGAGCGTAATCGGGGACAATCTTCAACGCTTCCTGGAAATGGTGCCGCGCCTTGCCGTAAAGTTCTTTGGCCATATAGGCGCGGCCCAGGTTGTAATGCGGAAAGTGGTAGGACTCATACCGCCGCGTGTGCAGCGCACGCTCCAGCCAGGGCAGCGCCTCGTCGTACTCGCCCTTCTCGATCAGGTAAGCGCCGATATCGTTGTAGGGGTTGCCGAACTCGGGATCGATCTGGATGGCCTTCTTGCACTCGGCGATGGCTTCGTCGAGCTTGCCCTGGTAGCGGTAGGTCCAGCCGAGGTAGGTGTAAGCCTCGGCGGTGGGGTGAAGGTTGAGCGAGCGCTTGTAGAGCTCGACCGCCATGTCGTAGTCGCCGCCCACCTGGTACTGGTAGGCTTCCTTCAACAAGTCCCAAGCCGCCTGAAGATTTTCGCTCGCCATGCCAGTCGTCCTGTCGCAATCCTCCCAGGGATTTGGTAACACACCCCTGCGGCGGGTGTCAACGTTACTAAAGTGCGGGGCTTGGGGCTCGGAGCTGCGTGCTGGGAACTCCGGGCTCTAGCGGCGGCGTCTTGCCGCCGGGCGTCGCTGCCAGCCGAGTTTCGGGGCGCGGGCCCACCGTCTCTGCCTCGACGCGATCGTTGCGGCGTTTCACGAATTGCCCCCGCGTTCCGGTCTACGTTCCTTACCTGCCGCGTTGGTGCTATCCTGTGGGCATCAAGCGGGTGGCGTATTCGGACGCGGCGGTTCGCGCAGCGCGAACTGGCAGGCAGGTCCCAGCAAGATCCAGGGAGGGCCGAAATGAGCAACCCGGACCGGAGGCGAGGACGTCGGGAAGAGGGTGTGGCCCGCCGCAAGTTGCGCCGGGAATGTTTTGACCTGGACGTCACGCCGGAGACCCACCACGCGTTCGCCCGCCCGGATGTGCACGAGGTCCTTGCCGAGTTCGGCTACTGGCTGAACGAATTCGACAGCGATTTCTCAACCTACGTCCGGCGCGGCGGCCGGGACTATATCGAGACGTGCCGTGCGGACGGCGCCTGGCGCCACATCGTTCCCGGGGAGCCGGAAGCGAACGGGCAGGGCGGCGAGAGTCTGCGGGCGCACCTGCGCAAGCGCGAATCGCCCTGACCCCGCGATAGGGCGCTGGGCGAAGCCGCGCGGCTCGGCGGAGGGGAAATCTGCAAATGGCCCCGGTCGGGGTTAAGAGGCTTCATAACATCCGCGCCGATAGTACCCCGCAGGAAGAGGCCGGGGCGGGCTTCGAAACCCGCCCCGGCCGCTTGTTCAGCACCTCTGCCTGAAAGCTACTTCCGCTCCACGCTTGCCGGCGCTCGTTGCACCCTGGCCGAAAGGCGCGCCGCGGGCATGTGGGACGCGGCGACGACGGTCTTGAGAGCGGGGAAGCGCCGCTCCCAAAGAATCCGCGCATGGGCGACGTCGTTGGGATACGCGCGCGTGGAGTCTTGCCCCCTGGGTTCCAGGATGATGTCCACGCGGCGGTTATAGGCCAGCCAGGTAGTCCTGCGGTGCCGAGCCTCCCATTTTTCCGGCTTCTGGGGGTCCCTGGCCTGCAGCGCTTCCACCTGTTTCTCGCTCAACTGCTGGTCTTTGCCGACCGCGCGCGTTTGCAACTCGCCGGCGGGAACGCCGTGCGAAACAAGATAGTCGCGAATGAGGCCGGCGCGGCGCTCGCTCAGCCGCTGGTTGTATGCTTCTGGGCCGCGCACGTCGGCGTGCCCGACAATCATCAGGCGGCCGCTCCGGTAATAGGGTTCATCACTCTTAAAGTTCTCAGCCAGCTTGGCGAGTTGAGCTTTCTCGCTCGCCACCAACCCCACCTTCGGATGTTTCCGGGTCGGAAAGGCGGTGGGATAGAACATGCTGGCCAGGGTAATCGAGGGCGGCGGATCAATGGACCCGACGATGTGCAAGGTGGCCGTCTTGGTCACCGTGCCGCCGCAGGCGTTCGAGGTCGTGAAGGTGTAGGTGATGGTCTGGTTGACCGGGCCGGTGTGCGTCTGGTTGGGGTCGGCCTCGATGGTCCGCTGGCCGCTTAGCGCGCCGCTTCCGAAAGGCTCCAGGCTGGCGGAAGTGGCGTTGGTGGCGGACCAGTTCAGGGTGGCGGAATCCTGCTCAACCACCTTGTCGCCGACCTTGCGATAGCGGATTTCAGGCTGGCTGAGGGCCAGCGTCGCGGTCGGCTGGGTGTCGACCGAAATCATCACCTTGCGGGTGACGACTCCCCCCGGCCCCTTGGCCGTCAGCACGTAAGTCATGTTGTGCTTGGGCTCGACCGAGCGATTCCCCTCAGCGGCCACCGTGCCGATGCCCGTCAGGCTGGTGTCCACCGCATTCGCGGAATTCCAGCTCAGCGAAGTGGATTGCCCGCAACTGACATTGCGTTGCGCGGCGCTGAACGTCGCGGAGACGGGCGCGATGGGGATCGTGGCGCTGGCCAGCCCCACCTTGAATCGCGGCTGCGGACCCATGGTCAACCCGGCGTTCCACGTCTTGGTCTTCGTTTTGCCGTTTTGGTTGAGGTACACGATGACGTGCTGGCCCGCCTTGGCCGTTACAGGTCCGGACCAAATCGTGGTTCCCTTGCGAGTGACCGTCACGTGGTAGGTTCCGGGTTTCACCAGCAGCCGCTGGTGCCAGATCCAGTCCCAATCGAACTCATCCACATGGCCCACAAAATAAGCGGGCGTCCGCCCATCGAGCAGCACCGCCGCGCGCGGATCCCCCTTGAACTCGATCTCGGCGAACGGCCCCGATACCTTCCCGCCGCTCGGTTGAAGAGCAACGTTGAGATACGATGCTTTCCCGGCAGTGACCTGAACCTTTTCGGTCTTCGGCTGATATCCGTAATTATGAATGCCGACCTTGTACGTTCCGGCAGGAAGACTGATGGTCTGATTTCCTTCGCGGATGGCCTGGCCGTCCACGAAGACATAAGCTTGCTTGGGTTGGACGTGAACCTTTAATTTTCCGGTTTGCTGCGAGGATTGCGCAAAGGCCGGGGCAACGAACAAGCAACACCCGGCCGCAAAAAACAGGAATAAAGCGCCTGACACCACGACCCTGGTTCTCATTTGGGACACACTCCTTCTTGAGGATATAAGTCGGATGATATGACTGTTGTGGATATTATGATGGGGGTCTGGCAAAGGGCAACGCCCACCTCCTACGCCGGCAGGCCAAACCCGTGGGATGGCCCCCGCGCCCTTTCGGCAAGTTCAATTGCACTCGTTTAGATGAAAGCGGGAGCCTCGCTGTTGCTTGGGAGGCGTTATCCGCGATGCAATGGATGCTCCGGAGCTTCCGCGCCGGGCGGCGTCAAAGGCCGGCGATGAACGGCCCGGCAGAAAGCGCCGGGCCGCCCTTCAGCCCGCTCCCTGCGCGCACCCGAGAGGCGTCGCTTGACAACGCCCACGCCGTTATGGATGCGCTACCTTGCTCTATCCGCCTGGATGTTCGGAAGCCTGCGGCGGGGGAGGGGAGCCCGTGCGGAAGCTGGCCGAGTCATGTTGTGGTGGATAATTGGGAATCTTCGCATCCAATGTGACCGTCTTGCCGCGCATCACATGCACGCGCTCCTGATAGAAGATGTGCCCCTGCGAATTACGCAACTGGATCATGTGGTTACCTGGCCGAAGCCGGAGTTTCTTAACCTTGCCGGCAAGGCCGGCATACCCTCCGTCCACGTAAACAACGGCGTGCTTGCGGCCGGTCTCGATCTTGACTTCGCCCGAGCGCGGGCCGCCATAATTGGCCGGCGGTCCCGAATTCCATCCGAACCCCCAGCCAGAGCCCCACCAGGGGTTGTCCCACCCCCATCCATAGCCGGGATAGAAGCCGGGATTATAAAGATAGACGCCCCCGCCATCATCATCGTCTCCACGCCAGCCGCCTCCTTCGTGGTCGGCGCGCAGCAGTCCTCCCGGAACTAAGATCAGGACCCCTAAAAGGGCAATCATTGCAGCTTTCCAGAACTTGGTCATGGTTCCTGCCCTCCTTTCAGGCGCCAGTCTCGGCCATTCGCTCGCCCCAACTGGCCCCAATTACTTAGATGTGGCCCTAAGGAGTTCGATGCAGAATGTGCCCGTGCAATGTATTCAAAACAAGGGCGTTAACATGAGGGCTGAGAGGCCGCCGAAAGCGGCGCAACGCGCGGCGAAGGCAACATGCGGGGCCGTTTCCGGCGGCGGCCCGGCCCGCGGCTCCGCACCACCGGCAGCGGGGAAGGAACCGGCTCGCTTGCGGGCCTCCGTTGCCGGTGCTACTCTGTGCGTATGCACGAACTTCCGACGTACAAGAAGCCGCTCAGACCGCCGGTCATGGCGCAACCCAAGATGCGCCCGATGCCGAGGCGCAATTACAGGGCTTTGCTGAACCGGGCCATGTTCAACCCCGTGCCGAGGCCCGCTCCCAAGAAGCCTTGAAAGTCACGTCGCCTTGTCCGCGCCGGTGGAATCCGCGGGATGGCGCAAAGCCAGGCTCTGCCACCCACGTCGGGCTGGACCTCTGCGTCCGCTCCCACGTCAACACCACCGTTGATTCACGCATTTCCCTTACTTCGCCGGCTTGAGCAGGCCCTGGGCGGCGAGCCAATCGTGAAAGCGCTCGACCCAGTGGTCCGAGGGCGAGCCCTGCTTGTGCATGCCGAAGCCATGCCCGCCCTTGGAATAGATGTGCGCTTCCACGGGCCGATTGGCCACTTGCCACGCGGCCGCCAGCTTCAAGGCTGCCCGGTTGGAGATGGGATCGTCGTTGGCGCAGGCGATGAAGAGCGGCGGCGCGTCGGCGGGCGCTGTCACCTGGCCGAAAACCGGGGCGTAGATAGCGCCGACAAAATCCGGGCGGCTGGCCGCGTCGTATTTGAAAGCCGCTTCCGTGGCCACCACGCCGCCCGCCGAAAATCCCATGATGCCAACGCGGTGGGGATTGACGCCCCATTCCGCGGCGTGCTCGCGCACATAACGGACCGCCTGGCGGCCGTCTTCGGCGGCGAGCGGAATATCGGCGGCCATGGCCGACGGCGGCGCGGGGCGCGTCGCGCCGTTGGGCTGGTGCGCGTGAGCCATGACCTCGGCGGATATCCTCTTGTAATCGTCCTCGGTCGCGCCGGTATCAATCAGGCGGTACTTCAGCACAAAGGCCGTGACGCCGCGCTCGCTGAGCCACTGTGCCACCTCCGTGCCCTCGTGTTCCCAGGCGAGAAAGAGAAACGCGCCCCCGGGGCAGACTACGACAGCCGTTCCGTTGGGCTTGCCCTGCGCGGGCAGATAGACCGTCAGCGTGGACTTGACGACGTTGCGAACCCAGGTTTCTTTCTGCGGAGAAGGAAACGTGGTCTCCTTCTGCGTCCAGGTCTCCGAGCCCGGGGCGGTGCCGGGCCAGATCGGAACCACGCGGTGCTGCCCAAAAGCCGCAACCGAAATTCCCAGCAGCGCCGCCAACGCGCCGCACCGCACGAACCTCCTACCGAATTGTCTTGTCATGTTCTCTCCCCTCCGCCGCCGTGCCCCTTCCCGGAAGCGCAACTTCCGGCTGAGGATTGGCTGTCTTGCCCCTTTTTAGTATGGGATTTCGATCGTGTCGTTGGTGGTTGAAATCATCCCGCCGGCGTCGCGAACGACGGCGCGCACCAGGTAAGTGCCCGGAGCGATTTTGAAATCGCTGGCCACCGCGAGGCCCGTCGCGCGCATCCTTTCCAGCGTCGCGTCGCGCAAGTGCATGTCCACGGTCTTTTGGAGGCCCTGAACCAGGTTGCCGTTGCTGTCAAAAATCGCCGTCACGAAGATCACGTCGTCCACGTGGCGGTCGGCCTCGATGCGAAAGCTCAGCCACTGCGGGTCCAGATGCGCCACGATGGTCACGCGGGCTTCCATGGGGCCGGATTTGAAGAAGCGCTCCCCCAGCCGCAGGCGCGAGCTGTTCAATTCGTCGCGGGAATAAACCGCCTCGGAGAGCTCTTCCTTCAGGGCCTGGGAGGAGTCCACGGCCGCGCTGGGCGCAAAGTACCCTCGGCGAGCCTGGATTCTGAATCCTGAGCGCCCGGCCTCACCTTCGAGGCGCACGCTGAGCTTGTGATACTTGCCGTTCCGTTTCAATTCGCTGGGCGAGAAAACCAGGACGTAGGAAAATTCTGCCAGGCCGCCAGCGGAGCGAAAGCCGGCGTCAAAATCGTTGTTGTTTTGAAAGAACGTTCCGCCCGTGCCGTCGGCCAATTCTGCCAGCACTTCGGTGTTAACCTGCGCCGCCGCCGTTTGCATTTGCGTCAAGACTCCCTGCAATTGCGCGGGGATGGCAGGCCCGGGCTGGCTGGCGTCGCCACCCCCGCCTGGAACCAATGCGTACAACCCGCGTGAGTCCAGACCATTCACCACCACGCCGGCCCGAACCGCGCGGTCAATGATCTCCGAAACCATTTCAAGCTGCGATTCGGAGATAAAACCGGGGGAGATGAAAACGATGCTTCGCTGGCCGGGCAGGACGGACAGCCTCCGCACCAAATCCTCCAGCCCGCGCAACGAGTAAGTCGCCTGGGTTTGAGCTTCCGCCCAGCGTTGCCGGGCCGCGATTTGTGCGTCCGTTTCCGGGTTGGGGCAGTGCTGGGCGTCTCCGCCGCATCGGCAATCGATCACCTTCTGGGTCGCGACGGCGAGCGCCTGCCGGTCATTGTGCTCGTCAATTTGAAAGGCTTCGTAGTCCGATAGGTCCGGGCAATCCATCCCCGACTTCTTAAAAATGCCATTGGGGTGAAGGCGCGCCAGCGCTTCCTCCAGCTTGTCGCGGTCATTCGTGAAGTCCAGTTGGTCTTTCCCCGAAGAGGTGAAAATCGCCACGCGATCCGTCGGCTGGACGGACGTGCGAAGGTATCTTGAGGCCGCGTCACGGGTGCGGACAATGCCGTCGAAGCCCATGACCAGATCGTCGAAATAGAGCGCCACAAAACGTTCCGCAATCTTCGTTTTGGGCGGCGCCCCCGTGCCGGTCGCAGCTTCCGGGCCGGCGGGAGCGAACGACGGCGCGGCCTCGACCCCCTGCGTCGAGAAGTGCGTAATCACCTGCGGCTTGCCGTTGTCGAGGATGCGGAAGTCGTCCTTGGTCAGATTCAGTATCGGCCTCCCCTGGGCGTCGCGGACGATCACGCGCACGGGAACCTCGTTTCGTTCCACCTTCAGTGTGAAAGCGCTGTTCTGGCTGGACATTTCCGCCTGGCGGGCCTCTTGGCCGCTGAGGTCAGCGGCGCCGGCGCCCGCCAGCAGGAACGTCAGCAAAACAAAATTGACCCGTCGAAAACGATTCACTCGTCTAGTATCAGCTTTCTTGTTGCGGCTGTCCATGGGCAGGCCCAGAGCGATGCTCGTCTCAGGGCAGTCACGGGCGGGGCGGCTCGCCGGGAGGCTTCGGCGGGCGGGCGAGAGTCGGTAATGAATCTACCCGACCTACGTCGCGTACATGTTCTTCTTCAGGAGGTCCTTGATGTCGGCCTGGATCTTCTTGGCGGCCTTTTCCTTGTCCTCGTCGGGACTTTCTTTCAGCATGGCGAGCGCCGCCTGCGCCGCATCGTCGGCTTCCTGCGAGACAATCTTCAGCTTCGAATAATCATTAAAGTGTTTGTGGTCGAAGATGGTCGCGGCATTCAGCAAATCCTTGGCGAGGAAGAGCGTAAAATCCAGGCCCGCTATCTTGACCGGGCCCGCGGAGAGCTCGGCGCGCGCTTTGGCTCGGTCTCCTCCGACCAGTTCTGCCAGCTCATCGTCAATGCCCTTTTCCCGCGCCGCGAGTGACGCCGCGTCCTGATCGGCCGGCTCGATCCACTCGCCGCCTTTAACTCGCTTCAACTGGGCGACCTCCACGGGTCCTTCGGTGGAGGGGCAAGGCGTTTCCAGAACCACTTCCTTGCCGATCCCCGCTCCGCTCATCATATGGTGAGCGGTTTGTGCCAATCCCAATGCAGCACTGGCGGCAAGTTGAAAGGCGTCGTTTTGCAGGCGCTGATACTCGGCCTTGGAGTTCGCCTTTTTGATTTTTTTGCCACCCTCACCGTAAGACTCCCCCAGTTCCTTGTAAGCTTTCACCTGGCCGCCGTAAATGACGATGCGAAACACGCGCGCGCGGTCTGTGTAGGCGTTGGGGGGCGAGGCGTTGGCCACGCCATCGGAGAGACCGAGCGCGCGCTCGAAATTGCCTTTCTTGAACATGTCTGTGGCGTCGAGATAATCGCGCTCTGGTCCCTTCGGCTGCTTGACGGGCTGGCAGGCTGCCGCCCCGAACAGGCCGGCCAGAACCAGAAGTAATAAATGACGGGCTGGGAAACCGGAACGAGAAGAATCCACCGTGGCACCTCCCCGAAAGGATTTGCCGCGAGCTGTTGAACGGGCTCTCTCCCTGAGGCGATAGGGCCCGCGCCGCCGGCCGCGGCTTGCTTCCTGCGGCCACCCAGCCGCAGGGCCAATGCATGTTCCGTCGCTCTGGCCCGCTCAGGACCGCGCGGCGACGGTGTCGGGAGTCATTTTGCGGCCCCATACTATGCCAAGCGCGCGGGCTTTTCAACATGGCGGCAGGATTTATTTGTTCCCTCCAAATGCTCCTGGGCTGTTCAGTTTCGCACGGGCCTTTCGCGAAAGCGGACACTCGTTGGCCCAGGTTCGCTCGCCTCGCCCGCCCCGGCGCTTTCCTTTCAGTCACTTATCGGATTGAGGAAAACGGCACGGCGCGTGCGTGCCCTTCTGGGGGGCTGGTCCGCCTATGTGGTCGGTTCGGCAGGCCGGGCGCATTCAGATCTCGGACGCATCGGGGAAGTCACCATGCCGACCGTGATTCAGGACTTGCGATATGCGATTCGCATGCTGGCCAGGAATCCCGGCTTTGCGGCGGTTGCCGTGGTGACCCTGGCGCTCGGCATCGGGGCCAACACCGCGATCTTCAGCGTCGTCTCTCCTGTGCTTCTCCGCCCCCTTCCCTTCCACGATCCCGACCGGATCGTGGTGGCCGGGCAGGAATGGATGGGAGGCGGAGGAGATTTCTCGCCCGCCGACTTTCTCGACGTGCAGAAGCAGAATCACGTTTTCGAACAGATGGCGGTTTACCGCACCTGGAATTTCAACCTGACCACCGGCGAGCGTCCCGAGCGCGTGATCGGAGAAGTGGTGACGACAAACTTCTTCTCGCTGCTCGGTGTGAGCCCGATTCTAGGACGTGACCTGCAGCCCGCCGACGGCGGCCGCGGCGGCAACCGGGCCGCCATCCTCAGCTTTGGCCTCTGGCAGCGCTACTTCGGCGGGAATCCTTCCGTCCTTGGCCAGAAAATAATCCTGAACGGCGAACCCTTTACCGTGGTCGGCGTGATGCCGCGCGGGTTTGCTTTTCCCGAGGAGTCTGAACTCTGGGTGGCGCCGCGCTACGCGGTGCCTGCACATCCTTTACGTTTGAATGTTGACCCCGCCACCCTGCGCGGGTCACATTACTTCGACGTGCTCGCCCGGCTTCGCCCCCGCGTCACCCTGGAGCAGGCGCGCGCAGACTTGGCCGTGGTCTTCAAGGATGTGCTTCGCGCGCACTCCGATTCCGACCTGCGCGACGCCAAGCCTTGGGTTGTCACCCTGCACGAAGACGAGGTGGGTAACGTGCGGCCAGCCTTGCTGGTCTTGCTGGGCGCGGTCGGACTGGTGCTGCTGATTGCCTGTGCCAACGTCGCCAGCCTGGTTTTGGCGCGGGGAGTGGCGCGGCGCAAAGAACTGGCCGTCCGCGAGGCGCTGGGAGCCGGGCGGGCGCGGATCATTCGACAACTTCTCACCGAATCTCTGCTGCTCGCGTTCGCTGGGGGCGGGCTCGGAACGCTCGCCGCGTTTTGGGGTTTCGTGCCTCTCGCACGCATGGTCCCAGCCGATTTGCACGGGCTCGTGCAACCGAGTCTTGACTGGCGAGTTTTCGCTTTCACGGCGCTGCTCTCGCTGGCTACGGGCACCGCCTTTGGTCTGGCACCGGCGCTGGCAGGCGCACGCGCAGAGGTTTTTGCCACGCTCAAGGAAGGCGGCCAGGCGGTGGCTCTTAGCCGCCAGCGCGGCCAGGAAATCCTCGTCGTTGGCGAGACAGCGCTGGCATTGGTGCTGCTGGCCGGCGCCGGGCTCCTCCTCAAGAGCTTTGTTCGCCTCCTTTCGGCTGACGAGGGATTCGATCCGCATCACGTTTTGACCATGCAGATCTTCCTTCCCGCCACGCGGTACGGCAAACCGGCGGAAAGGGACGCGTTTGTCAGGCAGGCGCTCACCCGCATCGCTGCACTGCCGGGCGTTCAGTCATCGTGCGTGGTGACGAGGCTCCCGCTCAATCCCGGCGGCAGTTCGCGGGGGATCATGATTGAAGGACGAACCTACACACCGGACCAGCAGCAAGAGACGATTACTCCCAACTACTCCGTCATCAGCCCGGACTTTTTTGCGACCCTTCGCATCCCGCTTCTGGCGGGGCGCGAGTTCGACGCGCGCGACGACGCCCAGTCGCCCGGCGTTTTCATCATCAACCGCGCCATGGCCCGAGCTTTCTGGCCCAATGAAAACCCTGTGGGCAAGCGCATCCGCATGGGCACTGACGCAAAGTGGAGCGAGATCGTCGGTGTGGTGGGTGACGTACGGCAGCACCAGCTGGGCGAGGCGCCGAGCCCGATGCTTTACGCCCCCTATGCACAGGATCCCTGGCCCTTCATGGATATCGCGGTGCGTACCGCGCTGGAACCGGAGGGCGCCGTGCCGGACGTCGAGCGCGCCGTCCAGGCGACGGACAAGGACGAGCCTGTTTACAACATTCAAACTATGGACGAAGTGGTTTCGCGCTCGCTCTCCAGCCGGCGTTTCAACCTGGTCCTGCTGGGATCGTTTGCAGCCTTGGCGCTGTTCCTCACCGCCATCGGGATTTTCGGCTTGATTTCGTTCGCGGTGGCGCAGCGCACGCATGAAATCGGCGTGCGGATGGCGCTGGGGGCGCGCGGCGAAGACGTCATGAAGCTGGTCGTTTATCACGGCATGAGCCTGGCGTTGGCGGGCGTGGCCCTCGGCTTGGCCGGCGCCCTCGGACTGACCCGCTTCCTCTCCAGCCTCCTCTACCAAGTTAGACCCACCGACGCTGCAACCTTATCGGGGGTGGCGCTGATCCTGGCCGTCGTGGCGCTCGCGGCGTGTTACCTTCCCGCCCGTTGTGCGACCGAAGTGGATCCCATAGTTGCCTTGCGGCATGAATGACGCCAACGCGAGGCGATTTCACGCCCTCTTGCCGCCGCACGATGTTGCACTTGCCCGTCAGGAAGGATACATTTAAGGCCAGTCTGACAAACCGCTTCCGGCGGAAGGAGGGTCCATGGCTCTAAAACAGCTTCGCAGTATCATCTTTGGGCCGTCCCTGCACATGTCGCGCGACGAGGCCATGAAGGTGTTCGGGCGCGACCATTTCAAGTGCCAGTATTGCGGCCTGGATGGTCTCCACCATTTCGAAAACTGGCTGGTCCTGACCATTGATCACGTCCATCCCCGCGCCCACGGCGGGGCACGCAAGATGGACAACCTGGTGACCGCCTGCCGTCCGTGCAATTTGATGAAGGGCAAGCACATCTTCGCGTCCTTTGAGCAGGCCAAGAAGTTTGTGCTGGAAAAACGCGAAGAGTGGCACAAGCTCTATCGCGAACAGACTAAGGCCTGAAACGCCAGCGCGGGTCGCAAATTCGTCCGCTAAGCTATCGCCGCTTCCATGCAGGGCCGTAGTGTGCCGGAAGCGCCTCTGTTCACGCCAGGCGCTTTGTCTTCGCAACCTTCGTCAATCTGGCGGCCGTCCCGGCGGGCCCATCGCGCCTCTCGAGATGCACGCGAAGGAATTGTCCGGGGGGCGAGCCGCTGAGAACGGCCGAAAAAAACAAAGCCGCCTCTCATCCTCGAAAAGGCGGCTTGGTTCTCAGTCGAGGCGAAGGGCGATTACATCCCCTTGCCTTCTATCACGATGGTCTTCGTGTCTCCGCTGAGCTGAACTTGCTGCAGCTTCTGCTGGCCTTTTGCATCCTTGATAAAGACGCACTCGCTCTTGCTGTTCTTCTTTCCCTTGTCGATGCAATTGCAGGGCGTTTCCGCGACCACTTTCCCTTTCTGCAGGAACTGCACCTTGTGGACCGATTCATCCACATGGATCGCATAGCTGCCGGCCTTCAGAGTTTGGCCGCTGGGAAGAACGTTATCATAATAGACCTCAATAGTTTTCTCTTTGCCTGCCAGCGCGATGGCTGCGCAAACAAATATCGTTGCCATCAGCACAACGGACATCTTCGCAAAGCCCTTCAACATGTAGGATCTCCTCGCTCGGTTTCGTTGAGCCCGAATTGCGCGGGAGCAGACTTCAGACCCTCTCGCACCCCCGGCAATCGGACTCATGATTGCGGTCGGCTTTTCACACCGAACCGCCGTGGCAAACGCACGTGTGATGCCACCGCGGGCGCAGGGATGCCCCGCCAACTTGCTGACCCGTATGCACTTAGAAGATGCCGAGCGAACCGGCCGGGAATACTGACGAGGTGTCAGGAAAAGATGTTGGAATTCTCACGCCCGACTGGGCCAAATTCGACAGCGAACGGCGCAATTGCATCGACACAATGTCGAATTTTGTCCCCCCCATTCCTAACCTGGCGCGCCTGACGCGAGACCTATCGCGCCTTAATCTCCGTCCAGTAACGGTCGTAGAGCGCAATGATGGGCCCCACGTCGCGCATGAATTCGCAGCGGTCGAGGGATGCGGGCGCAGGAAAGATAGCCGGCTCGTCGCGAATCCAGCGCTCGACGAATTGCGCCGCGGCGGGATTGGGAGTATTAAATCCGCAATCATTTATAAATTCGGCAGCCACTTCGGGGCGATGAAAGTAATTGATAAACTCCTCCGCGAGTTCTTTGTGCGGAGCCTGGAGCGGAATGCAGGCACAGTCCACGGAAATGGTGCAGCCTTCCTTGGGAATGACGTACTTGATGTTGGGCTCGTCGCGCATGGCGAAGGTGAGGTTGCCGTTGTAGGCCTGCGCCAGCCAGGCGTCGCCGTCCTCCAGGTCCTGTTCAAAATTGGAGTTGTTGTAGCCCTTCACCAGCGGCTTCTGGCGCATCAGCAGGTCGCGCGCCTGGCGGATCTCGTCGGGATTCGTCGTATTGAGTGAATACCCCAACTTCTTAAGCGCCATGCCGAAGACCTCGCGCATGTCGTCAAGCAGCAGGATGTGCCCGGAGAAGCGCGGGTCGAACAGTGCGTCCCAGCTCGTCACGTCTTCGTGCACAAGGTCGGCGCGATAGGCGAGGCCCGTGGTGCCCCAGGCGTAGGGAACGGAATAATCGTTGTGCGGATCGAAGGGCAGGTTCAAGAATCGCGGGTTCACGTTGGCCCAGACGTTGGGCAGGCGGCTTTTGTCGAGCCGCGCCAGCAAATGCTGCTGGATGAGAATCTGCACCATATAATCGCTGGGAATCACCAGGTCGTAGTCCACGTTCCCGCCCTGGAGCTTGGCCAGCAGGGCTTCATTGGAGTCGTAGAGGTCGTAGTTGACGTGGCAGTGGAACTTGCTCTCGAAGCCGCGCACGATGCGTGGTGAAATGTAGGTGGACCAGCAATAGATGTTCAGTTGCGGCTCGTTGGCAGCCGAAGACCAGCTCCGCGCCACGATCGGGGCGGCCATCAAAAGGACCACGAACGCAAATCCCGCGAAGGCAGTGCGCAGTTTCATGGCCCCGCGCTCCAGCCGCTGCGCGATGTAAACCAGGGGGATGGTGGCCGCCAGAATGATGGTCGAAACGGCGTTGATCTCCGGCGTAATGCCGCGCTTCAGCATGGAGTAGATCTGCAGCGGCAACGTGGTGGAGCGGACGCCCGCCACAAACGACGTGATGAGGTAATCATCAAAGGAAGTGGTGAAGACCAGCAGCGCAGCGGAAAGGATTCCCGGCGCCGTGGCGGGCAGGGTGACGCGGAGGAACGTGCGCCACTCGTTGGCGCCCAGGTCCATAGCTGCTTCCTCGACCGAGCGGTCCATGCCCGCCAGCCGCGCGCCCACCACGATGATGACGTAGGAGATGCAGAACGTCGTGTGCGCGATGATGACGGTAGTGAGGCTCAACTGCATCTTCAGCAGGCTGAAGAAAATCACCAGCGCTACGGCCATCACGATCTCAGGAATCAGCAGCGGCGTGTAGATGATCGCATCGAGGCCCGGCTGGCCCCGCACGCGGCCGCGCGCCAGGGCCACGGCCGCCAGAGTTCCGAGGACGACGCACACCGCCGTCACCACCAGCCCCACCAGCAAGCTGTTCAGCAGCGAATCAAAGATCTGGCGATTCGACGCCAGCGTGGCGTACCACTCGCCCGTCAAGCCGCGCCAGCGGCCGGAGAGGCGCGAACGATTGAAGGAGAAAACCACCAGCACGGCGATGGGGGCGTAGAGGAACAGGTAAACGAGGAACGTGGCGATGCCGAGCCCGTAGCCGCTCCTGTCCCGGCGCGCCATCAGAGGATCTCCCGCGCCGAGCGCTGCGCCGTCCGCAGCGTGAGCGCCAGCAGCGCCAGCACGACAAACGTGAGCAGGAAAGCCACCGCCGAGCCGAAGGGCTGGTCGCGCACCATGGCGAACTGGTTCTGAATGAGGTTGCCCACCATCATCGTGCGCGCCCCGCCCAGCAGGTCAGGGGTGATGAACGCTCCGACGGAGGGAATGAAGACCAGAATCGTTCCCGCCACCAGGCCCGCCCGGGAAAGCGGCAGCGTAACTTTCCAGAAAGCGCGCCGGCCGCTGGCGCCGAGGTCTTTCGCGGCTTCGAGCAGCGAGGGATCAATCTTTTCCAGTGCCACGTAGAGCGGCAGGATCATGAACGGAAGCTCGCCGTACACCAGGCCGATGAAGACGGCGAGCGGCGTATACAGCAGCCGCAGCGGCTCGTGAATCAGGTGCAAATCCAGCAGGACGGTGTTCGCCACACCTTCCGTGCGCAGGATGACCATCCAGGCGTAGGTGCGAATCAGAAAACTGGTCCAGAAGGGAATCACCGCCAGCAGAAGCAGCGCCGACTTCCAGCGCGGCGGCACCCGCCGGGCAATCGTGTAGGCTACAGGATACCCCAGCAGAATGCACAGTGCCGTGGTGGCCAGCGCCATCCAGAGGGAGCGCCAGTAAATCTCAAGGTAGAGCGGCTGAAAGGCCCGCGCGTAGTTGGCGAGGCCCAGCATCCATTCGACCGTGCCGTAAGGTGAGCGGCGCGCGAAACTGACGCCCAGGAGATAAGCGAGGGGGAGAACGAAGAATCCGACCAGGCAAAGGAGGCTCCCGGCAAGCAGCGCGGCGGTCTGCAGCGCCGGCCGGCGGCGAAAAAAGTTGATGACTTGCTCCACGAAGTTGCCCGTCCTCACCGCTGTGCTTTGTAGCGGCGGCCTTCAGACCGCCACCTGACTTGGCGGGCTAAAGCCCGCCGCTACGTTCCCACGCCCCGCGCTTTTCGGCGGTGAGAATATCGGAAGGCCGGCGAGCGTGTCAAACCCAGCGGACGTGCAGGAGCGCCGGCACAAAGCTTCTTGCCACCATTCGGCTGTCGAGGAAGGACACGAGTTCCCGGTTCCGCTTGGGTGTATCCTATTAAGTGGGACGCGGACGTGCGGAAGACATTCCATTTCGGACCATGCCTTCTGACAATACTTCTTCTTGCCGTGGGTCCGCTCTGCGGGCAGACGTCTTCTCCCTCGGCGCTGGACCTCCTCAAGCAGGCAAACGCGCTTTCCCAGGCGCAGAAATGGGACCAGGCGATTGCGGCCTACCGCCGGGTGCTGCAGATCAAACCCGACGACGTCAACGCGCACTACGGCCTGGCCAACGCTTACGGCGCCACAGGAAAGATCCCCGAGGCCATTCAGGAATTCCAGGGAGTGCTGCGCCTGAAGCCGGATTTCCCGGCCCTGCACGGCGCACTGGGAAAACTCTACGAGTCACAAGGGGAAACGGACAAGGCCATCGCGGAGTTTCGCGCTGACGTGGCGGCTCATCCCGCGGACGCGCAGGCGCACAAAGATTTGGGCGACGCGCTGACCGCCGGCCGCCAGTATCCGCAGGCGGAGCAGGAGTATCGCCGCGCCCTCAAGCTGAAGCCTCGCGACGCGGCTTTTTACGCCGCGCTCGGCAACTGCCTTTCGGTGGCGGGAAAGTCAGCCCAGGCGTTCGCGCAATATCAGAGAGCCATCCAGCTCGATCCCAAGAACGCTGATTTTCACTCCGGGCTCGGCGCCGCCTATGCACTGGCAGGCGATCTGAGCAAGGCGATTCCGGAGTACCAGCAAGCTGCGCAACTGCGTCCGCTCGACCCGGATTTGCACCTCACTCTGGCCAATGCGCTGCGCGAATCGGACGAGCTCATCCAAGCCATCCAGGAATATCGCCGCGCGGTGGAGTTGCGGCCCACTCAGATTGAGTTTCGCTATCAACTGGCGCTGGCCTTCCACCAGGCGGGCGATTATGCCGACGCGGTGGACGAGCTTCGCCGCGTGATTCGCCAGCAACCGGAATTCGCTGCCGCCTACAGCGAGCTTGCGGCAACGTATCTGGCCACCGGAAACCACCCCGCCGCCATCGCGGCCTACCAGGAAGCCTTGCGTCTGCGCCCCCACGACCCCGCGCTTCACGAGGACTTGGGATTGGTCCTGCGAAAAACCGGCGACCTGACGGCAAGCGTGGCCGAGCTCAGCAAGGCGGTTCAGATTTCTCCCGACAATGCCGACTACCATCGCAATCTGGCGGAAGCCAAGGAAGCGCTGGGTGACGCTCCCGGCGTCATCCAGGAATATAAAGAAGAGGTTCGGCTGCGCGCCGACGACCCCGACGCGCACATGCACCTGGCCAACGCCTATGAATCGAACCAGCAGTTGGACGATGCCGTGAAGGAGTATCGCGCGGCGGTCAAGCTCCGCCCCGACAGCCCCGAGCTCCACTACCGCCTGGGTCGGGCGCTGGAGGCAACCGGGAAATCCGACGAAGCGCTGGCGGAGTTCCGCCAGGCGACGCAATTGAAACCGGATTACGCCCAGGCCCTGGTGGAGATGGGCGACCTGCTGGCGAAGCGGAAGAACTTCGAGCTGGCCGTCCCTGTTTATCGCGATGCGCTGCGGCTGCGCCCCGAAGATATGAACCTGCGCGAGCGCTTGGCGGAAGCTTTGGGCGACTCCGGCGACGCCAAGGATGCTCTCCCGATGCTGCGCGAGGCGGCGCGGGCCGCTCCCCAGAATCCCGACCTCCAGCGTAAGCTGGGCGCGGCGCTCGCCGCGCAGGGCGACTTCGCGGACGCCGCTGAAGCGTACCGGGCCGCGCTCGAGATCGAACCCGACGATGCCGACACTGAAATCGAGTTGGGCAAAGCACTCGCGAGCAGCGGCGATGCGGCCGGGGCCATTGAAGCGCTGCGCGCCGCGGTCCGTCTCAAGCCCGATTGGGCCGACGGTCACGTGCAATTGTCGAGGGCGCTCATGGCCTCCAACGATCCGGCGGGCGCCGCGAACGAGGCGCAGGCTGCGCTCAAGATTGCGCCCGGACTCCCGGAGGCGCACCTCACCCTCGCCCAAGCCTGGATGCGCATGGGCAGAACGGCGGAAGCCACCGAACACTTGCGTGAGGCGCTGCGCGGCAATCCCGATCTTGCCCCCGCACGCCTGGCGCTGGCGCAGGCGCTCGCGCAGCAGGGCCAGACGTACGAGGCCATTGGGCATTACAAAGAGTACCTGCGCTTGCAGCCTCTGGATGAGGAAGCGCAATTGGCCGTGGCGGGGCTGATGGCCGCCCGCAAGGATTTTGCCGGCGCCGTCGAACATTGCCAGGCCGCGATTCGCTTGAAGCCGGACGACCCTCGCCCGCACTACCTCCTCGCCGTGGCCCTGGAAGGCTCGGCGCAGGCCGCGCAAGCTCGCAAAGAGTACGAAGCCTACCTCCAGCTTGACCCGCACGGGGCCAACGCCGAGCAGGCACGCCTGCGCCTGAGAAAGCTCGGCAGCGCCAACCCGTAGAGAGGATATTCACCACAAAGTCACCAAGGCCCAAAGAGATCGAGGGGTCTGCCGGCTTGACCGAACCGAAAACTTTGTGCCTTCGTGTCTTGGTGGTTTGCTGCTACGACCGGCCGATGATCAGTTTGGCGATGGTCTGAAGCTGCATGAAGGACGTGCCCTCGTAAATCTTGCCGATCTTCGAGTCGCGAAGGTATTTCTCGGCGGGATAATCCTTGGTGAAACCGTAGCCGCCGTAAACCTCGACGCATTCCGAAGCCACGCGCTCGGCCACCTGCGAGCAAAAGTATTTGGCCATCGCCGCTTCCTTCACGAAGGGCACGCGCGAGTCCTTCATGCGCGCCGCGTTGTAAGTCATCAGGCGCGCGGCTTCGACTTCGGTTGCAAGCCGCGCCAACTGAAACTGGATGGCCTGAAATTCCGCGATGGGCTTTCCGAATTGCTTGCGCTCTGCGGCGTAATGGATAGCGTGCTCGAGCGCGCCGCGCGCCACGCCTACCATCTGCGCGCCAATGCCGATGCGCCCTTCGTTCAGCGTTTCTATCGCCACCTTGTAGCCCTTGCCCGCCTCGCCCAGCACGTTGGCCTTGGGCACGCGGCAGTCTTCCAGGATCAACTCGCAGGTGGAGGAAGCGCGGATGCCCAGCTTGTCTTCCTTCTTGCCCACGCTGAATCCGGGCGCGGAACGCTCCACCAGGAACGCGGTGATGCCCTTGTAGCCGAGCTCGCGATTGAGCGTGGCGAAGACGATATAGAGCCCGGCTTCCTTGGCGTTGGTGATCCAGAGCTTGCGGCCGTTCAAGACGTAGTGGTCGCCGTCTTCTTTGGCTCTCGCCTCGAGGGCGAACGCGTCGCTGCCGGCGTTGGGCTCAGAGAGGGCGTAGGCGCCGACCGTGTCGCGGGTCAGTTTGGGCAAAAAGGTCTTTTTCTGCTGCTCCGTGCCCCAGCGCATGACGGCGTTGTTGACCAGCGTGTTTTGCACGTCCACCACCACGCCCGCCGAAGCGTCCACGCGCGAGAACTCCTCGATGGCGAGCATTGACATGAAAAACGTGCCGCCGCTCCCGCCGTAGGTTTCCGGCACCTCGATGCCCATGAAGCCCTGGGCGAAGAAGTTCTCGATCAACTCGTGCTTGAAGACGCCCTCGCGGTCCATCTCTTCCACGTGCGGGCCGACTTCCTTTTCGGCAAACTCCCGCGCCGCGGCCTGGAACATGCGTTCTTCCTCGCTGGGCGCGGTCAAAGGCTGGACGGCGGAGATCGGAGCGGTCGTTGGTTCAGACATGGCAGCACCTCGGGAATGCAGAGAGGAATCTTACCACCAAGGCGCCAAGCCACCAAGTTGAAGAGGGTCAGAGAATGACGCGCTTGATCCCGTCGCGAATCAGGGAGACGTTGAAACCTGTCGCGAGCCCTATGCGAATTCCGGTTATGCCTTGCTGGTTAAAAAGTCTTTCCTTCCGCGGCGTCGAGAGCCTGATTGACCAGCCGGTCAGCTTCCGCGTTCTTCTCGCGCGGGACGTGGCGGATCGAGAAGTGTTCGAGGCGCAGGATCATCCCGCGGGCGCGCTCGAAGAGCGGCTTCAGGTCGCGGCTTTTGACCTTGTAGCGGCCCTCAAGCTGGCGTGCCATCAATTCCGAGTCGGTCAGCACGCGCAGGCGCGGATGGTGATACTCCAGCGCGTATTCGAGCGCGGCCAGCAGTCCCTGATACTCGGCCACGTTGTTGGTGGCGCGGCCGAGGAATTTGGAGAGCTTGGCAACCGGCGCGCCGCCCGCGCCCTCGATAACCACGCCATAGGCCGCGGGGCCGGGATTGCCGCGCGAGCCGCCGTCAACGTGAGCCACGATTTCAGGGCTGGGGTCTTGCCGGGGAGTCGATGAGGAATTCATTCCGATGCGGGATTCAATGGTGCGCGGCTGCCTGGCCGGAAGCATCAGCCGCTTCTTGCGGCTCGGCCGGAGGCTCGACGTAATAAAGGATGCGGGCGCAGCTCTCGCAGGTGATCAGCGCCTCGTTCGAGCGGACTTCGTTGTAAAGCTGCGGGCGCAGCGCCACGTGGCATTCCGTGCAGAAGCCTTCGCGAACCGCCGCCACCGCCACGCCGCCGCGTCCGTGGCGAACGCGCTCGTAGACCTGAAGCAGATCGTCGCTCAGGCTCGCGGCCATCTCCTTGCGGCGCGCCAGAAGCTTCTCGCGCTCGTCCATGTCTTCCTGGCGTAGCGCGCGCAAACGCGCCGTCTCCTGCCCGACGCGAGCTTTCTCGTCCGCCAGGCGCGACTCGGCCTCGCGGATGTGCCCCTCAAGCTCGTCCGCCTCCATCATCTTTTCCAGGATTTTGTCCTCGATGGTGCGGATGTTCGATTCTTCGCCCTCGATTTCGTGCAGCATGGCTCGGTACTGCTCGTTGGTCTTGACCTCGTAAAGCTGGTCGCGGTGCTTGGAAATGCGCGCCTGGATTTCCTTGATTTCGCCTTCCAGTTCCCGGCGCTCCTTCTGATTCTTCGCCAGGCGTTCTTTGCGGACTTCCAGGGTGTGAAGGAAATCGCTCAGTTGCGATTCGAGGGCCGCCGCTTCCGCGGGCAAGGAGCCGATCTGCGCGTCGAGCTCAGACACGCGCCGGTCCACTTCCTGAAGCTCAATTACCGTTCTTAATTCGGGATGCACTTTGCGCCTGCCCTCGAATATCATCCCACAAACGGCCGCGAGCGGCAAGAAAAACGCGGGAGGGCGTTTTGAGTCAGGCTTCGAAGAGGGGGGGATTCAACGGTCTTCACGCAAGACAGGTAACATCGAGGAAAGCAGTGTGAGCCAGGCTCTTGACGCCAGCCAACTCAGTTCATGGGCCGAGTTGGCCTCCACTCTCGACTTGCAAGAGTGGCGGGGCGGAAATATTTGCACATTATTGTACAATCATGTACAATTATCGTGACCGAAGCAGGGAGGGTTAGGTGATGAACAGCGTGACGTTCACCAAATTTCGCCGGAATGCTTCGCGCGTTCTGGACTCGGTAGAGAGGGGAGAGAGCGTTCGAATCCTTCGCCACGGCAAGGCGATCGCCAGGATCGTCCCCGACGATTCGCGTGAAGATAAGCCCGCCTGGAAGCGCCCGGGGCTGCGGCTGGTCAAAACGGGGACATCGCTCAGCGAAGCGGTGCTGGCGGAAAGGCGAGCCTCGCGTTGAAGGTATTTCTTGACTCCTCGGCGCTGGCCAAGCGCTACATCCAGGAAGCGGGAAGCGACCGCCTGGAAAAAATCCTTCTTTCCTCTTCGTCTGTGGGTGTGGCCGTCCTCTGTGTGCCGGAAATTATCTCGGCGCTCTGCCGCCTGCGGCGGGAACGCAAGCTCCAAACGTCGGATTATCCAAGAGCCCGGCGAGCTCTGCTGGCGGACGTTTCCGACATGAGCGTTGTGAACTTGACTGATGCAGTTGTGGCGCGCGCCGTCTCGCTCCTGGAGCGCTCGCTGTTGCGCTCACCGGACGCGCTGCAGGTCGCCTGCGCCGCCGAATGGCAAACGGAACTCTTCGTATCAGCGGACCAAAGGCAATGCACTTCGGCGCGGGCGTTCGGACTCAAGGTCGAACAACTTCCAACCCGTTGATGAGGTAGGCGAAATGAGACTATTCCTTGGATTACTTCTGGTTTTTGCCTTGCCGCTCGGGGCGGCGGAGAGGAAGCCGGGCAATCCGCTCGACCATCTGCCGCCCAACATCGAAATCCTCACACACTTCGGCGAGCGCGCCGACATCTCGCCCGACAACCAGCACGTCGCCTTCATGGACAAGAGTTTTGGCGACGCGTTCACGATTGATTTGAAGACGCGCATCATCCGCTGCCTGACCTGCAACGTTCCGGGCGCGGCGTTCCTGCGCGTGATGCACCTGGTGACGGGCGACTACATCCTGATCGGCCCCGACCATTTCGAAAACGTCCACGTCAGCCGCACGCGCGACAACGAGCTTTGGTTCCTGTCGAAGCAGCCCGGCTCGAAACCCGTGAAGCTGGACCAGAAGATGAGCGAGGGCGCGGCGATCTCAAAGAAGAGTTTGAAGATTTCCTTCTCGCAGACGCACGACCAGGCCGCGGACCTTGCGCCGGGCGCTTCGCGCCTCTACGTCGCCGACGTCGAAATCTCCGGCACGACGGCACAACTGGTTAATAAGAAACAGGTTTATTACAGCCCGGACAAGAGCTGCACGCTCGAAGCGCAGGACTTTTATGACAACGACCGCAAGATGACGTTCAGTTGCTACGAGCCGAACAACCACGCGGAAGTGATGGGGATTGACCTCGCGACCGGCAAGGTGACGGATTTCTCCCAGGCGCCGGATGACTACGACGAGCCGGAAGGCATTTTTCCGGGCGGCGAATACACCACGGTCGAATCCGACCGCCAGTGCCTGGAGCTCGGCGGGCGGCGCGGCCCCTGGAACATTGACATCTGGAAATTGAAGCTCGACGGCACGGGCAAGAATTTTACGCGCCTTACGCACTTCAACGATTACCAGGGCGGCAAAGCGTCGAACCCCGTCATCTCCACCGACGGCCGCTTCATGGCCTTCCAGACCGCCAACAACACCGACCCCGCCGGCGTGGGCTACGGCATTTTGCTTTATTGGTTCAAGAAGTAAACGGTGACCCAGGACGCAGAGCTGCGCTCTGCGACCCCCACTGGTGGTGGGCACGTCTGGTTGGCGCAGAGCGAAGCTCTGCGGTCCCTCAATTAGTCAGCAAATGCAGTCCATGCTCACCAGCGAAGAATCCCCCAAGTGATAAAATCGGAAGCTGGACCACGGCCACCGGTCGGGCGATGTCACCAAACCGCGCTTGACAGGGTTGGCGTGCATATAACTCAGTTTCTCCAACCTTTTCTTTTCAGTGAACACGCCGAGAGTATAGTAGCGGCGTTGCCAGACGCGGAATTGGGAGTCGGAGTGGACACTCGCGGGCAGTCGCACCATTTTCAGCATCTTTCGGCACCAGGGGCGCTGCGGATTCCCCTCAAGCGCGGCCAGGATGCGCTGCGCGGTGCGCTTTTTCAGTTCTTGCATGATGCGGCTAGTGCTCGCGACGGGCTCAGCCCGGATGAGCAGGTGGAAGTGCTCCGGCATCAGCACCCAGCCGATGAGCTGAAAGCCCATTTCCGCGCGAAGCCGGGCGAGAACCTCGACAAAGTCGCGGCGAAACCGCTCGCTCTCGAAAAGCTTAGCGCGGCGGTAAGTGCTGGTAGTGAGGAATTGCAGTTGACCAGGTACGAAATAGCGTTTCCGAGTCGCCATCCCCAGCGCTAATATAACACGATGGGACGTAGAGCTTCGCTCTGCGCCAACCAGCCGCGGTGCGCGCGGCGATGGTCTGGAATGTGCTCTTGACCACGCGGCCTTGCGCGTCTTTGCCCTCCCAGTGGCCCTCAAGAGCCAGTAGCTTCTTGAATGCCGCCGCCGCGGGCGAGCCGGCGCCCGCAAGAGCCGGAGGGGCCGCCGCCAGCAGAGCGAGCAGAATCGGCAGACGCCTGCCGCGTCGCGTGATCCTCATCGCCGCCTCCTAAGCTGTGTTGCCGTTGCCCTGAGCGAGGCTCTGCCTCGCAAGGCTAGATTAGCGCCGTTAATGCGTGCCTGCAAACACCGTGTTGTTGTCCACGTGGGTTGAAATCCCTCCGGGATCCGTAGGGGCGGACCCGCGGGTCCCGTCCTGCAGCAGATGGCAGCCACGGCACGCGGGGCGCGCCGCAGAACTGCGCTCTGCGCCAACCACGAATCGGGAGCCACGAGTCCCGCGTCCCGAGTCGCGCCCGCAGAGAACACGTGGATTCCCGCCCCCGCCTGTGCGAGGCCAGGCCTTTCGCGGGAATGACAACGAAGGAAAACGTCGCAGAGCCATGCTCTGCGGCAACCCCGAATCCCGAGTCCCCAGTCCCGAGTTGCTAGGGCTGAGCTGGCCCTTTCGCTTAGCTCGGCGCCCTCCAAACCCCCCGGAGAAGCCGAGCAGGATGGGTTAACGCCGCCCTGCGACATTTTGTCATGAGTTTACGTGGACGTAGGGGAGCGGCGACAGGTCAAGACGCGGACAATGTGTCCGCTTCCTTGGGCCGCCTCTGCAATCCCGGTGACACCGTTGATACCACTGACACTGGTGACACACTTTTTCTGGCTGCCCGCAGTTACGAACCAACCTTCGTGACCGCGCCTTCCGAAGCCGAAGAAACCAGCGCGGCGTATTTGGCGAAGACGCCCGACTTGTAGCGCGGCTCGGGCGCGCGCCACTTCGCCAAGCGCTGCTTGATTTCGTCGTCGGAGAGTTCGACGTCAAGCCGGCGTTTCTCGATGTCGAACACGATGATGTCGCCGTCAGCGAGCGCCGCGATCGGTCCGCCGCGCGCGGCCTCCGGCGCGACGTGTCCGACCATCAACCCGCGCGTGCCGCCGCTGAATCGGCCGTCGGTCAGGAGCGCCACCGACTCGCCCAGACCTTCGCCGACCAGCGCGCCGGTGACGCCGAGCATTTCGCGCATGCCCGGCCCGCCGCGCGGGCCTTCGTAGCGGATCACCACCACATCGCCCGCCTTGATGCTCTTGTTCATCACCGCGTGCATGGCGTCTTCCTCGTTGTTGAAGACGCGCGCCGGCCCGCGATGCTGCAATCGCTCGTGCGCGGTGATCTTCACCACGCAACCCTCGGGCGCGACGTTGCCTTTGAGGATCACCAGCCCGCCGGATTTCTTGAGCGGCTTCTCAACCGTTGCGACCACGGGTTGCCCCGGCGTTTCCACGGCCTTGCGCGCTTCTTCGCCGATCGAGCGGCCGGTGACGGTGATGGCGTTTTCATGCAGCAGTCCGGATTTTTCGAGAAGCTTCTTGGCGATGAGCGGGATGCCTCCGGCGCGATGCACGTCGGTGGCGACGTACTTACCCGCGGGTTTCAAGTCGGCGATGAGCGGCGTGCGCGAGCTGACCACGTCGAAGTCTTCGATGCGCAGCGGCACACCTACTTCGCGCGCGAGCGCCAGCAGGTGCAACACGGAATTAGTCGAGCCGCCCGTGGCAGCGACGCTGGCGATGGCATTCTCAAACGCCTGGCGCGTCAGAATATCCTTGGGCCGCAGGTTGCGCTTGAGGACGTCCATGACCAACTCGCCGGTCTTGACCGCGATCTCGGCTTTTTTCGGATCGGTCGCCGGAACGCTGTTGAATCCCATGGGCGAGAGGCCGATGAACTCCATGATGGTGGACATGGTGTTGGCGGTGAACTGACCGCCGCAAGCGCCCGCGCCGGGACAGGCCGCATCCTCGAGCCGTTTCAAGTCCGCGTCGGACATCTTCCCCGCGGCGTGCGTGCCGATGGCCTCGTAGACGTCCACGATGGTCACGTCGCGACCCTGGAATGTGCCGGGCGCGATGGAGCCGCCGTAAAGCAGCACGCTCGGAACGTTCAACCGGATGAGGGCCATGGCGGCGCCGGGAACGGTTTTGTCGCAGCCGACCAGCGCCACCATAGCGTCGAACATGTGGCCGCGCCCGACCAGTTCGATCGAGTCGGCCACCACTTCGCGGCTGATGAGCGAGGCCTTCATGCCCTCGGTGCCCATCGTGACGCCGTCGGAAATGGCGATGGTGTTAAGCTCCATCGGCGTGCCGCCCGCGGCGCGGACGCCCTCCTTCACCCTGGCGGCGAGCTCGCGCAGGTGGTAATTGCACGGCATGGTCTCGATCCAGGTGTTGGCGATACCGACGATGGGCCGCTTGAGGTCGGCGTCGGTGAATCCGATAGCCTTGAGCATGGCGCGCGCGCCGGCGCGCGCGCTGCCTTCCAGAATGGTGCGGCTGGGGAGCTTGGGATCAGATGGCATGGTTCCTCCGCAATGATTTCGCAGAAAGATTCGAAGGAAGAATACTCTCAGACTCAACCGAGAAAGTGCAAGCGGGGAATTGCAGGTGGAAATGAAGTGGCGCCGCGAAGCAAGTCAACTACACGACGGTCTCGGGGCACTCGCCCGAAGAGGGCGGCTCCTCGGCGTCGTGGCGGGTCTCGCTGCGCGCCTGGTGGGTGATGATGAGCGCGACGGCGGAGACGATGACGATCATCGCCACCAGCACGCGCGCCGAAAGCGTCTCGCCGCCCAGCGCCCAGCCGAGGAAGACCGCGATGATGGGATTGACGTAGGCGTAGGTGGCCACGCGCGAGGGCGTGGAGACGCCCAGCAGCCAGTTGTACGAGGTGAATCCGAGAAGCGATCCAAAACAGATCAGATAGGCAAGCCCTTCGAGCGAATGCGCCGAGAACGCGGGGTGAAGCAGTGCGCGCCCTTCGCCGGTCGCCAGGCCCAATGCGAACAGGCCGGCGCTGCCGCAGAGCATTTCCATCGAAGCCGCGAGCAAGGAAGATTTCGGCATCGAAGCCCGCCGCGAATGAAGAGAGCCGATGGCCCAGCAGAGCGAGCCCGCGACCAGTACGGTTGCGCCGAGAGGCGGCACCCGCCCGCCGCCCAGCAATTCGCTCGGGCCCACCAGCAAGGCGATGCCGCCGAGGCCCAACACCAGGCCTGCGATCAATTGCGGGCCCAAGCCGCGGCGCATTTCGAAGTGATGCAGCAGCACCATCCAGAGCGGGATGATCGAAAGCAGCAGCGCCGCCAAGCCCGAGGGCACGTGCTGCTCCGCCCAGGTGAGGGCGCCGTTGCCGGCCAGAAACAACAGGCTGCCAATCAGCGCGGCGTTGAGCCATTGCTGGCGCGTCGGCGGCTCGGCGCCGCGCGAGCGCGCCAAGGCGTAAAGCAGCAGGCCCGCGACCAGGAACCGGCAGCCCGCCATGATGAACGGAGGAATGGTTTCAATCGAAACCTTGATGGCAAGATACGTGGAACCCCAAATGACGTAGATGGCCGCAAAGGCGAGCAGGACTCTCAGGCGTGATGGGCGGGCGGCTCGCTCCGCAGCGGCGGTGGACGCAGCGTTTGGCGCGTCCGCCAGCGGCCTCTCGCGTGGCGTATCGAGAGCTGTCGCGCTTCTCGCTGTGTTAGAGGGATGGGAACCGTTTGCCATAGTCGAGGGGCGAACTCTGCGACTGCCGTGCCTTTTGGGCGTCACGCGCGAGCGGCGCCCGAAGCGCACAAGGCTCTCTGCTTTTGATGCTCGCAGAATCGCGACGTTCCCGCAAGAGCCGGGGCAGTGTCGGAAACAGGCGTGATTGGACTGGCCGCGGACATCGAGAAACTGAGCATCACCGTGCCGGCTGGCCAAACAGCGCCCCGAGGCGGTATGATCACTGTTGTTTTGCCAAGGAACGGCAGAAACTTGAAGCGCGCTTATCTTGTCATCACGACGGCTTTTTGCTTTTTTGCTTTGCCCGGGCTCGCGCCGGCGGACATCATGAACGTGCGGCTCAAGCCGCAGACGGTCGCGGCCTTCGACCGCTACGTCCAGGCAACCGAGGCGCGCATTGATGCGGAATTGAAGCGGCCGGGCGAATTCCTGTACGTGGACGGGCTTCCCGAGTCGCAACGCGACCAGATTCGCCAACAGATCAGGTCCGGCCAGATTTACATGGCGCCGCTGGTCACGCGCGACGCTTCGGGCGATGAGATAACCGCGCCTGGCGCGCTGATCCACCACTGGCTGGGCGCGGTGTTCATATCCGGCGCGACGCTCGCGCAGGTGATCAGCGTCGTCCAGGATTACGATCACCACCAGGAGTGGTATAGGCCCGAAGTGATTCGCTCCCGCCTGGTCAGCCGCGAGGGAAACGATTTCAAGATTTTCTACCGGCTGCGCAAGCAGAAGGTCATCACCGTCACGCTCGATACCGAGCACGACGTGCGCTACTTTCCCGTGGATGCGACGCACGAAGACAGCCGGTCAGTTTCTACGCGCATCCAGGAAGTAGCGAACGCCGGCCAAAAGGACGAATACGAAAAGCCGGTGGGAAAGGATGGCGGCTTTCTGTGGCGGCTGGACTCGTGGTGGCGGTTCGAAGAGCGCGACGGCGGTGTGTGGGTCGAGTGCGAGTCGGTCTCGCTGACGCGTGATATTCCGACCGGGCTTGGGTGGCTCATCAAACCGTTCGTCACCAGCATTCCGCGCGAATCGCTCCAAATGACCATGCGCTCAACGCGTGCCGCAGTGCTGCACAAGGTGGCCGAGGAGAAACGGGCAAAGCACTCGAACTCCCCAGAGTCCCGCCGGACTGCCCAGCGCAGACCTGGTCATTAACGAGGATTACAAATCATAGTGACGCCTTCCTTTGTAGCGGCGCTGTCCCCAGCGCCGCAAAGCGCCGGTGAGGACACCGGCGCTACAGCCCCGTGGTCACTGTAATATGTAAGACTCCGTAAGAACCCCGAATCAATGAGGCACTCCCGCAGGCGAACAAAAAAGGCGGGGATTGCTCCCCGCCTTTGTCTTCAAGTAAGAGGAAAAAACAGCCGTCGGCGGATTTGCCGGCGCCGGTGCGAGATGGTTACTGCCCCGCCGTGCAGCCCACGAAGCCAAAATCCAGCGTCACCGTGTTATCCGGCAAGGGCGCCGGGTCCACGCCAATCTGATACCCCTGGAGAGGATCACCCGCGCCTGGCGTGAACGTCGTGGGAATGGCCGAAGGCGTGCAGTCCACCGTCGTGCTGTCCGTTGGCATCACCGAGACGGCCTGCACCCAGTAGAGGGCCGGATTGTCCGCGGGAGCCGGCCATTGTGTGGTCTGGCCGGCGGTGAATGTCGCAACGGACGGATTGCTGGCGGGCAGGACAAGCTTATAGTTCTCGCACTTGGT
>JAHEKS010000233.1 GCA_024638215.1 Acidobacteriota bacterium | reverse complement strand
GATGTGCGCCCCGCCCAGGCGGAAGCGAGGGCGGAAATCCAACGCGACGCCCTGCCAGAGGCCGCTGGTCTGAACGTACCAGTCCTGCTTGCCGTGAGGGATTTCCGCGTACCGGATTCCTTCCACTTGCTTCACTTGGGCGCTTGCGTCCGCCACTCTTACGGCGATCTGATTGTCTCCAGGATGCACCAGCGAGGTGATGTCGAATTCGAAGGGCAGGTAGCCGCCCTCGTGCGACCCCGCCTTTTGGCCGTTGACGAAGACGTCGGCCCGGTAATCCACCGCGCCAAAGCGCAGCAAGAGCAACTGGCCCGCCGCGGGCGGCTCCATCGTCACATTCCGCCAATACCAGGCCACACCCGCGTAGTCGCGGCGGTCAACGAACGCCGCTTGCCAAGAAGAAGGCACTCCCACGGGAATGCCATTGGCGCGGGCGAGATCGCCGGCCTCGAAGGAGGCGGCCGGGTCCGCGACAAAGATCCAGTTGCCGTCGAGGGATATCGTTTTTGCCGCGGCTTGGCAGGGGAAGAAAGTAACGGCAACGAACACTGGCACGGGAAGAATCGCGAGAATTTTGCGCATGAACCCTGCTCCCATCCGAGCGCTCAGTCTATTCGTTTTCAATGCGTTCTCGCAAGGGAAAGACGACGCGGAAGCGTCTGCGGTTTTATCCGCTGACGCAAGGATGGTGTTGGGCTCGCGCCGGGGACGGGCCCTGATTTAGGGCCGCCCCGATCGAGCCTCCTGGTTGAGATCTCAGCTCGCGACTTTGGCGGTGCGGGTCGCGGGCAGGCTTGCCATTGGTTCTTGTCTGATCCCTCGAAGATCGCCTTCGAGGATGTGAGAGGTCTGGTCCACGTCGGCCGTGTCCATGCGCCACGTCGGCGACCAAAGATAATGGTGATTATTGTTCAAATAGTGAATCGAAATGTTCAATTCGTTGGTCAAAACAATGACCTGCGGCGCCAGGCGGGCGATCGTCTGCGCTTGGGCGGGAGAGACTTCGCGCTGCATGGCGCGAAGGGTGGAGAGCATGTCGTCCATTTTCCGCACGCGATAGGCTATGCGATCGATTGTCGAGGCGTCCTGTTGCCAGGTTACACCGCTGAGATAAAAGGAGTGAAGCCGCACGGCGGCATTGTGGACCCTGGCCACGTCAATCTGCATTCGGTCAAGCAGGCGTGCCACCTGTTGGGAATCCATCTGCTCGAGCGGCGCCGGCTCGGCCGCCCCCGGCAGCGCGGCCGCGGTCGCCCCCAGAGTTAGGGCAGGTATGACTAACACGCTGAAAACAGAAGAAAGACACATTTGCCATAGAGATTTCTTCATGAATCAACATCCTCCTTGGGCGTGAATTGATTCTGCCTTGCGAATTGGCAGGTTCGACAGCCCCATACTTGCTTGGACGGCTTGGGCGAGTCCGCGGGTTGTCCGCATCCTGCCGCAGGGACTAGATTATTAGCCTCGCTTTTGGATGAACTTCGTCGCGCCGCCAGGCAACGTATCTAGCCCGAAACGGCATCAGGGGTTTCGCGTGGGCACGAGGCGGATGGGTACGGGCGCTTGGATCCGGCATCGGGCGGGAGTGGAGCCCGGCCCGCGCCGGGGCCGGGCTCTGATTCTGGCCGCCCGCTTGAGCCATAGGGAAGTGCGGTTAACTCCTCACGTCAGCCGCGGGCGCTTGCAAGCTTGCCACCTGTTGATGGCCAGCTCTTTGCAGATCCTGCTGGACTATCTTTGATGTTTGATAAAGCTCGTTCGTGTCACTGCGCCACTTCGGCGCCCAGAGATACTGGTGGTTATTGTTGATGAAGTGAATCGAACTGTTCACTTCATCGGTCAGAACCGTGACTTGAGGAGCTAAACGGGCAATGGTTTGCGCATCTTCGGGAGTCACGTCTTTGCGCATGCTGCGGAGGCTGTACAGCTCGCCGTCCATTTTCTTCACCCGGGCCGCGAGCTGATCCAGCGCCGCGACGTCATCCCGCCAGTCCAGCCCCTCGCGGTAGTCGACCTGAAGTTTTGCGGCGTCGTTATTGACTCTCGCCACATTGGTTTGCATACGGGCAAGCAGGCGCGAAGCCCATTGGGTATCCATGCGCACCTCGGGTGACGGCGCGTAGGGCGCCGGGGGCGCCGCCGCGGTTGCCGCCAGAGCCAAGGCAGGCAGGACCAGTAGCGTAAGAAGAGCAGAACTCCCTTTTTTCCATAAAGATACCGTCATGATAAAAACCCTCCTTTTTCGGGGGGTGAGTCCGACTTGCAGATTGTCAGATCTAACAGCCCCACACTTCTCTTAGACGAAGGGTGCGACTTCGCGGGTTGCCCGATTCTTCAGTCCGCGCTAGAATTGTAGCCTACATAAGCCCGGAGGGCGCTTCCGGACGGGGGGCGACGCAAGCCGCCGGATCTTGCGCCAGCCCTTTGACATTGCGCTTTCCTGTTGGTAGAGTTGCGGGAAAGCGTAGTGGGGCTTCTTCGCCGGCTGCTCTTTTGGCGTCGACCGGCCGAGAACGTCTTCCCCTGCCACGCGAATTGAGGTTTTCCATGCAAGGCACAATCAAGCGCGTCATTCGTGACCGCGGGTTCGGGTTTATTCGATCGGCGGAAGGCCAGGAAGTGTTTTTCCACCGCAGCGGGCTCCAGAATCTCAACTTCGATAGTCTGAAGGAAGGGGATAACGTCGAATTCGAACTGGAGCGCGGAGAAAAGGGCCCGCGCGCGGTAAATGTTCGATCGGCGCAGTAGACAAGCATTTCCACCTCTCGTAAATGGACGGAGCGCCCCGGCGGGCTGTCTTAGTGTGTCTGCAGATTTGGGCGGTCAAGTCCGCAGACGCCATTCCTCGAATGGACTCCCGATCATCGCGCCAAGGCACTCGCACAACTCATCCCGCGCGCAACTGAACATCTCATTTCCTGCCGGACCGCAAAAAGCTGGATTGGCGGAAGCGTTCTTGCTATAAACGCTCTGTATGGCCGATCAACAGAGGAGATTCAATCGGGCCAAGGTTGCAGTGGATGCTGTCATTCAGGCGGGCGATGCCTTTTTTTACGCGGAGACGGTTGACCTGGGCGAGATGGGTCTATCGCTCCGCACGAAGAAACCTTTCCCAGTGGGAACCGAAATGCGGCTGGTCCTTGGGCGGCCGCCGGATTTGCCCAAACTCGATTTAGGGGGCGTGGTCCGGTGGATGCGCGACGGAGACAGCGTCGGGGTCGAATTCACGGGCCTTTCATCGCAGGATAGTTCCACCCTCGCAACGTTCTTGAAGTCCCTGCACGGCGAATCGAACACTATCAACTGAACCCTCGCCGGCCGGCCCACGAACATGAGCCGAGCCATCGGTTTGTGATCTGATCCGGCGGTTTCTCACGCACCCGCCGACGCCCAGACGGCCGAAAGGTTTCGCTTTGCCTTCAGGTGTGCTAGCATGAGTCGCCTTGGACGCGGCGAACGCGCGCCGGGAAAAAATAATGGACTCAACAATTGCATCGGAATCGGCGGTCGTGCTGGTTCAACAGACGGCGATTGATTCGCGCGGGGAAGGCCCGGCGCTGGACCTGGGAGGCAAGGCCGGCCAACAGTTGGTTGTTGTCTTGCGAGTTGCCGAGGCGATCGAGCAGGAATCGCTTCACGTTTCCATTTGGGGCTCGAGCGACGGCAAGGACTGGGGGCAAAAACCTCTCTTTCTGTTTCCACAAGTTTTCTATGCCGGCTCGACTCCCGCGGCGCTCGACCTGGCGCAGCGGCCGCACGTGCGGTTTCTCCAGGCGCGCTGGCAGGTGAACCGCTGGGGACGAGGCGATCCGCGCCCGCACTTTGTGATGAGCATTGAGGTCTCTTGATCGGCCGCGGGCCTTGAGAGCCTTGACTGAGGAAGAATCCGATGGGCGAAGAAGAGACGCAACAATTGCAGAGACCCGGAATCGAAAGACGCCAGCACCGCCGCGCCCGCTTGGTGACCCAGGTGCGATGCGAGGCGCTGGGACGGGAGGAGATGCTCCTTACGCGCGACGTCAGCGTGGGCGGCCTGTTCGTCAGCAGCAAAGACCCTTTCCCGATGGGTTCGGACATTAGCGTTGCGCTGCAACTGGTTGCGAGCGGCAAATCCCTTTCCGCGCAAGGCAAAGTGGTCTATTCCCTCAAGGGCCTGGGCATGGGGATTCAGTTTGCCGGCCTGAGCGACGGCGCGCGCGGGGCACTGGAGAAATTTGTGGACGAAGCTGCCTGAACCCTGCCATTCTTTCCACCGGAACAATTCAGGGGGAAACGTATGAGAGCATCAGCTCGCGCTGTCGCCTGCCTTCTCGCCGCCGTGCTCGCCGCGCCCGCGCTTGCAAGGTCGGAGGACAGATCCTCTTCCACCGCGCCGCCGGCATCCGCGCCTGCGGCCGCGCCGCAGGCGGCGTCCCCGGGAATTGTGGAGGGAATGCTGGCCAAGGCAAGCTCGCAGCCGGGCTACATGGACGCGCAGCAGGTGAAAGCGCTGCTCGATCAGACGCGCTTTGCCGAATACCGCCTCAACGATTTGCTCACGGACGTTCATCCCGAGCGCTGGAAGATTTCTGACACCGCGCGCGATTCCTTCAATCAGACGGTCGCAACGATGCGCTCCCAGCTCAAAGATCTGGACGGCTGGCGCGCCCAGTTCGCGGCCCGGCCGGAAAGTACTTATGCGGGGTTTGAGACTTACTCGACCATCGGCGCCATTCTGCCGCGATTGGACGGCGTGGCGCGCACCATCAGCCAGGCCGACAACCCGAGCTACGGCGCCCAATTTTCCCAAGTGGCTGACCGGCTGTTCGACTTGCAGCAGAAACTTGCGCCTTATCTCGGGTTTCTGCTTAACAATCAGGATTCCATCACCCAAGCTCTCGAAAACAATCTGGCGGGATGCCAGGATCAGCTCGGCCATGCCATGCGGGGAGAATCCCAGCGCCCCAAATGGATCCGCAACAGCGCGCCCGTTCGCGCCCGGCGCACGCGCGTCAAGCCCCGATCAACAAGCAAAAGCGAGAAAGAGAAAAAGCCCGCAACCGAGCCGCCTCCTCAGAAGCCCTAGGTTTGTGTTTAGAGTTGATCGTATTTGAATCGGTAGCCGCGGAGCGAACCTCTGCGGCGCGCATCGCAGTCAACCGACTTCAATGCGCCACCCGGGTGGGACCTATCTTCGGCGGTTCTTACCCATGAAGTAAGTCCTGAGACCGAGTGGGCCCGCGTCCGCTTGGCCCGACTTAGAACCAGGCTGGAGCGGGAACTTCGATTAACAGTCGTGATGCCGATAAGAGATTAGCGCAGGAGATTCATGCGGCGCAGCAGGTTGTCATAGCGCGAATCGTCGCGGAGCGGAGAAAATCCCGGCTGCAGAGGAAGCCAGAAAAGTTGTGGGTGCCGCTCTTGGAAGCACTTCTCTAACAATTCGAAGGCGCGGCTACGCTCGCCCAGGCCTCCATAGACCAGGGCCAAACAGATTTCCGGTACGACTTGGGTCTCGCTCTTCTTAAGCAGGTCAGCCAACATGTCCTCGGCCGCCGCCCTCCGGCCAGTTCTGGCAAAGACATAGGCTAGCGAAGAAATGGAATAGGTGTCCGGAGCCAGATCCACGGCCTTCTGAAAAGCCTTTTCAGCACCGTCAAAATCCGAGAGGCCAACGTGGCCCCAGCCGAGCGTCTGCTGGGCGAAAAGTGAATCAGGGTATAACTCGAGCGTCTTCAAGGACTGGTCGATCGCCCTCTTATACTCACCTGCGAAAACCAGGATCCAAGCAACCTCGAAGTTGGTGTTAATGGATAGGGGATCCAGATCCAGGGCTCGTCCCGCGGCCTCGAGTGCCCGGTCATGATCGCGCCGGATCACAACAAGAAAATTCGCCTGCATCAAGTGCGCGAACTCGTTCGAAGGGTTGATTTCTAGCGCGCGCTGAATTTCGCGCTCGGCGACAGCCAGGTCCCATTCTCCGAACCACTTGACCACCCCAAGTGCCGTGTGCGCGTCGCAGAGCTGATCGTCCAGCGCCAAAGCCTCGAGGGCAGCATCCTTGGATTTGGAGTAGGCCACCCTTTGAGGAATGTAGCCCCAATACCCCAGCACGGTCATGCAGTACGACAGCATACTGTAGGCTGGGGCGAATTCCGGGTCAGCTTTTGTTGCCTCGTCGAGGTGCTGGAGGGCCTTTTGGATCCCTTCCTTGGTCCATGCACCCCAGTGGTGGCGAGCCTTCAAATAAGCGAGTTGCGCCTCCGGGTTGACGGGTCGCGGGCGAGCGAGGCGGGCCACGTCCTTGGCCGTCAATACCGCTTCGACCGCTTCGGCGACGCTGTGCGCAATCCGCCCCTGCACCTCCAGCACATCGCCCAGTTCGCATTCATAGCTCTGCGCCCAAAGGTGCTGCTCGGGCTCCGCCCTTATGAGCTGGGCGGAGACCCGGACACGTTTGTCCGAATGCAGGGCGCAGCCTTCGACCAGGGCGTCCACCCTAAGTTCGCGAGCGATTTCAGGCAGACTTTTTTTCGTATCCTTGAATTGCAGAACGGATTGGCGCGAGATCACGCGCAAGCTGCCGATGCTCCCGAGTTCCGTGATGAGCGCGTCCGAAATCCCCTCGGCGAAATAATCTTGTTCGGGGTCGCGGTTCAAGTTCTCGAAAATCATCACGGCCAAACGCGGCTCGGCCGTGCGCCCACAAGCCTCGGCCGGCGCGATGAACCTGTAGCCGCGCTTGGCCAGCGTCTCGATAAAGCGTGGGTGCTCAGCGGAGTCCCCGAGCGCCTCGCGCAGGCGGGCAATCGCGGTGTTGAGGTTGTTGTCGAAGTCAACAAAGACCTCTTCGCGCCATAGCCGCCTCTGTAATTCTTGCCGAGAGACGACTTCGCCGGGTTGTTCGAGCAGCGAAGCGAGAACCTGGAAGGATTTATCTTGGAGGCTGACCCTTAACCCACTCTTGTAGAGCTGGCCAGAGGACAGGTCAACCTCGAAGCTGCCGAAGTGAATCCTGGTGGCCACTGAAGGACTCCGCCGGAAAGCTAAGCGAAGGGTATCTCCGGTTGACTGTAGAGTCAAGTGCCGTATTTTCGCGAGCATGCGTCGTAATCAAAACTTAAGAGCCAATTAAGCCGCCGTCTATTGCCTTTCTGACGGAGGACCGGCGACCATGTCGCCCGGGATGTGATGCCACGTTCCAAGTCCGACGCCGGTGTTGGCGGCGGCAACTCTCAAGTTGACTGCCCATGAAGGTGCGGCCCAATCGCGTGATGCCTTAATGCCGCCCGCTCAGCACCGATAGAGAAGGAGTCAAAACCATGAGACGAACTTTCGTACGGTGGCTGCGCCCGACGGTAATCGCCAGCCTTTTGGCAATGGCCTTGGTCTTCTGTGGGGAAGCAACAAAGACTCTCGACACAGGCTTGGTGCGGACCGTCAAGGCCGCCTCAGGCACGTGTTCCTTGGCAACTGTCCAAGGCAGCTACGTGGTCTTTGGCCAGGGAACGATTACGGGACCGCTGCCCGGCTTTCCGCCGCCGCCCTTTCCGACCAATCACAGTGGGATTGTCAGTTTCGACGGCGCGGGGAATTTTTCCGGCAGCGAAATGGCGAGTGTGGACGGATTGGTTGGACCGGCCACGTTTACAGGCACCTATACTGTCAACCCGAATTGCACCGTGACGGCTGAACTGACCAATTCGCTCGGCCTTACTGTCCACGAGTGGGGCGCAATCAGCGGCAATGGGGCGCTCCAGGAAGTCCACCTCATCGTAACCGATGCGGGCTGGGTCTTC
>JAHEKS010000232.1 GCA_024638215.1 Acidobacteriota bacterium | reverse complement strand
CCCTCCCGGACGAGGACAGGGAATTCCAAGCCACGACGATGGAACCTTCCATCGCCGTGGCTTTTTGTTTGCAGCAAGGCTGGATTAACTGCCTGCCGTCGCGCGCGGCCGCGGGGGCCAACGGCGTTCACCCTCTTGGGAAGAGCCGCCCGATCCGTATGCGTGGGGGCGGGTCTGGAAACCTGCCCTTACATTCTCGCGCTTCGCCGTCAATTCTCAGGCAGATGAGGATTGGTCGGGGCGCCCGGATTTGAACCGGGGACCTCTCACGTCCAAGGCAACTCAAAATCTTGTATCTTGTTGGTTCGCTTGGCTTCTTCTTCGGTCTTGTGCCACGGTTTTGCAGGGTATTCGGGCGGTATCGTTCCCAACTTGTTCCCAGCTCACGAAGTCCGTTGTCGTATGGCGGCCTATTGGGGCCAGCGCTGATTGATAATCTCGGCTGCCAGGATGAGGCCGTTAAGCGCCTGCCCCGGTGCCAGGATTTCATGCATGTCGGGGTGCGCAAAACTGTTCCTAATCTTGGGCAAGGTTTCGATCAGCACGTCGATATACGGCACCTTCGGCTCAGGCTCCGTTTGTTGGCCCATAAAATCGTTCAGTTCTTGCCTCATTCGCTCGGCATTGGCGCGGGCATTCTCAAGGGTCGGGAAGCCCTCGTCGCGGAGGAGCCCCGAAGCCTTGGCCTCCTTAAGCAACTTCTTGAGTCCTCGCCGGTCCTCTCCTGTCCGGCTCGGCCTCCACGAGAAGCACTCGCGCAGAGCCATCTCGATGACCACGCTGCTAAGAAAGTTTGCGAGCGTGTAAAAGGGATAGTAGAGCCACCCGTAAAGATAAAGGCTGATTACGGCGTTAAAGTAGCTGCGAACGTCTTCCGGGATTTCTCCCTGCAATTCGCGGTATTTTGAGACGATCTCGTATTGCTTCTCCAGCGATAGAAACGGGAAGAAATCATTGCTTGGATCGGATCGCAAAAATTGTTGTTTCGCCTTAATGGGTGCCACGGGACCCGATCATACCACGGTTTTTGCGAGGCCTCCTGGACTTACCCACTCGCATTTCCGTTCCAACGCCTGCGGCACGAAACGACCCTTCGACCAGCGATACACTCGCGAGAACAATGTTCTTGCCTTGCCGATGTGCCACAGATGCTTTTGCGCCGTCTTTCAACGCCAAGCATTCTGCCTGGCACAGCGCCGCAGGCAGAGAAGCGAGACCTACAGCGCCGCACGGCATCGGGTACGACCATTGCATCTCTACATCACTCCAAGAATCCAACCCTCGATCCGGGCTGCTTCACGCTCGGCAGGCGTCAAACTGGGTTGGAAAAACGTTCTCAGGTTTCCTTCGAGATCAATCCGTTGCATCCACGCGGTAACTGAATAAGCGTCATGCTGATGCGCGTTCCGCCTATCTTGGGCGAAGCTGTGCCTCCACAGCGACGGATAGACTTCAGCGATCACTGACCTGCCGGGTGGCAACTCCCAGCCATCGAACGGCCAGAAATGAATGCGGTCGCCCAACCGCTGACGGAGAAAACGCAACCAGGGCAGACCAGCGTGGGTGGACTTGGCCACCGCGCCCTGCACATCAAACTGAAACACTGATTTGGCCGCCCCAGCTCGAGTCTCTGTCAGCCGACGCCAACGGGAGTTGCCCCTGCGCGCTTTTCCATTCCCAGTGACTCCTTCGCGGACAAAATCCACGTAAGTATTGTCATCATCGGTCGGCCAGTGGTTTTGGAAGTCGTCAAGGAACGCCGGCGAGTCATGTGGCAGACCGTACTTCTCAAAATATTGCAATGGGAATGAGAAGCCATGATCAATTCCCACCAGCGTGAGCACCTCTTCTGACAGCCTCTTTACCAGCCATTCGGCGATACTTCAGGTTGTTCTTTGAAAAGAGCGAAACAGTTCACGGCCAGCGCGGCTGATGAGTGCACAGCGCAGAACTTCATCCTCAATTCATTCCCGTCACCACGGCGCAAATCCTCTTCGAACATCGCAAGCTTGATTCCCGGGATGAGATTGTCCTGTGGCCATCGTGCATATCCTTTGTCGACTGTCCAACCAGACGAATCGCGAGAGAAATTACTCAGCAACGCATCCTTCGCTTTTGTTAAAGTTTTCATTGCCAAAATCTCATTTCCGAGCACTGGCCGAGGCAGTGCGGCCTTCCGGCTATGCCTAGCTCCGGAGGGCCTGTGTTAAGACTTCTTTAGCCTATAATCATTCGGGTCGAGGCAAGCGTCGTACATTGCGCGGTCAATATGAATCCATTCCGCCCCATTGATACCTCGGCGATTCTCAGTCGTCGGACTAAGCGGAAAAGCGCACGCAACCTTAATCCACCGGGACTGTTGTACTGAAATAGCCTTGACCTCTACCACGGCCTCGGAAAGGTCTTGGTCTTGACTGAAGATCAGCGCAACGTTGTACCGGTTTTCGCGAGCCATGCGCACCACGTCAAGAGCTAGGCGCACATCCACGCCTTTCTCTTCGCCTACCAGGATCGTCGTGCTGCCGCACCCTGGAAGCTGAACCAGTTGGTTCCGATAGCGAAGCGAGCGGCGGCGGTCCAATTTTGCCAATCACCTCCGCGAACTCGGTCCTTTGTCCGAGACTCGCCATGTAGACACGGCCTGTGGCTGGTCCTCAAGACGGGGCAAGTGCAGACACCTCTTCGGTTGGAATGCGGACAGACGCAGTGCGCTCCTAAATGCTACGCTTTCTCGATGCGCACTCCACTGGATCCGTTTCGGCTTCTGCTCATTTCCCTGGCCGGATGAACGAACCAACAGCAGCAAGATGTCATTGAGTACCTCTAGGAAGAAAACCGTGTGCTGTACGACCAACTCGGAAACAAGCCACTACGCCTGGATGACGACCAGCGCCGACGCTTAGCCGCCAAGGCCAAGAAGCGGGGCTGGCGAGTCCTTCACGAACTGACCACTATAGTCACGCCGGACACGCTCCTGGCTTAGCACCGCAGACTCATCGCGATGAAATACGATGGCAGCAGTCGGCGTGGTTCTGCACGCCCCCGTGTGCAAGATGAGATCCAACAGTTGGTGGTTCGCATGGCCACGGAGAATCGGGATTGGGCTACCGGAGAATCCAGGGAGCGCTGGCCAACCTGGGCCATGAGGTGGCGCGCAGCACGGTCGCTAACATTTTGAAGGAGCACGGGCTGGAACCATCGCCCGAACGAAACCGGAAGGCCACCTGGAAGGAGTTCCTGCACAGGCATCGAGAGGTAATCGTGGCCGCAGACTTCTTCAGCATCGAGGCTTGCACCCGGAAGGGGTTAACGAGATTCCTGGTGCTCTTTCTTATCGACTTATCGACCCGCCGGGTGGAGATTGCGGGGCTGGCTAGGCAGGCGAACGGGCTTTGGATGAACCAGGTGGCACGCAACCTCAGTGATGCTGAGGAAGGCTTCCTGGTCGGCAAGCGGTACCTGATCCACGACCGAGATCCGTTGTTCACCGCGGATTTCGCGGAGACTCTCGGGACCATTGGAGTGCAATCGGTGACGCTTCCACCACGATCTCCCAATCTGAATGCCCATGCTGAGCGCTTCGTGAAGACCATCAAGGAATCCTGCTTGGAAAGGATGATCCTGCTCGGAGAGGGTTCCTTGCGGAGGTCCATCCACGAATTTGTGGAACACTTTCATCTCGAGCGCAACCACCAAGGGTTGGGCAATAGGCTGATTATTGAAGATGACGCCGGCGTCAGTGACAGTGGACCTATCCAGCGCCGCCAGCGGCTGGGCGGAATGCTGAACTACTATTATCGTCAGGCAGCCTGAGGGAAGAGGGACAAACTCCGACGCCATAGCCACCCTCTGCCCGTTTGTTGTGCCTTGGTCCGCTGTGGAAGGGCTCCATGAGGCGAGCAGGTCAATTGAGTCAGCAGTTCACTCGAAGGGCCTCAGAGCGAAAACCGACCACTCAACAATGCGCGCATAACCGCAGTAAATCACTGTCGTTCGTTTGAGTTTTTGAACCTTACGGGGTATCGCGCCTCGCCCTGACCCTCAGATGCCACAAATCCTTAGCCCATTCCCGCTCACACGGAGAGACAATTCTTAGATGATCTCAAAGTAACGTTCAAGTTCCCAGTTCGTAACGGCCTTGCGGAACTGGCGGACTTCCCATTCACGCGTCGCGGCGAAGTGCTCCACGAATTCCTTGCCGAAGTATTCCCGCGCCGCCGAACTCGAACGGAACAACGCTACGGCCTCCTCCAGGCTGCGAGGCAGTGGGGTCGCGGTGGATTCGTACGCATTGGCCGTCGGCTCGGTCAACTTGAGACGCTGCTCAATCCCACGCAGCCCGGAAGCAAGGCTGGCGGCAATAGAAAGATAGGGATTGGCATCGGCGCCAGGGAGCCGGTGTTCGACGCGCGTACTCTTCGGCCCGGCCGTGATCGCACGCAGCGCAGTTGTTCGGTTGTCGATTCCCCAGGTGACATTGGTAGGCGCCCAAGTGCCCGGCACGGTACGCTTGTAGGAATTGATGGTGGGGCAGAACAAGACGGCGAAGTCCCGCATTAGCGCCATTTGGCCGGCCAGGAACTGCCGCATCAGTTTGGACATCCCCTCCCTCGCGTAAAAGAGGTTCTTCTTTGCACCGCGGTGGGAGAGACTTTGATGGATGTGCCCACTACAGCCCGGCAGGCTTGGGTTCCACTTGGCCATGAAAGTGGCCATCAGGCCGCGGCGCTCGGCGATGATCTTGATGATGGTCTTGAAGAGTGCGGCCTTATCCGCCGCGCGCAGTGCATCATCATAGCGGATCGCCGTCTCGTAAACGCCAGGTCCGGTCTCGGTGTGGAGACCCTCCAACTCGAGGTCCATGGCCCGTGTGGCATCCAAGATCGCATGGGCCAGTTCGGCATGGACGGAAGACCGGAGAATGCTATACCCGAACATGCCCGGTGAGAGCGGTACGAGATCGTGGAAGTGCTTGTTCCGTGCGGTGAGCGGGTCCTCCTTGAAGAAAAAGTATTCGTATTCGACTGAGGCATACGGGCGGTAGCCGAGTGATTCGGCACGCTCGATGATGCGGCGCAAAACCTGGCGGGGGGAAATGCTCAGGGCAGATCCGTCGGGCTTGTAAAAATCGACAAGGAAAAATGCCGTGCCCGGCTCCCACGACAGCATGCGAAACGTCTCGAGAGCGATGCGCGCCTGGGCGTCGGGATAACCCGTGTGCCAGCCGGTCAGCCGGACGTTGTCGTAGAGAGCATCCGAGCTGTCCCAGCCGAAGATTACGTCACAAAAGCCCAAGGACGATTCGACGGCGGAGAAGAATTTTTCAATTGATATGTACTTCCCGCGCAGGACTCCGTCAATGTCGAATCCGCCTAGCTTGACCTTTTCGACCCGCCGCCTGCGAAAGATTTGTTTGATTTCGTTAAGGGTCATGGGAGCGCCAGCCCTTCGGTCCGGCTGCCAAGCAACCATCGAAAAAACTAGCCGAAAAATCAGAGACGGATTTCGTCTGCGTGTTGGGCCTGGGAGCGTGTGGAGCCATCTCGCGCCCGAAGCTTATCTGCTTGTACCCATCGAGTGGCGAGCTCCAGTCGAAGCAATTTTGAGCGTTGATCCGCACTTACCTGCTTCTGACCCTTCGAGCCAGTCGTTTACTCCCACAAGGGCTTTCGCATCTGGTGCCGGCCCGACAGCCGGTGCACTAAGTATAGAAACCCGATTACGCAAGCCGTTCCCACTCCTGCGCGCTCGTTTGGTGGCATTACCATCACCGCGCAGATGAAAACTGTCCAGGCACAGGCCAGCCCGTTAATGATATTGCTTGCGCGGCCTAGATGCCAAGGGCCTCTTTGATTTGTCCATCGACCCTTTTTCCGCCAACCGAGAAAGACGGGGAGAATATACGAGACGTAGAAGCCAACTACGCTGATCGCCGTGACCACGGAATAGGCGCCCGCGTAGACTAGCGCGGCAAGAGCCAAGGCGACGGTGAGCCAAATGGCATGCGCGGGAGTGCGATGGCGAGGGCTGATCCTGCTCCAAAGTGACCAGAGCGGGATGCCTTTATCCCGAGCCAGAGCATAAAACGTGCGGGAAAGGGAAGTAACGGTCGAGAGCCCGCAGAACCACATTGCCACGACGGTCAAGACGAGCACGACATCGCCTGCCCTTGGCCCGAGGGCGCTCTGAACAATAGCGAGCACCGCCGGGAGGGAACGTCCGGTTGGACCTCGCGCGTGGAGGACGGCGGCAATGTCCGGTATTGCCAGGGTCAAGGTCAAAATGAGCAAGTATCCAAATACCCCGGAGACTACAACTGACATTACCATGCCCCATGGCGCTCGTCGCCGCGGGTCAACCGTCTCTTCCGCCACGTGCGCAGAGGCATCGAAGCCGGTATAAGTCCACTGTGCCTGAAGCAGCCCAAGGAGGAAGAGCCACGCGTACGACGCGTGAAGGGACTGCGAAGAGACCCCGCGCAACAGAAATGACAGCGGTTGTTTAGGTGCAAACAGCCACAGCCCTCCCAACAGCAGCACCACGCCCAGGATGTGTACCGTCACGCTTAAATCGTTCAGATAGGCCACCGCGCGAATTCCGAAGTGATTGATCAGCCCGTGTGAGAAAAGGAGCAAGGCGTAGACAGCCAGCAAGGTCGAGGCGCGCGAGTCAAGGCCCAGCAGAGGCGTCAGAAATAGCGCGCATCCATAGTCAATCCCCGCCACGGCTGCGACTAGCCCGATCAGATTGAACCACGCCGTGAACAAGCCCCAGTAGGGCCCGCCCAGCATCGCCGACCAGTGATACATGGCACCCGCCGTCGGGAGGGCGGAACAAAGCTCGGCCATACTGAGCGCAACCAGGAGCGTCCCCGCCGTCACCAAGGGCCAACCGAGAGTCATCTCGAGCGGGCCGCCCATCTGGAGACCATAACCGAAGAGCGTGACAGCGCCGGTGAGAATCGAGATGATAGAGAAGGAGATTGCGAAGTTGGAAAACCCGCCAATGCCGCGAAGCAGTTCCTGACCATAGCCGAGACGCTCCAGGTCGCGTTCATCGCGGTTGGGGATCTCAGAAGGCACAGGCGCTCCTTCGCGTCGGCGGCGGCGCGGATTATACTCGCAGGCGTAGGGAGAATCAACCAGTCAGGTGACCGGCCCCGGTTTTTTTTGAGCCACCTTGAGAGTTAGTTTCCAGCAAAATCTGGACCTGGAAAGGGAAGATTTTGCCATGAAGTAGAAGCGATTCGACGTTGAACAAATGGTGGCGGTACTGATGCAGGCGGAAGCCGGTGTGCCACTTGCCGAGCTGATCCGGCGAGTAGGGATTTCCGAACAGACCTTTTACCGATGGAAAAAGCAGTACGTGCGCCTGGAAGTGGACCAGGGGCGTCAGTTGAAGCAGTTGCAGGAAGAGAACAGCCGATGGAAGCGGTTGGTAGCCGATTGGACGCTCCACAAGGCCATGCTGCAGGATGTGCTCGCAAAAAAAGTCTAGAGCCCGCGCGGCGCCGACAGCTGGTCGAGTACATGCAGGGCAGCTATCGAGTGAGCGAGCGGCGTGCGAATCGCCTTCTCACGTCCGGGCAAACGGACGGACAACGCTTTGGTAGAATCCTTCCACGGCGCCTTCCGAGCCGAATGCTTGAGTGCCCGCTGGTTTACGACCTTGACGGAGGCCCGATAGATCGCGGAGACTTGGCGCAGAGAATACAATGAGAGTCGTCCTCACAAGGCTCCCGGGGAGAAGACGCCGAACGAATCCGCCCATGAAATCGCGGCCAGCCGTG
>JAHEKS010000231.1 GCA_024638215.1 Acidobacteriota bacterium | reverse complement strand
GCGCGTCGCCCGGATCGGGCCGAAGCTGATCGCCTCGATCGACCGGGCGATCCGGCTTTGCCAGTCCACGCTGGATTTCGGCCGCGCGTATTCGATGGAGCCGCTGTGGTAATCGAAACCGTAGAACTTCGACTTGGGAAACGCCCTGGCCATGAGCATGGTGGAGGCGCCGTGCCCGCAGCCGACGTCCGCCACCGCGGCGCCGCCTTTCAGCTTGGCTTCCACGCCTTCGAGCGCCGGGATCCAGGCGCTCATCAGATTCGCCGCGTAGTTGGGGCGGAAGAATCTCTCGGTCCCGAAGAAAAGGTTGGCGTCGTGCTCGTGCCATCCCACGCCTTCGCCGGTGCGAAAAGCCTGCGTAATCTTCGGCTCGTCCTTGAAGCAGGAGGAGATGATGTGAAACGCGCCCGGAAGGTCCATCGTCGTGATGGCGAAAGCCTGTTCCGCCGGAAGCTCGTACTTTCTGGCCGCCGCGTCGTAGGTCACGTAACCGCTGGCGGCGTTGGCGTTCAGCCACTCGCGCACGTAGCGCTCGGTTGTGCCGGTTTTCTCAGCCAGATCCGCGGCCGACATGGGCCCGGCGTCGGCCATCGCCCGGTAGAGTCCAAGCTTGTCGCCCATGACGATCAACGCCGCGTGCATCGCCGCGCCCATGTCACCCACCACGCGCTCCATGAACGCGTGCAGTTTCTTTTCATCAAACTCCATCCTGGCGGCTTGCGTTGTCATTTGTCACCTCCGGGTCTGCGCCCTGCCTAGTTCTGCAGGCCACATTCCACAAGCATTCGATTTCGATTGGCGTCCCCGATTGATAAAGATATACCCAGTCCGATTCGAATGCAATTGCTAGTCGCGTCTGGGTGTTAAGATGTTCAAAGTGGAAAGGAGAGCAGCCATGCGCATCGTGCTGGGCGCGGACCATGCCGGTTTCGAGATGAAGCAGGATCTGGTGTCATACGTTCGCGGCCTCGGCCACGAAGTGCTGGATGTGGGCACGTCGAGCTCAAACGTGCCCGATGACTATCCCGACTTTGCCGAGGCCGTGGGCGCGGCTTTGCGCGACGGCCGCGCCGAGCGAGGTGTGCTGATCTGCGGCAGCGGCGTGGGCGTTTCCGTAGCTGCCAACAGAATCCCCGGCATTCGCGCCGGCATCTGCCACGACACCTATTCCGCCCACCAGGGCGTCGAGCACGACGACATGAACGTTCTCGTGCTGGGCTCGCGCATCATCGGGCCGGAACTCGCGCGCGAACTCGTCCGGCACTTCCTCGCGGCAAAATTCAGCGGGGAAGAGCGCCACGTCCGCCGTCTGGGCAAAGTCAAGGCGATAGAGGCCAAATTCCTTTCTGCGAAGTAAATCCGGCTCTCGCGCGCCCGCGCCGGAACGCTTCCCTTGCCGCATTTCTCAGTTGGTCGTAAACTTTTTGTTGGGCTATTCCAGAAGACTCTTGGTGGTTCGCGATGGGCGAACAAGGAGGCATTCTGTGGCTGACAAGAGAATCATCGCTGTCGTAGGAGCAACCGGAGCGCAGGGGGGAGGATTGGCGCGCGCCATCCTGGCCGACCCGGCGGGCGGCTTTGCGGCGCGGGCGCTCACGCGCAAGCCCGATTCCGACAAGGCCCAGGCTCTGGCCCAGCAGGGCGCCGAGGTTGTCGCCGCCGACCTTGACGATACAGAAAGCCTGAAGCGCGCTTTTGCCGGAGCCTACGGCGCGTTTTGCGTGACCAATTACTGGGAGCATTTCTCGCCCGAAAAAGAGCTGGCCCAGGCCGCCAACATGGCACAAGCCGCCAAGGCCGCGGGGCTCAAGCACGTCATCTGGTCCACGCTCGAAGACACCCGCAAGTGGGTGCCGCTCAGCGACAACCGCATGCCCACGCTGATGGGCAAATACAAGGTCCCGCACTTTGACGCCAAGGGCGAAGCCGATGACCTCTTCGTCAAAATGGGTTTGCCCGTGACGCTGCTGATAACTTCATTTTATTGGGACAACCTTATTTTCTTCGGCATGGGACCGAAGAAAGGCCCGGACGGCAAGCTGGCCCTGACATTTCCGATGGACGACAAGAAATTGCCTGCCATCGCCGTCGAGGACATCGGAAAATGCGCCTACGGCATTTTCAAGCGCGGCGCGGAATTCATCGGCAAGAAGGTTGGCATCGCGGGCGGGCACTTGACCGGTACGCAGATGGCCGCCGCGATGAGCAAGGCGCTCGGGAAGGAAATTCGCTATAACGCCGTCCCGCCTGACGTTTACCGCAAGTTTGGCTTTCCCGGTGCTGACGACCTGGGCAACATGTTTCAGTTCAAGCGCGATTTCAACGAGTATTACTGCGGCGCGCGCAGCCTTGAGTTCAGCCGGTCGGTCAATCCCGAGTTACAGAATTTCGAAACCTGGCTGGCGCGCAACAAGAACCGTATTCCGCTGGAATAGAGGTGCGGTCGGTCCTTGCCACCGCCTTTGCGGTGAAGGAGTGCGCTTCGACCGGGGGTGCGCCTTTCAGGCAAATTTAGTTGGACGCGGCCTTCTGTCTCGCCAATTCCCCACGGAACGCGTGTTCCCGCTCCTCGACGTATCGGCGGTAACCCTCGGGATCGATGAAGGGGTTCGGCCCGCCGGCCTTCATGCGCGCGAACTTCGCCAGCATGCCGAAATAGGACCCGTGCGCTCCCAGAAACACGTCGCAGGGCAGTGACTTGAGTACGCGGAACGTGCGCTCGTAATCACTGGCGATTTGGGGATACCGCGAATTGTTCACCAGTTTGTAACCGGGGTTGACGTTGGGGCTGCCCACAATCACAACGTTGTAAGTGTGCTTGCCATCGCGCGCCTTGAACGTCCACGTCGTGCAGCCTTTACTGTGTCCCGGCGTCAGATGCGCCACGAGAGTTGTATCTCCCAACTTGACCGTGTCGTCGTCGTGCAGCACCCGGTCCACCTTCGCGGGGGGATAGCACATGCCAGGTTGATTGCCGTATTGGAAGTCGCTGCGGCCGCCGGATTCGACCAGCGGCACGTCGGCGTCCATGACCATGTATTTCGCGCCGGTCAGCTTGATGATCTCGGCGCTGCCCGCGCAGTGATCGAAATGCGCGTGACTAATGAGCAGAATCTTGATGTCGGAGAATTTGAACCCGAGCTTTTCCACGCTCGCCCGAGTCAGCGCGACGGAGCTTTGCAGGCTGCTGTTGATGAGAATGTTGCCGTCGGAAGTGGTGACGAGGTAGGAAGCAAGGTCGCGGCTGCCGACGTAGTAGAGATTTCCAACGATGCGAAAGGGCGGAACCGGCGCCGTCCAGTCCGACGGATTCCGCGCGAATGCCGGGCTGGCGAAAGCAAATGCGAGAAGAGTTGCGCCCCAAATCGCTACGAGACGATTTCCGGTGAAGTTCCCAGGTTTCTCTCCCATCAGGCTCTCAGCGCGCTCGTTGCTCAGGCGTAAATCCCGCGCAGCTTGAGGGTCAGCGCCACGCGGTCGATGGCGAGCATATAGGCGGCGATGCGGTTATTGACGTTGTGTTTTTCGCCGTAGCCGACCACATCATTGAAGGCTGAGACCTGGATATGTTTCAGCCGCTCGTTGACCATGCCTTCCGGCCAGAAGTAGCCCTGGCGGTCCTGCACCCATTCGAAATAGGAGACGGTCACGCCGCCGGCATTGGCGAGGATATCGGGCACGACGAAAACGCCGCGGTCGAAAAGAATCGCATCGGCAGGGGGTGTGGTCGGGCTGTTGGCGCCTTCGACCAGGATGCGCGCCCTGATGCGGTCGGCGTTCTTGGAATTGATGACGGACTCAGTTGCCGCAGGCAGCAGCACGTCGCAATCCTGCTCCAGGATCTCCATCTTGCCGATGCGCTCGCCGCCCGGGAAGCCTTCCACGAACTTGTGCTCTCGAGTGTATTCGAGCAGCTTGGGGATATCGAGCCCCTTGGTGTTGAACACGCCGCTCTTGATGTCGGCGACGCCGATGATTTTGTAACCCGCCTCGTGCATCAGCCGCGAAGCCTGCGAGCCGACGTTGCCGAATCCCTGCACGACGACGCGCGTCGCGGAGCGCTCGCGCCCGAAGCGCTTGAGCGCCTGGTCGCAGACGATCATGCAACCGCGCCCGGTGGCTTCAGGCCGCCCGCGCGAGCCGCCCAGGTCGTAAGGCTTACCGGTGACGATGGCGGTTACGGTGTGGCGCATATGCATGGAATAGGTATCCATGATCCACGCCATGGTCTGCTCGTTGGTGTTCATGTCGGGCGCGGGGACGTCGCGCTCGGGACCGATATAGTCGAGGATTTCCGCCGTGTAGCGCCGCGTGATGCGCTCCAGTTCGCCGCTGGAAAGCATCTGCGGGTCGCAGACCACGCCGCCCTTGGCGCCGCCGAAAGGAATATTGACCACGGCGCATTTCCAGGTCATCTCGGCGGCCAAGCCGCGGATTTCATCCAGCGTGACCGTGGGGCTGAACCGCACGCCGCCCTTGCAGGGCCCGCGCGCGATCGAGTGCTGCACGCGGAAGCCGTCGAAGACTTCCAGTTTGCCGCTGTCCATATGCACCGGGATGTGCACGATGATCTCGCGGTTGGGCGCACGCATGTACTTCACCAGGCCCTCGTCCAGGCCCAGTTTCTGGGCGGCCACGTCAAAACGCGCCGCCATGGATTCATAAACGCTCAGTTCTTTTTCGGTTTCGACAATGCTCATGGATTCTCCATCAACCGCGGGAGGCGGACCCGCAGGCCGGTAATTATAGCAAAGGGCACGGGTGATTCCCGGCGGCCGGGCGAGTGCGATGTCAGGCCTGATTTGCGGACGGGGAAAAGCGAGAACCTGCGCAGGATTGGGGATAGGATAAGGCGCCGGGGCGGCGCAGGCCGCCCTTCGAAGCGATAAGCTGTTCGCCCCCAAACAGCCACGTGTTCGTCCGTACAGGCTGCAAGGCTGTTTCCCACCGCGAATGCCCAAGCCTGCCCGCCTCTAATTTAGGGTCCCGCGCGGGCAAAGTCAATCTGAATTGAGCCATTGTATCCTCGCGCTGCGCTTGTCGCTTGATTCCAAGATCGCGACTGAATGTACAAATTGCAGGAAATGGATTAGGTTAATTTGGGCTGTTTTGAACGACATAGCCAATATGCCCAGGTTAAGGAAATCGGCTTTCATGAGACTTCAAATCCTTCGGTGCTTACTCATCGTAGTGCTTCTGGTGGGATTGGCGCCCTTCACGCGAGCGCAGACGCGGGATTCGGCGACGGTCCGCGGGCGCGTGCTCGATCCTTCGGGCGCCGTCATTCCCCAGGCGCACATTACCCTGACCAATCTCTCGACCGGCCTCGAGCGCGAAACGGAATCGGGCGGCGACGGCCGCTTCAGCTTCGGCGGACTTCCGCTGACCGGCAATTATCGGCTTACCGCGGCCAAGAGCGGTTTCCAACCTTTCGAAAGGTCCGGTTTCGAGCTGCGCGCCGGCGAAGCCGCGAGCTTCGAGATTGTACTGGCGATTTCCGCGCTTCACGGCGGCAGCGTGACCGTGCACGGGACGGCGGGCGGAGTTCAGACCGATTCGCCGAGCCTCCAGTCGCGGCTCGATTTGCCGACCATCAACGAAATCCCGGTTCTCGCTCGCAACGTGACGGCGCTCCCGCTGCTCGATTCCGCCGTGCGTTCGGCGCGCGGCACGGGCGACTTGTTCCTGAACAATTCGCTTTTCGTCATCAACGGCGGCGGCCGCCGCCAGACCACCTATTCCATTGACGACGCCTCCGGCGACGATAGTTGGGGCCTGCAAACCATCTTCACCAACGTCCCTCTTTCCGCCATTCAGGAGTTGGGCGTCCTGACCAACGCCTTTTCCGCCGAATATGGCTGGACCTCGGGCGGCGCGGTGAATCTGGTGACCAAGTCCGGCACCAACCGGTTGCACGGCGAGTTGATCGCGCTCGGACGGCCGGAGGGAATCGAGGCCGCGCCTCCCTTGGCAAAATCCGGCATTGGCGACTCACTGGGCCAATTGAGCGGCGCGGTTTCCGGGCCCATCGTGCGCGACCGTACCCAGTTCCTTCTCTCCGGCGAGTATGACCGCGACGACCGCGGCTCGGTGATCACGTCGCCTCTCGCGCCGGGCGTTTACACCGGCAAGGTGCGGCAATCGCTGCTTCTCGCTCGAGTCGATCACCGCATTAACGAGCGCAACGCGCTCAGCCTGCGGGCCAATTTCGACCGGCTCTCCGACTCCAATCCCGCCGACGCGGTCGGCGGGCTGAACCTGCGGAGCACGGACCGCGTTTTCAAGCGCAAGACGTACGCGATTGAACTTTCCGAAACGGCCACGCTCTCGGCCTCACTGGTCAACGAAGCGCGCTTGCAGTTCCAACTCGGCTCGCCCATCACTCTCTTCAATCCCGTATCACCCTCGACGCAATTCGTCTACCCGGGCGTCGCTACGGTCGGCGATTCGCGCCTGGCGGACCTCGGGAACCACCAGTATCAGTGGGCTGACACGCTGAACTGGGTGCGCGGCCGGCACAGTCTGAAGGCCGGAGCGGAGGTGGTCTATTCGTCTTCGGGAGGCTTCGGGCGCGAGTTCGGCGGCGGATTCGTGCTTGGCCAATTCCGCGTTAAGCCCGGCATCACGCTTCCGGTCTCAGAGTTGACGATCGACGACGTTTCGCAGTTTACGCAGAGCTTCGGCAACGCTTCTTACAATGTGCGTGAGGCGCTTGTGGACTTTTTCGTTCAGGATAATTTCGCCGCCACGCCGCGCCTGAACCTTGACCTCGGGCTGCGCTACGAGCGCGAAACCTTCACCGACGCGGCCAGGAATTTCTCGCCGCGCTTGGGTTTCGCTTACCGGCTGCCGCTTGCGCAACCGACCGTGCTGCGCGGAAGCTACGGCACCTTCTATTCCGCCGTGCCCTCGAACCTTGCCGCGGACTACAGCATTTTTGGGCCGCAGGGCATCTTCACGTTTACCGCGGCGCCGGGGCAGTTGGGATTTCCCACCAGTCTCGCGCCGCTTCCGGATTTTCCCGCCGGCGCGCAGCTTCCGCCGCGCGACATCACGGTCCGCGTGGGCCGGCGCGACTACCTCAACCAGTTCTTTGAGGTGTCGAAGCTGCGCTTTTACCCCGACGCCCTGCTTAATCCCATGACCCAGCAGTGGAGCTTCGGCTTCGAGCGCGAACTCGCCCCAAACTGGATTCTGAGCGTGGATTACGTCGGGCAGCGCACGACGAACCTTCTCCGGCCCGCCGACCTGAACGCCCCGGCGCCTTTCATCCGCACCGCGCCGGGCCAGGTGCGCTCCTCCTCCGCTGCCGACGCGACCCGGCCCATCGTTCCCGTCGCGAACGGCTACCGGCGAATCGTGGCGATGGTCAATCAGGGGGATGCGTGGTACGACGGCCTTCAGACCGACCTCAACAAGCGTTTCAGCCAGCACCTGTTCATGCGGCTCAGCTACACTTGGTCGCACACGCTGAATACCGTCGAGCCCGACGTGCCGCAGCAGGACCCCAACGATTCGAACTTTCTCGGTGCGGCCGAAAAAGCCACCAGCCTGCTCGACCAGCGCCACCGGGCCGTGCTCACCGGCTGGTACCAGTTCCCCTGGCAGATGACCTTTGGCTCAACGACGACGCTCGCGAGCGGCCGCCGGTTCAACGTCGCCACCGGCGTGGACAATAACGGCGACGGCTCGAACTCCGACCGGCCGGTCGAGAACGGCGCGGTCGTCAGCCGCAACTTCGGCCACGGCACGCCGATTTATGATGTGGCGATATTCCTCGAGAAGAACCTGCAGAT
>JAHEKS010000230.1 GCA_024638215.1 Acidobacteriota bacterium | reverse complement strand
GGCGCGCGGCGGTCCGCCCGGTCGGTGGAATTCATTCAAACCACGGCGGAGATGTTCCGCGGCAAGTCGCGCAAGGGATTTTGGGCGACAAATACTACGCTAATAGTAATCATGACCGACGCAATGCTCGACAAAGCCCAGTCGGCCAAGGTGGCGCAGATGACGCACGATGGTTTGGCGCGAGCCATCTCTCCCGTGCACACGATGTTTGACGGCGATGTGGCGTTCGCGCTGTCGCTGGGCAAGAAACGCGCCGATCTCAATGCCGTCGGCTGCGCGGCGGCGGAGGCGACCGCTCAGGCCATCGTGCGCGCGGTCGAACGCGCGCGCGGCCTGGGCGGCGTGCCTTCCCTGGGTGATCTCGAGCGATGGAGCAAGAGGAAACGACCGGTTCGCCGCCGCGGCGCCGGCAAATCGGTTTGAATCAACCAACAATTCAGTGGCTTGCTTCGGGGGCGGGAGCCGAAGGCTGCGAAGCGCCGGGCGCGGCGCTCGGTGATTCGGCCCGCTGGTGCGAGTCGCCTCCCATGCCGGCGATCGGGTTGCTGGATTCGACCTGCCACTGGCCGTTCACGCGGCGCAGGACGTAATGAATTCCCACGGCGAGCTCCGGTTTCTGCTTGCTCTGGAAGCGCACCTGGGCGTCGGCGGTATCGCCGTTGAATTTGACGCTTTGGATTTCCATCGTCATGTTGTTCATGGCGAGGTTGCCCTTCTGTTGCAGATGGGTTTCGAGCGCGGCGCGCACTTCCTTTTCCTGCGCGCTTTCTGTGTGCCGGTTGCAGGCGACGCCAACCAGCGCCACTCCCAGAAGCGTGGCCATCAGGATTTTCATTGGAGCCTCCATCTCCTTTCACGGTACCCGAAGGCGCGGCGATTTGTCAAAAGGACTTGAAACTACGCGGACCCGCAATTTGACAGCCCGCGCCGCGTAGTTTAGATTGTGGTTGCTGGCCCTAAAAGGAACCGAAATGCTCGATTTGGGATTTGTGCGCGACAACCTTGAGCTCGTGAGGCGCAAGATGCGGGAGCGCGGGCTGCCGGAAACGCTCGGCGATTTCGAGCGCCTCGACCGCGAGCGCCGCGCGCTGCTCTTGGAAGCGGAGAGCCGTAAGGCGCATCGCAACAAGGTTTCCGACCAGATTGCCGCGCTCAAGAAACAGAAGCAGGACGCTTCCGCCTTGATTGCTGAGATGAAATCCCTTGGCGCCGAGATCCAAGGCTTCGATGAAAAGGCCAAGGTCTGCGATGAGCAACTGCGCGAGACGCTGCGCAACATTCCCAACGTTCCGCACGAAAGCGTTCCCGTAGGTAGGAGCACGGCTGACAACCAGGAAATCCGCCGCTGGGGCGAGCCGCGCAAGTTCGATTTCCAGCCGCAAGCTCACTGGGACCTGGGACCGCGGCTGGGAATTCTCGATTTCGAGCGCGCGGCCAAGATTGCCGGCGCGCGGTTCGCCGTCTATTCTGGCGTGGGCGCCAAGCTCGAACGCGCGCTGGCCAACTTCATGCTCGACGTCCACACGCGTGAGCACGGCTACACCGAAATCCTGCCGCCCTTCATCGTCAATTCCGCCAGCCTCTACGGCACCGGTCAGCTTCCCAAATTCGCCGGCGACCTCTTCAAGCTCGAAGGTACCGACTACTGGCTGATTCCGACGGCGGAAGTTCCGGTGACGAACCTTTACCGCGACGAAGTGCTGGAAGCGGAGAAGTTGCCCGTCAAGCACTGCGCCTGGACGGCGTGCTTCCGCAGCGAAGCCGGCTCCTACGGCAAGGACACGCGCGGCATCATTCGCCAGCACCAGTTTCAGAAGGTTGAACTGGTGAAGTTTGCGCTGCCGGAAAATTCGTACGATGAGCTCGAGTCGCTGACGCACGACGCGGAGGTGATTCTCCAGCGGCTCAATCTGCCCTACCGCGTGGTGGCGCTGTGCACGGCGGATCTGGGTTTCAGCTCCGCGAAGACTTATGACCTGGAAGTGTGGCTGCCTTCGAGCGGCGAGTACAAGGAGATTTCCTCCTGCTCGAACTTCGAAGCGTTTCAGGCGCGTCGCGCCAACCTGCGCTTCCGGCGCGGCGGCAAGGGCAAGACCGAGTTTCTGCACACGCTCAACGGTAGCGGGCTCGCCATCGGGCGGACCTGGCTGGCAATTCTCGAAAACTACCAGCAAGCCGACGGCTCGGTCGTTGTCCCCGAAGCCCTGCGGCCCTACCTCGACGGCCTGGAGCGGATCGCGCCCGCCTCCTAGGCCTGCGCTCGACGAGTCAAACGTGTGACGTTGCTTCCGTCGGGCGGCAAAACGTAGTTGCCAGGGCTATTCTTCAAGGTATCGGACTGAGGCGTGTTGCTTCCTGCCTGCCTTTTGCCTATAATTCCTTTTTAGCCTCACAACCAGGGCAAGGACCGGCGACATGTCAACTTCTATTGTCAAAAAGCTGGAAGAAGAGATTCAGACGTTGGAGCACGAACTGAAGCACGAGCTGCCGGCGGAGCTGAAGCGCGCCCGTGCGCTGGGCGACCTGAGCGAGAACGCCGAATATCACATGGCCAAGCAGCGCCAGGACATCGTGGCGGCGCGGCTGAACCACCTGAAGAGGCGCCTGGCGAGCCTCTCCATGATCAACGTCAACAAGATTCCCAAGGACCGCATCGCCTTCGGCTCGCGCGTGGTGGTGTACGATGTGGACCGCGACAGCGACATCGAATACAAGCTCGTCACGACCGAGGAAGCCGATTTCGCCAAGGGGCTTATCTCCACCACTTCCCCGATCGGCCGCGCGCTGATGGGTAAAAAGATCGGCGACACGGTGCGGGTGGGCACGCCCAACGGCATTCGCGAGTTTGAAATCAAGTCTTTGAAAACGATTTACGATGGATGAGGAAGAGGAGTAAGAGCGTTCTCCGCCGAAACTGAGACCTGAGGCCTGGAATTCCCCGCCACGATTATGATTGATGATTGGGGAGAACCTGCGAGATAATCTCCTGCGCCGCCAAGCCGGAATCCCGAATCCGGCCGACTATGATCACGCACCAGATTGGGAAGGCCGGTAACCGCGCCGTCGAAGCCATTGTTCGCGCCTTCGCCGCCAGCCGCATCAATCCCAATTTTCTGACCTTTATCGGCATGGCCATCAATGCGGTGGCGGCGTACTTATTCGCCGAGGACTATTTCCGATGGGCGGGCGCGACGATCATCCTGGCGGGAATCTTCGATCTCACTGACGGCCGCGTGGCGCGCTTTACCGGCCGCGTGACGCCCTTCGGCGGCTTCTTCGATTCGGTGATGGACCGCTACTCTGACCTCATTCTTCTCATCGGCCTGCTGGTTTACTATGGCCGCGTCAACCGCTTCGGGTACGTCACGCTGGTTGCCGTCGCCATGATCGGCTCGGTGATGGTCAGTTATACCCGCGCCCGCGCCGAGAACACGATTCCCTCCTGCAAGGTGGGCTTTCTGGAGCGCCCCGAGCGCGTTGTCCTCCTTATTATTGGCGCCCTTTCGGACCGTATGGAAGCGGTGCTCTGGGTTATTGCGGTCATGTCCAACTTCACGGTCATCCACCGCATGGTTCACACGTGGCAGGAGACGCGCCAGCTCACCAGTCAAACCGAAAAACGACAAGCGTAGTTATTACTTGGATTTGAGTAAATTCCCGAGGCGGAGATGAATCAGGGCGAGGATTGTCTGCCCTGACGTGGCCGTGCGGTTCACGACTGCGTTTGTCCTGCCCTCAATCCACTTGGATTCAGTGGCCTCCAGAGCTCCTAAGATTGCTCCTTCGATCCTGTTCCCTTTGTGCCCTGCTTGAGCGGGTCGGCTGGTGTAGGCATATGGCACTGGCCGTCGAAGTAGCCGCCCGGATCCACGACCAAAGAGGGTGTGTAGATATCGCCCAGCACCACGCCATGCTCGCGGATTTCGATTCGTTCGCGAGCGTGGATGGCACCCTTAACCTTGCCTGCCACGCTGACGTTGCGGGCGTGAATCTCCGCTTCCACTTCCCCTTGGTCGGCCACTACGATCAAGCCTTCGGACTGGATCTCTCCCTTGAAGTGAGCGTTCAACCGAATCATCCCTGAGGCGAACTTCAGCCGCCCTTCGAACTCGATGCCCGGCTCGACCATCCCCACCATTTCCTCATCAAGGAATTCCGCCAATTGCTGGCGGCGCCGCTTCTTCTTGGTCGTGGAGAACATATTATCCTCCGTTGAAACCTCAAGAAAGTGATGATTGAAAACTATCGCTGTAGTCCATATGCACTTGTTATCTACACAACTACTATAATAATAGTATTTAACGTCTAACAATCCAGTCGTAAAGCCGACTCAAATCGTCCGCTGAAAAGTATTTGATTTCTATTCGGCCGTGGGTGCCGTTGCCCACGATCCTGACTCGAGTCCCGAGGGTTCGCTCAAGCTCCAGCACTGCGGCTCGAATATTGGGATCGATCTTGGGCGCGGCCTTGGGAACGCGCCTCGCCAGTTCGATTGCGGGCGTAGCAATCAGTTCTTCAGTCTGCCGAACCGAAAGCCCCTTCTTAACAACATGGCGAGCAATCCGAACGACGGTCTTCTCGTCTTCAAGTCCCGCCAGTGCCCGCGCATGTCCGGCGCTGATTTCGCCATCCTCCAGCATGGCTTGGACGGCCTCAGGCAACCTTAGCAGCCGAAGCGAATTCGTGACCGTCGTGCGATTGACTCCCAAGTGCTCTGCTATCTCCTCATGGCTCAGGTGAAAGTTCTGCTGGAGCAACTGGTAAGACCTGGCCACCTCCAATGGGTTCAAGTCCTCCCGAAGCAGATTCTCGGTGAGGGCCAGCTCAAGGGTCTCGCGGTCGCCCATTTCGCGAATGACGGCCGGCATGGCCTCCAATCCTGCCAGGCGAGCTGCCCGCCAACGGCGCTCGCCCGCGATCAACTGGAAGCGGCCTTCTGCACCGGCGCGACGCAATAGAACGGGCTGCACCACGCCGCTCGTACGAATGGAGTCAGAGAGTTCCCTGAGGGTTTCTTCCGGAAAAGCCCGTCTCGGCTGAAAGGGGTTAGGGTCAATCGCCTCGACAGGGATCTGCTCAAGCCCGGCTGCCGGAGCCGTTTCCACCTCGCGAATGAGCGAACTAAGCCCCCGTCCCAATGCCTTTCTGGACATGACCTATAACCTCCTTGGCGAGTTCAAGATAGCTCGCTGCACCTCGGCACTGTGGATCGTACAGCATGACGGGTTTCCCGTAGCTGGGCGCTTCCGCCAAGCGAACGTTGCGCGGAATGAGGGTTGAAAAAATCTGGTCCCCAAAGAAACTCTTCAGATCATCTCTGACCTGATGCGAGAGGTTCGTGCGCTCATCGTACATGGTCAGGAGGATCCCCTCGATGGCTAAATTCGGGTTATGGGCTCTCCGAATGCGCATCAAGGTGTCTAAGAGCTCCGACACACCCTCCAAAGCAAAGTACTCGCATTGAATTGGCACCAGAACCGAGTCTGCGGCCACCAGAGCATTCAATGTGAGCAGGTCGAGCGCCGGCGGGCAGTCGAGAAGGATGAACTCAAAATGGTCGTGAACTGGTGTAAGCTTCCGATCAAGAACGTGCTCGCGTTCCGATTGCTCGACCATCTCGACCGTCGCTCCCACCAAGTTCTTGTCAGAGGGGATCAGAAACAGCTCGTCGACCTCACATTTCAGGATCAAAGTCTCCAACGGAGCGTCGAGCATGAGCCCGTGGTAAAGCGAACGGCGCGAAGGGCTCTTAGGAAACCCCAAGCCGCCTGTGCTGTTAGCCTGGGGATCGCAGTCAACCACAAGCGTCTTCTTGCCCAGGCTTGCTAGCGAGGCGCTGAGATTGATGATGGTCGTGGTTTTGCCCACGCCACCCTTCTGATTGGCTACGGCAATGATGCGCGCCACGAAAAACCCTCAAAAATGTCTCGAAAGCTAACAGATTGGTGGCTTGGGCGCAAGCACATTGTGGCTCCAGCAAGCCGGAGGAAACCGGACGTTTCACGTGAAACATCCGGTCTATTCTTCACAATAAATTGCAGCACAAGGAGATCTCAGTCGCGCAACCAGTGCGATCCCCGGGGGAGTCGAGCTAGCTACTGTCGATTGTTCCGATGAGAATAAGCCGTTGCCTGGATAGAGGTATTGGATGGGGGATTCCCCACAGAATCCCTTGGCTCACCGACTGGACCGAGGCCACTTGACCTTTGCCCAGCCAGAGACAGAGCTTCCCACTGGGTTTCAGGAAGCGTGCGGCGAATGTGGCCATCTTTTCCGGTTCCCCCACAGCTCTCATTGTGACGATATCGTAAGCAGCATTTCCGAATCGGGCTGAAAACTCTTCTGCGCGATGGCCAGTCACCTCGACATCGGTCATGCCGCAGGCGCGCGTGACTTCCTTCAGAAAGGCGCGCTTCTTGGAGACCGGCTCCATGAGTGTGACTGCCAAGCCGGGACGCAGGATCTTCATGGCGAGACCAGGGAAGCCAGCACCGCTTCCGATATCCAACAGGCGCCCTTGGATTTCAACCAGGTTGGTCAGGTACAAACTCTCGCCGAAGTGTCGCGCCACACAATCTTCCGGCGTGCGGATTGCCGTCAGGTTGATCTTTTGATTCCAACGCAGCAGCAGGCGCAAGTACGACAGCAACTGGGCCGTTTGCGAAGTTGTCAGGGACACATCAAATGGGGCCAGGAGCTCGCGCACGTTATCATTGGAAAGCACAAGGAGATTGTAGGCCGGGCGTCAAGAAGGACAAACCCTTCACTCGCCAAACTCTTCCGGGCTTGTGACGGCCTGGTTCCACGTGGAACAACTCAACACAAGCCATTTGTTTTCAATGCAGTATCCCTCGACAGATTCGACTTGCGGTAGCCTGTCCCAGGCTTGAGAACTTGACTCGCTTGCCGTGGCTAGCGCCTCGGCACCCTGCGCGAGCACGAAGGGAGTCCGGTAAGTATGCTACACGTAATAATATGCAGACTTATATGTATGCACTCAAAGGATATATCTATATATATGATTTAGTTTGACTGCCCGCCGCAGGGCACGCCAGAGGTGGGAGGAGGCGCACCCGTGCCGGGGCTTGACAACTGAGCTCCTTCGGCATTTACTTGCCGGTGATCGCCCATCCCGCGGCGAGAGGTTGCGCGCTGAATTTCGAAGGCGGAGATGTACTGTCTGGAAGACAAGCTGAAGAAGAAATACGGAGAAAGCTTCGGCCTCTTTGCGCAGGAATTTCTGGAGCGGGTCCGGGACCTCGACGAAATTCGCCGGCGGCGCTGCCAAATCCAGGAATATCCCGCCGGCGCCGAGCCTGTCGCCAAGCACGCCTCTCGCTTGCGCCTGTATTATCTTATTGATGCCAGCGCGGTCATCCACCTCTATGTTCCCGATGAGCAGGTCACGCCCAAACTCGATCATTTGATCGAACAGCGCGGCTTGGGCAAAGCCTTCCTGCTGATCCCCAACTTCTGCGTTGCGGAGACCTTTAACGCGTTGGCGCGCCTGCACTACCGGAAGAGGGAGCTGAATGCTGACCTCTACAAGCTCTGCAAGCAGACGTTCGGGAGCGACATCCACAACGGCCAATTCTTCTATCACTACGAAATGAACCGCTACCACATCCTGGACGTGGACCACATCATCCCCTTCGAGCACCTCTTTCTCACCGAGCGACCCAAAGGCGCGAAGAAGGGCGAGGACTGGAGCCTGAGCACCTACGACGTCCTCATCATCGCCATGGGCATGGAGCTGGACCGTATCACCGGCGGTGCGGCGCGCCTGGTGACCTGCGATCGCCGCATGGACGCCA
>JAHEKS010000229.1 GCA_024638215.1 Acidobacteriota bacterium | reverse complement strand
CCGCGCCGACGAAGTCATTTCAACTTTCCTGGCGCTGAATGACGTGGTGGTGAACAAAGGCGCGATCGCGCGCATCCTCGACTTTGAGGTCATGGTGGACGGCCACTTCGTCTCAACTTACAAGTCTGACTGGCTCATCATTTCAACTCCCACCGGCTCGACCGCCTATTCGCTGGCGGCGGGCGGACCTATCGTGGCCCCTTCCGTGGAGGCTTTTCTGGTCACGCCGATTTGCGCCCACACGCTCACCAACCGCCCGCTCGTCTTGCCCGATACCGCGATCATCGAGGTCGCCGTCAAAGCTCCGCGCGAAGCCGCCTACCTCACCGTGGACGGCCAGATGGGAATCACCGCGCACAGCGAAGACATCGTGCGCATGAGAAAAGCTGATTCGACGGTGGAAATCATCCAGCCGCTCACGCGCGACTATTTCAAAATCCTGCGGGAAAAGTTGAAGTGGGGGGAGAGGTAGGAAGTTAGTAGTCAGTAGTCAGTAGTCAGTGCCTGCTGAATTCCCGGTTCCAGGGGCGGACTGAGGGTCGGCTTGTCGGTTCTTGCTTCTGATTTCTGACTCCCGACTTCTGGCTTCTTTCTCGTTTTTCATTCCGCCGCCTCACCCGCCATCAAATCTTCCATGCGTTCGCGCGGACGGATCAGTTCCGCGCGCTCGCCGGAAACCATCACCTCCGCCGGCCGCGGGCGCGAGTTGTAATTGGAGGTCAGCACGAAACCGTAAGCGCCCACCGTCATGATGGCGATCAAGTCGCCGGGCACGACGTCGGCCATTTCGCGATCCTGCGCCAGGAAATCTCCTGTCTCACAAAGCGGCCCCACCACGTCGGCGCGCAACTTCCGCGCCTCGCGCCGCTCCACGGGAAGAATCACGTGGTACGAGCCGTAGAGCACCGGCCGCATCAAGTCGTTCATCCCCGCGTCTACAACAATGAAATTCTTCGGCTCGCTGCGCTTCACGTAGAGGACGCGCGCCAGCAAAATCCCCGCTTCGGCGACCAGGGCGCGGCCCGGCTCGAGAATCAATCGGTAAGGCTTGCCCTCAAGGCGCCGCGTGAGCTCAGCCATGAGTCGCGCCACGTCGAGAGGCTCTTCATCGGCGTAGCGAATTCCAAGGCCGCCGCCCAAATCAAGGAACTCCACCGGGATGCCGGATGCGCGCAGGGCTTCCTCGACGTGCGAAAGCTCGTCGAGCGCTTCCAGGAACGGCTCGACCTCGAGAATCTGGGAGCCGATGTGGCAAGCGACGCCGCGAACTCTCAGATGAGGCGAGGCGGCCGCGCGCCGGTACAAATCCATCGCCTCCGCTTTCGGCACTCCGAACTTGTGGATCACTTCGCCGGTCGAAATATAAGGGTGCGTGTGGGCTTCAACGTCGGGATTGATGCGCAACGATATGTTGGCGCGCTTGCCGAGGTGCCGGGCGCGGGCTTCAATCAAGTCCAGCTCGCCCGACGATTCGACGTTGAACATGAGAATGCCGGCCCCGAGCCCGGCGTCAATTTCTTGCTGAGTTTTCCCTACTCCGGAATAAACCACGCGCCCGGCGTCCGCGCCCACCCTGCGCACTCGCTCGAGCTCGCCGCCCGAGACAATGTCGAAGCCCGCGCCCGCTTCGCGCAGCAAGTTCAGGATTCTCAGGTTGGAGTTTGCCTTAACGGAATAGCAGATCAGAGGCGAGACCTTCGCCAAGCCGCGCTGCAGCCGGTCGAAATTCTCCAAAATTGCCGCCCGGCTGTAAACGTAGGCGGGCGTCCCGAATTGCGCGGCGACGGATTCCACCGCCGTGCCTTCGCAATAGAGTTTGCCCGCCCGATACTCAAAATGACTCATGGAGAACCGCTGAGGGAAAACCGCGCGCAGAAGGAAGCGCGGACCGTAAACCCGCAGGGGCAGGCCGCAACCGTCCCGCCTCGCTCATCGCACTCTCATCAACATCAGCGTCTGGTCGTCTCTTCGCGGATGTCCCGCCTCGAAACGGGCGACCTCGGCGGAGATTGTTCCCAGGATTTCGCTGACCGGACGCTGGGCGTGCTCGCGCAGGATTTTTTCCAGGCGGCGGTAGCCGAACTCCTCATCGTCCCCGCGCGCCGCTTCCACAAACCCGTCCGAAAACATCGCCAGCAGATCCCCACTCTCCAGGTGAACCGTGGACTCCTGATACTCGGTGTTGGCCAGCAATCCTAGGGGGACGCCTTCCACGCGAATCTGCCGAATCTGATCGCCGTGCAGAAGCAGAGGCAGCGGCATCCCGGCGTTTGCGAGCCGCAGGGTTTTGGTTTTGGCTTCCCAGAGTCCGTAGGTCAGGGTGATGAAATGGCCTTCGATTTTGCGTTCCAACAGGGCCAGGTTCAGCCGCAGCAGCAACTCAGGCGGCGCCAGTTTCTCCCGGGCCAGGCTGCGCAGGATTCCGCTCACCATGGCGCCGTACAGCGCCGCCGGAGCGCCCTTGCCGCTCACGTCGCCGATCGCCAGGACGTGGCGGTCCTTGGCATAAGCGAAAAAGTCGAAGAGGTCGCCTCCCAATTCGACGGCCGGCTGGAAACGCACTTGAACCTCAAGGCCGGGAATCTGCGGCGCCAGCGTCGGCATCAAGTGGCGCTGGATTTCGCGGGCGCGATCGAGATCGCGCTGGCGGCGCGCCTCGCTGCGGACCACTCGCTCATAGAGACGCGAGTTCTCGATGGCAATGGAGATCTGAGGCGCGAGGGTGGCGATGAGGCGCGCGTGCTCTTCGGTGAAATAGGCCAGTTGCGGGCTCTCCAGGTCCATCACGCCGATCACGCGGTCTCCGTGAACAAGCGGGACCGCGAGTTCGGACCGGGTGTCCGAATTCAGCGCAATGTAACGTTTGTCCCGCGCCACGTCGGGGACGAGGATGGTTTTCAGCTCGCGCGCCGCCGCTCCCACGATCCCCTGGTCGAGCGTCAGGTTGTATTTTTCCGGCGTGCTCTCATCCTGCTTCACGGCGATGACCGGGTTGAGCGTTCGCGTCTGCTCATCCAGAAGCAGGATGCTGAAGCGGTGATAATCAATCAGGCGCTTGGTCAGGGTCCCGATGCGGCGCAGCAGGTCCTTCAGGACTAGGACGGAGCTCAGCTCGCGGCTAATTTCATTGAGCAGTTGCAGGGTGCGGGCCTGGCGCAGGGTGCGGCGGTAGAGGCGCGCGTTCATCACCGCCAGCGCCATGCGGCCGGCCAGTAGTTCCAGCAGATTCTGGTGTTGCTCGGTGAAAAAATCGGGCCACGGCGCTTCCAGGTCAATGACGCCGATGACGCGGTTCTTGGCGATGAGCGGAACCGCAAGCTCCGAACGCACCGCCGCGAGCGACTGAATGTAAGCGGGGTCTTTCCGGACGTCATTGACGAGGACCGATTTTCGCGTGGCGGCGGCGCGGCCCACAATGCCTTCGCCCACTTTCACGCGCAGGGTTCGAACCATTTCGTCCGGATGGCCGACGCTGAAGCGGACGTAGAGTTCCTGCGCCTTCTCCTTGAGCAGGAGAATCGCGAAGACATCGTAATCAATTGCGCGCTTGACGATGGAGGCCATGCGGCGCATCAGCTCGTCCAGGTCGAGCGTCGAGCTGAGTTGCTCGCTGACCTCCAGCAGCAGGGTCAGGAGTTCGGTCAGCTCCAGCGGCCTTCCTTGGGAGGGGGTGGTTTCAGGCATGGTTCAGTTCACGGGCTGGAGGGATCGCACGGCTTCCTCCAGGATGGCGACGCTGGCGCTGGTGCCGAGGCGCATGGCGCCCGCCTGCAGCATGCGCAGGGCGTCGGCGAGGTTGCGAATCCCGCCCGCGGCTTTCACGCCCATCGCCGGACCCACGGTTCGCCGCATCAGCCGCACATCTTCTTCTTTCGCGCCTGATGGGCCGAAGCCGGTGGAGGTCTTGACGAAGTCCGCCCCCGCGCGCTGCGCCGCCTGGCACGCCGCCACTTTTTCGTCGTCGGTCAGATAAGCGTTTTCAAGGATGACTTTCAGCGCCGCACCGCCGGCGTGACAGGTCTCCACCACGCCACGAATGTCGCTCTCGACGCGCGCCAGATCGCCGGATTTCATCGCTCCGACGTTCATGACCATATCAATTTCGTGTGCGCCTGCAAGGATCGCCGCCTCCGCTTCCGCGCGCTTGACGGAAGTGAGTGAGGCGCCGAGCGGGAAACCGGCAACCGCGGCGATTTTCACTCCCGACCCGCGCAGCCGCTCCGCCACCAGAGGCACCCACGTCGGGTTCACGCAGACGGTGGCAAAGCACCAGCGCGCCGCCTCTTCCGCCAACCGCTCGATCTCCGCGCGCGTCGCCTGCGGGCGCAGCAGCGTGTGGTCCATCAGACCCGCCAAGGCGCGGATTTCCGCCGGCTGATCGTTCATGCACACCGCGCCGCAGGTAGGCCCCGCGGGCGCGGAGCAGCTCTCCAGTTCTTCGCTCATCCAGGCGGAGGGGCCGAGCCGGCGCATCACTTCCAGCGCGATGGCTTCCACCAGCTTTTCCAGTTCCGGACGAGTCAGGGCCAGTGATTCCACCTTCTTATCTCCAGCGGACCGGATCGCGGCCGGTTGTGGATTCCTACTGCAATGGCCGAATTTGAGCAGTCATTGTAACATATCGGTGACACGCGCCACTCGGCCTCTCGAACGGCAGGAGACGGAAGAGTGGACCAGGTCATCGGAAACGGCTGAGAGATGAAAACTCTCTTTATCGCGCTTCGCTCCTTGATTTACATGACCGGCTTCTTCGCCTTGTGGGGCTGGGCCGCGCTGAGCGTCCGCGTTTTCGATCCCCTGCTCGGAATCGCCCTGCCCGGCTGGGCGGGTGCCGCGGGAATAGTGCTGATGCTCCCCGGTGCGGTGCTCGGCTTGTGGTGCGTTGGAGAGTTCATCGCTCGCGGCCGCGGAACGCCCGCGCCCTTTGATGCTCCGCGCCAGTTCGTCGCCGCCGGCCCTTACCGGTTCGTGCGGAATCCTATGTACGTCGGCGGCGTGACGCTTCTCGCGGGGTTTGGCCTCTACGCGCGCTCGATTTCGATTCTGATTCTGGCCGTGGCGCTGTTCCTGGCGGCGCATCTTTTTGTAATCTGCTACGAAGAGCCCACGCTGAGGAAACAGTTCGGCGCAACTTACGACGCCTATTGCCGCGACGTTCATCGCTGGTGGGTCAGGTTGCCGAAAACCTCGCCATCTCATGGAACGCAAGCGATTTGAAAAACTGGTGGAGCAGTCGCTCGACCTGCTGCCGGAAGTCTTCCGGAGCAAGTTGACGAACGTGGCCATCATCGTCGAGGACGCACCGCCCGAGGAGCCGGAACGCGGCTCGCTGCTGCTGGGGCTTTTTCACGGCGTGCCTCGCACAGAGAAGAGCGTCTTTTACGCCGGGCCGCCCGACCACATTTATCTCTACCAGAAGAACATCGAGGCAGTGTGCCGCTCGGACGAGGAAATTCGCCGCCAGGTTCGCGCCACGCTGCTGCACGAGCTGGGCCACTACTTCGGCCTGAGCGAGAGCGAGCTGCGCGATTTGTAACCGTTCGCGCGGGTGCGAGATTCTGTGCCGCACCGCTTGGCATATAATGGCCGCGATGCTGATTCTCGCCTTGGATACCACCAACGAGCGCGGCGGCGCGGGAATTTTCAGGGACGGCGATTGCCTGGCCATGGCAGAGAACGACGGCCGCGCCAACTATTCGGTCCTGATTTTTGAAATGGTCGAGCGGCTGCTGGCGGAAACGCTTTTGAAACTCGCCGACGTGGATCTGTTCGCCGTTTCGAACGGCCCCGGGTCGTTTACCGGGATTCGAGTCGGCGTGGCGGCAGCGCAGGGCTGGGCCACAACCTTTGGCCGGCCGGTCTGCGGAATCTCCGAACTGGCTGCTCTGGCCGTGCAAGCGCAGCCCGAAACCGAATGGGCCGCTTCCCTGCTCGATGCGCGGCGAGGTGAATTGTACGCCGGCCTCTTTCGACGCATTGCCGGCTCCGCGGGCGCCCCGGCAAAATATGAGGCGCTGGGAGAAGGGTGGATCTTAAAACCCGGTGATTTGGCTGAGGCGTTTTCCCAAAAAGTTCCGGCGGGCGCGAACCTGACGTGCCTGGTTCGCGAGCACGATCAAGCCGCGCAGAAGTTGGCGGAAATCTTGCCCGGCACGATCCGGCGCCAGGTTGTCGCGGGATTGCTGGTGCCCGCCATCGCCCGAATTGCTGCGCAACGGAGCTCTGAGGGTAAGATACAATCTCCGGCTGAGCTCGATGCCTGCTATATTCGCCGCACCGACGCGGAACTCCATTGGCAGGAGTGAGGAGACGGCTGGAGTTTCCGAAGCCCGCTTCACTCGGCGCGGATTATTTCAGACTGAGAACGGAAAGCGATGAAGGTCCGGCAATTTGAAAAGCAAGACATGGCCGAAGTCCTTGCTATCCAGGCCAAGAGTCCTCTCACCGCCCAGTGGCCGGAGTCCGAATACGCTCACCTGGCCGCTGATCCGCGCGGAACTTTTCTGGTGGCGGAGTTCGAGACCATGGAGCCCGTGAAGGTGCTCGGCTTCGCGGCCTTTTATCGCATCATTGATGAAGCGGAGTTGCGCAATATCGCCGTGGACCCGGCGCATTACAACCAGGGCGTGGGCAGGGCGCTGCTGGCCGAAGGGCGACGAAGATTGCTCGAAGCCGGAGCCAAGCGAATTTTCCTGGAAGTTCGCCAGTCCAATCGCGCGGCCCTGGCGCTCTATTATTCGGTTGGTTTCGGACTGCACTCGCAGCGCAAGGACTATTACCACGACCCGCGCGAGGATGCTTACGTCCTCTCCCTGGAACTTTTCCCGCCCGCCGTCGTGCCCGCGATTCGTTGATCATTTCAAGTCCGCAAGATCACCTTGAACAGAAATCTGGGCTTGCCGAAACGGCGCTGGCCACCTTGCTTTTCCGATATCGTGCAGCGAATGCACGGTATCGTGTATTCCTTCCAGGGCGCAGCATTCGTGCGTGAATAGCGCCGGTTGCCTTCTGCGCCGCCAAGCCACTGCAAAGAGGGACGCTTACAGGAAAGCCGAGAGCCGCAGCGCCGGTTGGCATCCGACGTGCCTTCGCACGGGTGGGCAATCAATTCTACAAGGAGGAGTTTCACTCTATGAAGAAATTATTCACCCTGATGTGCACTCTGGCCGTGGCCTTCGCTCTGGCTCTGCCGGTTTCGGCGAAGACCCACAAGTCGAAGAAGTCAGAGACTTCAACGACCGCGACCACCAAGTCACATAAGATGCACTCGAAGAAAAAGGGTGCTTCGAAGGGAAAGAAATCCGGACAGCAAGGCGAGAACCCTGCGAAATCCAAGTAAAGACTCTCAGGTCTCCATGGCCGCAATGTGCTGGCCGTTATTGGATCGCCTCGATTCTGAATGTTAAAACCCCCGGAGCTCCTGTCCGGGGGTTTGTTTTTTGATTTCCACCCGCACGCTTGCTTTGCTCCGCTTTCGCTTGAAGGGCTGCGCTCCGTGTGCTAGGCTTTCCCGAGAGCCATCTTAAGCGTGGAGGTGATACACCCGTGAGCAGCCCAACCGAGGCCATCCGGGAGCAGTTGATGGCCACCAACGAGGAATATCAGCGCCTCCGAGACATTCACACGCAATACTCCGCCCAGCTCGATCAACTCTCAGCCAAAACTTATTTGAGCGAACAGGAACAGATGGAAGAAGTGCGGCTGAAGAAGCTGAAGCTGCAGGCGAAGGACAAGATGGAATTGCTTGTCCGGCGGGCTCAAAGCTCCTGACCGAGGGCTCGGCAGGTGCGCCCCTGGCAAAGCGGCCGGGCGCGCGGCACCGTGAGG
>JAHEKS010000016.1 GCA_024638215.1 Acidobacteriota bacterium | reverse complement strand
GAAATTAATCGCACGATCTTTCGCGCCTACGGTTGGGGACAGATCGTTCTGGGAGCGATTCTCCTCCTGCTCCTCTACCCGCAGGCGCCGCGCGATACGTTCAGCCTGGTCGTCGTGGGCTGCATGCTCGCCATCGTCCTGATTCTTGCTGTGGTGGTTACGCCGCTCATCATTTCGCTCGGGCGGAGCATTGATTTTCTGCCGCGCAATCCGCCTCCGCCCGGCATGCAGCGTTTCTGGATGCTGCACGGCGCTTTCACGGGCTTGGACGGCATCAAGTTGCTGGCAGGATTGGTCGTCCTTGGCCGCTGGATTTTCAAATCGTAACGCCGCGTACGCCGGCGGGCTTCGATCCCTTGTGGATAGTGCGCTGCCCCTGCCTTGACAGGAGCCGGGGCGGATGGCAAGATGAGAAATTGCCGCCTGAGCCTGAACGGAACCAGTGTGAGGCCGGGCGGTGTTTTGCTTTCGACTGAGCCGAAGTGGCGGAATTGGCAGACGCGCTACATTCAGGGTGTAGTTCCCGTCAGGGAGTGGAGGTTCGAGTCCTCTCTTCGGCACCAGCACTTAGGACACCCAGAGAGCAAACCCCGCAGGCTCAAGCGCCCAGCCTGTGAACAACCCCCAATCGTGAACCCGCCCGCCGTCCAAAGGTGGACAGTTGGCGCTCTACAAGACCGCCGCAGGCTGGGGCATCGACTGGCGCGACGAATTCGGCATCCGCCACCGCCGCTTCGTCGGCCAGGAAGCCGCCGCCAAAGCACTCGACTCCCGCCTCCGCGAGAACGTGAGCACAGCCAAGGCCGGAGCCAAGAACTTCGCCCAGTCCCTCACCCTCAAGATGAGCGAAGCCCTGCAAGTCTGGCAGGCGAGCTACGCCGGAAGCCCCAAGACGAAAACCCACCAGGCCGCGAGGATCTCCGTGCTCATCCGCGACCTGCTCGACCCGCCCGTCGCGGACCTCACCCCCCTCCTTCTCCAGAAGTGGAGCTCGAAGCGGTCCACCGAAGTCAGCCCCTACACCCTGGCGTGCGACCACCTGCTCATTCGCCGCTGGATGGACAGCCTGGCGCGCAACGGCTTCCTGCCCGCAAACCCCGCCTCCGGCCTCGACACCCGGTGCCCCAAACCACGGCCGGGCATCGTGCTCACCTACGAGGAAGAGGCCAAGGTCCTAGCCTCGGTCACCGACCGAATCAGGCTCAAGCTGATCCTCGCCCTCGACACCGGTGCCCGCCTCGGTGAGCTCCACGCCCTGCGCAAGAACCACTACGCGGCCGCGCCGAACGTGCTCACAATCTGGTCCACCAAAACCCGCACGCTCCGCCAGGTCCCCCTGACCGCTCGTGCTCACAAATCACTCGAGTCGCTAACCCAGGGATGCTCGCCCGACGCCCTGCTCTTCACCTACGGAAGCCGCCAGGTGAAGAAAGGCAGCGATTTCCTCAAGAAGCTCTGGCCGCGAGTCGGCTTCCGGTTCAGGTTCCACGACCTGCGCCACACCTTCGCCACCCGGCTCGCGGCGGCAGCGCCGAACCCCTTCGTCGTCTCCGCCCTCCTCGGACATGCCAGCCGCGCCGCCATGACCGTGCTGCACCACGCGGCGCTCTCGCAGACCACCACGCTCTACGTACACCCGCAGCTGGAGGAGCTGCGCCAGGCCATCGCCGCTATGGAAAGGAGAAACCCCAATGCAGTTCAGTGAACAACTCCTCCCCGGCACACGCGCCCTGCCTCGCGGCACCGTCGAAGAGAGCAAATACAACGGCCGCTACCTCGTGCGCGTGCGCCACCAGAACGGAATCACCGAGCGCGAGCACTTCGACAACGCCGCCGCCGCCCACGAGTACGCGCTCCGCAAAGCCGAGGATCTCGCCGCCGAAGCGAGAACCGCCCAGAAAGGCAGGTAGAAAGACACCAGGGCAGGCCCAGCGAACGCGCCACGGACCGCCCAGGCCCACAATTCGGGCCAGAAAAGAACGGCCCAGGAAAGGAACACCAGAAATGACCACACGCGAAGCAAGACGCGATCTCTGCAAGCTCATCAAGGCGGGGAAGCCCGTCCTCATCACCAGCGGCGGCGGCTGGCAGCCCGCGATCGCCGCCGTGCTCACACCTACGCCGGCAGGACCGTTCAAGGGGAAGACCGAAGCGAAACGCGAGCGCGCCCGCAATGAAGCCGTGCTCGCCGCCGTCGCCAAGGCCCTCAAGGAAGCGAGGTGAACATGACCCAAGGACACCTGCAAATCATCGCCCGGCAACTCACCGACCAACGCGCCCAGGTGCTCGCGCTCGCCACGCTCCGCGAGCTCGTCGGCGACGCCCGCGACGTGGCCGAAGCCATCAGCAAACAAATCGCGGCCACCGGGCGCGAGCTCCATGAGCGCGCCGCCCAGCAGGAACTTCCCCTCGAAACCAAGAAAGGCAGGCAACCATGACCCAAGACGCCCTCTCCGCAAAACTCCGCTGGTTGGCCGAGCAAATCCAGATCATCGAGTGCCAGCTCGCCACCGGCCCCGACCGCCCCGCCTGCAAGCCCATCGGCGAGCTCGCCCAGTACGCCACCGAACTAGCCGAGGACATTGACAGCGACGGCCTACAGGCGTAGCCTCTCCCCAGGCAGAAAGCCCGCCGCCGACTACCACTCGCAAGACCACAGGCGGCGGGCTCCCAACCCGGCCCCAACATGGACACACTCTCCGGCACGGTCGCGCTCCAAGGATTCGATGCAGCCCTGACAGGCGCACTCGCAGAAGCGAGCGCCCAGGCCATCGAAACCGCCTTCGAGCAACTCCGCGCCGAAGAAGCCGAGCAGTTCTCCACCCAGGGCGCAACCTTCGGCCAGCCGTGGCCGCCCAGGAAGCGCCCCGCGTCCTGGCCCCTCCTCGACAGGACCGGCCGACTGCTCGGCTCTCTCACCGACGTCCGCAACCCCGAGCACCTCGGAATCTTCGGCACCGCCGTCGAATACGCCCCCTTCCATCACCTCGGCACCCGAAAACTCCCCCGCCGAATCCTGCTCCCGGAGATCCTCGCGTGAGCACGAAATCACCAGGTAACTCCGTGAGCACACCAGCCAGGCGGCGCTACTCGCTCCGCCCCCAGGTCGAGAACCTCCTCGACATCGTGGACGCCCAGGCCTCCATCATCGAATCCCTCGCCCTCGCGCTCACGTTGCCCACCACCGAAGAAAAGCGACGCCAGATCGCCGCCCTCGCCCGCTCCCCGACCGAAAGAAAGGAAACCCCCGCATGGAAGATGTAATCGAACGGCCGCTCACCGTGCGCACAGCGCAGCTCCTCGTCGAGCGCGAACTCTCCGTCCCCTTCCCCAGGGCCACGCTCTACCGCATGCTCCGCGACGGCCGCATTGACTCGATCCGCCTGGGCAACCGCATCCTCATACCCCGGCCCGCCCTGCAAGAATTCGTCCAGCGCTGCCGCGACGGAGAGAGGTACTGAAATGCCCGGCCCCGCCGCCATGCTCTTCCTCGTCGCCATCGCTGCCCTGGTCGCCGCCACCGCCGCGCTCCTCGCCGCCACCGCCGCGCTCCTCTCCATCCACCGAAAGGAAAAACCGTGAGCACGCCCCGTCTCAGCCGTCTCAGTTTTCGCAAGGCCGAAAAGCGCCACCGCCCCCACTTCCGCTCCGAAAACCTCAGCAGGGCGGCGGCGCGACTCAAAGAAGCCGTCGCAAAAGCGAGGGAATACAAGCGCATCCTCCAAAAAGGGGATAAAGACGCCCTCGCCGAGGCTGTTTTACTCCAAGGCATTATCTCAGGAGATGTCATTTCCGCATCCATCCTGACAAGACAGAAGATGCAACGCGAGAACCTCCGACTCCGCCAGCGCCTCGCCGTCCAGAAGCTGCGCGAGTCGCGAGCCCAGCAGCGCCTGCTCGAAGTCACCGCCGACCGCGCCGAAAGGAAGCAAAGTCCTGCCGACCTCATCCGCACCATCCGCGAAATCTACGGACTCCCGCCCCGCCCCATCGAAATCAAAGCCCTGCCGCCCGCCGAGTAGCCCCGTTCACGCGGCTGTCCTCGAAGTCGCAAGGAAATGACCATCCGGTGAAGGCTGCCCAGTTATCAGGGGCGGTGAGCACAGAAGCGAAAGGCGTCCAAGGAAGCCGGATTCAAGAAGCACCACCACCAACCGTGACGACGCCCAGGGGAAAAACCCAAGAAGTGTGGGCACAAACAATTTGGCAGGTGTCCTGCCCGAAGAAGAAGCGAAAACCAGAGACAAAAACAAACCACGTGGCCCCCTTCACGAAAGAGCGAAAGGGGGCCACATGGTTCGTCTCTGGTTTTTCTTCTTCGGCAGGCCACGCCGCCAAATGTGCCCACACCTCTTCTGGGTTTTCCCCTCCCGCTGGTCGCGGTTTTGCTTCTGGGTTCGCTGTTCGCTGTGGTGGCTGTGGCTGGTCCCCGCCGTCGCGTGGTGGTTGTGGTTGCTGTGGTCGTGGGCGTCGTTCTGCTTGGTTTAATTTCTGACGACGATTTCCAGGCAGGCAGCGCGCTCGATCTCCAGGCAGGCGGCGCGCTCAATTTCCAGGCAGGCGGCGCGCTCGATTTCCAGGCAGGCGGCGCGCTCGATTTCCAGGCAGGCGGGGCGCTCGATCCCCAGGCAGGCGGCGCGCTCGAATCGCGGGGCAGTTCGGGGGCGGAATCGCGGGGCAGTCCGGGGGCGGAATCGCGGGGCAGTTCGGGGGCGGAATCGCGGGGCAGTTCGGGGACGGAATGGCGGCGCAGTTCGCCGGCGCAATGGCGGGGCAGTTCGGGGGCGGAATGGCGGGGCAGTTCGCGGCCGGAATCGCAAACCCACTTCGCTCCGGCGCTCGGGGCGGGACGGGCTGAGAAGCGCCCTTTTACATAATTGTCATTATCGTACGTGCGCTTCGCGTGCGGCGCACTTCTCAGGCCACCAGCGCGGCGCTGCACCGTGCGCACCCGCGCCGCATGGCCTGAGAAGCACGTCCGATGAATGACGAATTATGCAAACTCCGCCCCTCGCGCCTCCGCCGAAACGCCTCCGGCAGGGCGGAAGCTGATTCAATCCCAGCCCCGGCCGTCGCCGCCGCATGATCCACCGGGGCGGCGCTCCGGCCAGGGAAGAACCGCGCCGGGAGGAGGATGGGCCGGGAAGGGTGCACGTGAAGGGCCAAACCAAGTCCCACCTTCGAGTCCTCCCTTTGAAGTGTCCAAACCTGGACGCGTGAGCACGTTTTTCCTTGACTTCTGCGTGCTCACAAACTAGAGTGCGCACGACGACGGGTCAAAGGCCACGGCGCACCAGCGGGTTAAAAGTCCTCTCTTCGGCACCAAACTGTCAAGAAATTTCCCATAAAATAAGGCAAATTTAAGTCCTGCAATCGCTTGCAGAGATTTATAGCCTTAATCTGCCTTCCCACCTTTCTCTCTGGAGGATTTTCATGGAATTCCCTGCAAGCTAAAGCATAGCTAAGGGTTATGTAGTTTTTCTCCCACAACCCTCTTTGAAGCGGCACGGCCCGCGCATAGCTAAAACACAGCGAAGCTCACACCTTGTAGCTGCGGACATTTGAGGCCACTTCCATCGCAGCCGTAGGTCATCTGCTCACTCACCACCCCTGGAAGAATCGTTCTTGCCGGGCTTGCCTAGCGTAACGCCCAGGTGCAAGTTAAAATGCATCAGCATCGGGGAGCTCCGGCGAGAAGAGTTTGCGCACATGGAACAACCCACCAAACCAAACCTTATCTGTCACGCCGATTGGGGCAGCAGGGATGCGAAGCGGTGGCGCGCGAAAGCCGTCCTCGGCAGCGATGGTCGTCAGCTACGAAGGACAGATTAGAAACCTTGATTTCATGCCTCACGCCTGGGTCGTTGCCTACAAAAACATAAAGCAATATACGTGTTGTTGGTTCATCCAGCCGTCAAGTGACATCACCAATAAACGAAAGGGATCCAAGGTGAGGCGCATCGGTGGAGGGTACCACGCGGAAGCGCGTCATGACAGGCAACATAGCAGGGCAGGAGGATTGTCCGATGTGCCGCTTTTTCAAGAAGTTCGAATATTTGGACACTACGGGGAGACGGCCTTCTTTCCTGCAAGTGCCTGCGGAATTGAGAACAGCAACGCCACGGACGCAAACATGCTTGAAAAACCAAGGACCACGACATGCATTGCAAATCCTGTGGCCAGCCCCTTGCTCAGGCTCATGCCGACAAATGCGAAGCCGAGCGCCCAACCGGCTTCGAGCGGCCCGAAACTTCCTACGGGGCCTGGCACAAAGCTTGCCATGGCGGCTGCTGCAGAGCCGATCACGACTTCCCAAAAACTGAAGAACACGCCAAAGCTGAGCATCAGCATATAAAACGTGAGAAATTGGAACGTCCACAGAAAGAGCGTCCATGCGAAACCCCTTCTATAAAGCGCACCCGATTCCATTCTTCGAAATTCCGACGCCGCTTCTCGCAACTTCTCTGAAAGATGAGTGGCGTGGAGAAAGTGAAGAACAGGACCACTTGTTTCGACTGCCCAAGTGAGAAGAGCCGAGAATCTGGTGAGAATGACCGCCACCGTGGCCAGGATCACAAAAACCAGAGGCCAAAGGATAGACGGGCGCAAGCCGAAAACGTTGACCTGTCGAACGACCAACGCGCTGCTCAGAAAAAGCAGCACTGCACTGAGATCGAAAACCCGACTCACCAGGAGGGCGGAAAGGCCGGAAACGGCCGTATCCAGCTTGCGCTGCCGAACGAGATAGACAAAGCTCAATTCTCCAGTCCGCGCGGGAAGGATCAGATTGCAGAAATTATGCCAGCAGACCACCTGCACGAGCCGGCCAAACCCTCCGCGTTTCTGCCGCAGCAAACAGCGAAAGCGGAGCGTGCGGCCTATATACGACACGAAATAGGTCACAATCCCCAGGGCCAGCCAATCCGGGTTGCTGTCATGAAGGACCTGCAGAATCCTCCATCCGCCGGCTTTCCACACCAACACTGCTACCAATACAAGCGAAAGAAGTAGAAAGAGTAGCCGCTTCATTTGTCTCAACTATTGCCGGGTTGGCGGACCTCGGCGGTAATCATCTTCTTTCGGCCAACACCATCGTCCACGGGAGAGGGCTCAAGACCCGCAGGACCGTGAAATGTTGTCCTACCAAACGGACAAACGCACATGAACTCCAGTGCTGGATATGGCCGGGCGTATTGCCAAGATCCTTCAGGTACGCCAGCCGCGCCATGTTGAGGAGCCGCCAAAGGGGCTCACGAGGCACGCTCAGCAAAACATAGCGCCGCGTCAGGCGTCCGATTTCCGCCAAGGCGTTCTGGGGTGCCGCGAGGTGCTCTAACACTTCGACCCCGACCACCAAATCAAATGATTGGGACGGAAAAGCCAGTTGGTAGGCAGATTGAACCGAGAAGTGAACACGCGGCAAATGTCGCACGCGCGCATCGAATACTTTTTCCGAGAGGTCTACACCGCAAACCCCCGCCTCTGGTTTCCATTGGCTGAGCAGCTCGCTCAAATAGCCTTCGCCGCAACCTACTTCGAGGATTTGGGAGGCCGGAACGGATCCAACCAGGGTTTGCACGCAACGCACGAAGTTTCTGAAAAGGAAACGGGCCAGCGGGTTCTGCGAATTATATTTATCGTATGTATTGCCGACGACCATGGCGCTCGAGCTGCTCAGGTGATTCGCCTTCATGGGTGAAGTTTTTTCGTATGACGGGAATAAAAACAAACTGAATTACTTGTTCTTGACGGCCTCGGATTGGCGTATCCGAAACTGCAAGTCCTCAAGGAGCCTGCGATTGGTCGAGATGAGATCTGATACAAGTCCCAAGATCCCCAGTTGCACCCCCAATAACAGCAGGACTGCGGCCAGGATGACGGACTGGACGTGGCCGCGCCCCGTTCCCGTGAAATAGAAATAGAGAAACCGGACTCCCAGCAGAAATCCCGCGGTGAAAACGAGAGCCCCCGAATAGACGAAAAACCGGAGCGGTTTATAAAGCATAAAAACGCGAAAAATGGTCATCACCGACTTCTTGATGTAATCCGGAATGCTTTTCACCAGCCGGGTTTCTCTTACGGGAGCGTTGGTCCGGATCGGCACGGAAGCGACGGACATGTTAGAAGTGCCCGCCTGGATGATGGTTTCCAAGGTATAGGTGTAATTCGAAAAGACGTTCAGGCGCAGGGCCGCCCGGCGACTCATGGCGCGGAACCCACTGGTGGCGTCCGGGACGGCCGTGCCAGACACGATGCGAACGACCCAACTTCCGAGGCGTTGGAGAAACTTCTTGGCGAGAGAAAAGTGCGCGGTCTCTCCGATGGGCCGAGTTCCGATCACCAGGTCTGCCTCTCCGCGCAGAATGGGGGCGATGAGCAGCGGGATGTCAGCAGCCTGATATTGATTATCAGCATCGGTGTTCACGATGATGTCCGCGCTCCGTCTGAGGCAGGCTTCGATGCCCATGGCAAAGCCGCGCGCCAGACCTTGATGGCCCGCCAGGCGGACAATGTGATCGGCGCCGCAACGTTTGGCCACCTCGGCGGTCTCGTCTGTGCTGCCGTCGTCGATGATAAGCCACTCAACCGTGTCCACACCCTCTACTTGCTGTGGGAGTTCCCGCAGCGTCTGGGGAAGCGTCAGAGCTTCGTTGTAACAAGGAATTTGGATGATGAGCTTCATAATTTATTTCAGGAAGCCCACATTTAACAACATGACACCCAGTCCTCGGGTGTCCTCGCTGCCTAAGACCTTGGCGGGACTCCACGTCGGCGTCCGCAATTCAATTTTGGGGTCCCCCGACCCGGAAAGCCAGTTAGCGGGAAGGTGATAAGAAAAAGTCGTAACACGGCCGCGTTCAACCTGCACGGAACCTATCTCCTTCGAGTTGAGAAGGACGTGCGTATCAGCCGGCTGTGGCCGGTTGTCGCTCAGGTCAATATACAACACGCGCGAGTCTTTCACAGCTCCCCGCGGAATCACCAATTCTGCTTGGCCATTTGTCCAACGATAGGATTTCCCCGGGTCGGCACCGTACAGGCCGCGGACTTTCACTCCGGAGGTCTCCAAGCGTACGGCCGTGGCTTCAAAAAAGCTGTCCGGTCGTCGCTTCTGGATTTTCCATAATTCCAGATTGCCTCTTATGGTATGAAAGCGGCGGGGCAAACCGTCCTTCGGCTCGTTAAACTCTTCCCAATTGATCGGAATACTTATGACGGGATCGTTTTTGAGGCCATAAGGAAGCTCGATGAGGGGAAGCTGTGGTGCAACCGTCACCAAATCGAGCTCGTGGCCGGGAAAGGTTTTTGTGAGCGAGTCGAGAACTTCCGCAGTCAGCACCCCCTGCCTGAACCCAAAAGCATGCCGCCCGTAAAAAAAGCGGAGCGGTGTAGGAATTTTCCATTCTCCCGTCGGCCCACAAAGCACAATCGCGTCCCTCGGAATGTGTTCGGCCAAGCGCTGCAAGTCCTGGGAGGCGCTCCGGTACATCGTGAAATGAAGCAGGGGGCGAATGTTATGGATCCCGGGCATGAGGACGATCGACAGCAGCACAATGCTGCCCATCCTGCCCACCCATCGGGCTCCCTCCGCAAGACCGCGAGCGGCGAACAGAGCGACCAGCGGAAAAACAAAAACCAAAAGGCGGCGGGAAGCCCAAAATTGCCTGGTGTCAACCATCGGGTTCGGTCCGAGCACAACGATAGTCGTGAGGCCTGCAAAAATAAAGATGGCCAGGGAAACGGGGACATGCAGGCCTTTGGTGGCTTCCTTTGCCCACGATGCAGCCCCCACAAATAACATGGCTAATGCGGGGACTCCGCAATACCATGCCATCCAGATGAGGATATGCCAGTGAAAGAAGTAATAGCATGCCGCCATCCCCAGAAGAGGAAGAACCGTGGCGGGGAAAATCAAACTCTGACCTTTCCGAATCCAAGGTGCAATCTTGTCGCGAACCGGGCTGGACGACTTCAATCCCCAGGTAAGCACAAGGAACAGGACCGTTGCGCCAATGATCGCAACCAAGAGGGGTAGGCGATGGCTTCTCATCAGGGGCACAATTGCACCCTGGTAAAAAACGTCGTGGAAGTAAGGAAAGCTGAAGAAGTAAACGTGAATGAAAGTCCACAGGATGAAGACACCCAGCGTCAAAATCCAGGTAACGGCAAACCGGAATTTATCCCTCCAAACGAACATCAACCAGCCGAGTGCCAATGCCGGAAACAAAAAGACCATGGTCATACGTGTCAAGAAGGCGGCCCCTAGGAAGCAGGCCGAAAGAACGCACCAACCCCGGGTGGCTCGACTGGTGTTACTTTCCTCCGCCAGATGAAGGGCAAACAAACCTGACAGGTAGAATTGCAGGGCGAGCATTTCAGAATCAGCGTACCTGGCGAACCATACGAAGGACACATTGGATGCAAGCAAAAGGGCGGACAGGACGGCCGCGGCCGTTCCACTCCACCAGCGCCGCCCCAAAAGGAACAGCCCCATTGCGTTGAGGAGCGCCAGAAGGGGCGTGACGTACAATGCGGCCTTAAAATTTGCAATCGACCCTGCAAAGGCGAGCAAAGCAGGGTACGCGTGGTAAAACTGCGGAATGATGACGTCGCCGCTGAGATAGTATCCAGGCAGGTATTGACCTGCCCAGGGCAAGAACGTTTGGCTAATGGCCGGTACCTTTGACGCTGCGAACACAAGGGGGTCCCTAATCAGAAACGAACCCGAGGTCTGGATATGTACTGCTGTATTTACATAAACACCCGGATCCACTCCTCCGAGAATCATGTTGAAGGGAGGGAAAAGAATCACCAGCCCATAGCACGAAAGGCCCGCGAGAAACAGCAGGACGGCCCCAAAATGAGGTGTCCTGTCCCTAGGGATTTTCCCCGTAGCAAGGAGAAACCCTCCGAGCGCGACGAGACCCCCTGCACCCACAAGATACGGATTGAAAGCACCCAACTCGGCCAGTAGGACGCCGCAGAGAGTGACCCCCAGCAGGAACGTGGCGATGCCTAAATAGGTTCTTTCGAAGCTGTCCAACGAACTCCTTCCATCAGCGGCGCTTTGCCATTCGCTGGTCCTCGTCTACACCAATTGCAGCGGCGACCTATTCGTGTCATAGCCGAAAGTGAAGCCATTCTTTCAGCCTTTTTCGGAGATTGCGACCAAAAAAAAGACTGCGCGCGAGTTTATTTACGGGAATCCACCTATAGAGCCATTCCAACTCGATTTTCTGCTTCGCGTACTGCTCCTCCAGGCCGGCGGTTCGGACTTCCAGTTGCCGGATTTGTTCCGCATGGGTGGCAAAGTTTCGCGCGTAGTCTTCCTTGTTCTCCTTCAACTTTTGAGAGAGTGCCTGCACCTCCGACAGCAGAGCCATGGGCCTGCCGCGAAGAGTCCCGGTCAACCGGCCCGCTGTTTCGGGACCCGGCTTGGTTATGAAATAACGATGCCCTACCCAACCGGGGGCTCCCGAAAAATCTTCTTGAGCTTCGAGGACATCACAGCCGCTGGCATACGTCAAACTGAGAATTCGTTCTTTGGGGATTCCGTACATCTCAATAGAGGGAACGAAGGTTGCGCGCCTGCTGGCGTCCGGGGCTAACTCATCCCCCTTTGATTGTTCGCCGGACCCGCTGTCTTCGACTTCCACGACAAGGCGCAGCGTAGCGGAACCTTTGTCCTTGAACCAGCAGACGCCTTCCAGGACCATGTCCAGCTCCAGGAAATATGTTCCGGGCCTCGATGGGGTGTTCACGGTCAATTGAACCGCCACTTCCTCCTGAGGTTCGACAGATTTTGGCAGTGTGACCCTGCCATCATCAAGAGCGAGCACTGAGCCTGAGCCATCCAGCCAATGATTTCCGAGACTGAAAACGCCCCCGTCTTTGTCGACCGAACAAACGGGCCAGCGATTGGAACTGACGTTTTGAACCGTGACCTGCAAGGTCAACGCTTTCCCCGCTTCTGTTTTGAGAGACTCCTGTTGAACGGAAATGCGAGCGCGAAAGGTTGAATCGAATATGGGATGAGCAGGTACGAGGGGTCCCGACGGAATCTGAAAGACGGCCATCCCTCCCGGCGACAGCAATCTGAAGAACTCCTGGATATACGCCATGCTGTACACCGGTTCCATATGTTGGAGGACGAGACCCGAATAGATGAAATCGAACGTAGCCTCAGCGAACAATTCAAGATTCGAGGCGCGATTCACAAAGTAACGGCACTTGGGTCCGTAGGAATTGTATTTCTCCGCAAGCCGGATCATTGAAGGAGAGATGTCAACTCCGACGCATTCACTGAAGTGATCGCAGAGGGCTTGAGTGAGCCTTCCGACGCCGCAGCCGAAATCAAGTGCCTTGCCTTTGCGGAGGTCATATCTACGCGAGCCGATGTATTTCAAGACGGCCGAGATTTCCCGTCGCCCCGAAAGGAAGAATTCCTCCGGATCCCACTTGTTATTCCTCTTGTCCGGGTCGGTGAGGACCGCCCAGAAAGGGTCCGTGCTCCCCAACCGGTCCCAATGCCTCTCTAATTCCTTAAGATCCATGGGTCCCTTCGGATGCCTTTATCGCGCAGACCGATCACAATTTGCCAGAAAAAGTTCAGATCTTTTCTTGGGCGACAAAATGCAATGAATATGCCAACCTGGACGTTCAGCCGAATTTATCTAGGAGCGACGCCGGAATACACTCTGCAACTTGCTCCTCAAGTTATGGCCGAACAGAAGCCGGCGGGCAAGCTTGTTAAGAGGAACCCATCGGTAGAGCCATGCCAGTTCGTCCCTCTGGTCAGCGTACCGCCTCTCCAAGCTTGCACATTGTTCCTCGAGGTGCCGGATCACTTCTTTATGCGCGGCCAAGTTGCGCGCGTATTCGTGATTGATTTCCTCGCGCTGATCTAGAAAGGCGCCTATCTCCTTCTTCAGGGCGTCGATCTCCTGGCGATGGGCGGACAGATTCCGGCCGTATTCCTGTTCGTTCTCTTCTCGCTGGCGCAGGAGCGCTTCCTGCTCCCTCAGCAGAGCCTCGATTTGCCCGCTTCTTTGAGTCAGATCGCGTTTCTGCTGCTTTACGGTTTCTCGAAGCTGGTTGGTTTCGCTTTCGTTAGACCAAAAATCAACGCCGAGAATGCTCGCCGCTCGCGTGCCCCGCATCACTTCGTACTTGTACTGCGGCTTCTTGAGGAGTCCGAGCGCCAGATCGTCAATACAGGTGATCGGAATGACCGTAGCATATCCAGCCGGATGCAATTGATCTTGAACAGCAAGGCGCTTTTCTTTCGGGATAAGAATCAGACCCGTTTCGCGTGCGTCGCCCAAAAACGTGTTTGCGGCGTTCCGAAAATTGCACGGATTGTAGGCGGGCACGTTCAAAAGGCAGGTGTCGTATCCCTCGTTCCTCATGAACTCGACCAGCGGCCACCCCGCCTGGAGAGAGTTGCATTCCGCAAACACGATCGGAGCCGCTGTGTGAAGGGTCTTCCGACCTCCCTTGAGAACGCTGAGCTCCATGTCTTCAGCGTCGATCTTAATGAAATCACAGCGGGTGAGGGAGAGTTGGTCAATCGTCATCACTTCAACGGCGTGATGGTCGGCCGAAGGCGCGGAAACAGCGCCGGACTCTAGCAGGGTTGCCCCTCCGAAGTTAGCGGCATGGTAAACTCCGAAATCACGTATCCATAATCGTTGGGGTTGATCGGAAAGGCCGGAATTGAAGATTGTCACGTTCAGCAGGCCATTCTGTTCGACATTCTTCCTGAGGACTTCGCAAAAAGTAGGCTGCGGCTCAAAGGCATAGATTCTTCCACCCGCAGTGAGCTCTCGAGCAAACGCCAGAGTATGCGTCCCTATGAATGCCCCGACGTCGAGCACGGTATCGCCGGGGCCCATAAACCGGCCGAGATATTCAATTTCCGCCTGAGCCCATTCTCCGTAGTCTCTGAGCCCTCGGGAAATGGTGGTATCTTCCTTGAAAAAAGACATCCGACCGTAGCGGCAGGGTCGCGTCTCGATGGCGTCTTCAAGGATGGCCATGGGCTGCTCAGCGTTCTGGCGTTGGGTTATATCTCTCGCTTAACGGCAAGGCATACGTTACGCGACATATCAAGAGGCTTTGTTTTCCCGACTAGGCCCCAAACCCCATCGCTGCACCGCCCGCTTCGGCCCGGCGGGCAAAAGCGCTCAATTTCACGCTTAGTGTAGCATACTCCTTGCTTTCGAGACCCTCCGGGGGCGCGCGACGAAACCGCCGGGTTGGGCGACAGGGTTGCGTGCGCGACTCAGAAAATGCTGGGTTCCACGGCTCAACATGTTAGGATGGTTCGTTCCAATTGCTTTGAGCGGCCGCTTGGGCAACCCAAAAGCAAACGGTCGGGACACCACGATGGAATTTCCTCTTTGTTCTATCTTAATCGTCAATTACAACGGGAAGAAGCACCTGGACAGGTGTTTAACCGCCTTCGAGAAGTTGGATTATCCCGCTGATCGAATCGAGATTCTACTTCTCGACAATGGTTCCAATGATCATTCCGAAGTGGAAGCCCAGACCCGTCATCCCGGAATCCACCTCATCCGCAACCCCGCGAACGGCTTCGCTGCGGCACTGAACTTGGGCGTTACTCAGGCGAAGGGAAGCTATATCGCGTTTGCCAACAACGACGTATTTGTGGACCCCACGTGGCTCTCCGTACTGGTTGAAACCCTTGAACAAAATAGCCAAGCCGGGTGCGCCGGCGGGAAAATTCTTTTCGAAAACGGACGGATTAATAGCGTCGGACACAAAGCCTTGCCAGATTTTTATTGGGAGGATGAGGGCTACAATCAAGAAGATTCAGGACAATACGAATTCCAGCGAGAGGTTGAGGGGCTCTGTTGGGCCGCGGTTCTATTTCGAGGAGACTGCCTGACCGACGTGGGGCCCATCGACGAGGACTACGTCCTTTACTACGAGGATGTTGATACTTCACTGCGGTGCCGCCAGCGCGGATGGAAGATCCTGTATAACCCCAAGGCGGTGACTCGGCACGCGTTTCACGGTTCTGCGGCAGGTCCCGAGCTGGCCGAGTATTTTTGCGATCGGGGAAGGCTCATCTATATCGCCAAACACCACCCTGAGAAGTTGAGCGCCGCGGTGCAGACGAGCCGCCTGCTCAGGCAAGAAGACGTGGAGCCACTCTATAACATCCTTCCCGTGGTTCTGAAAAAGCTCATCGAAGGTCATCCGGTGAAGGATGTCGAGAGGATCTTGGAAGGGTTGTGTGATTCATTGGCTTCCATTTTTGGTGTCCAGGCGGTCGATCACCTGCTGGCAAGAATGCAAGTTGTCTTAGGGCATCGAAAGATGTCCATAGGCTTTTACGACCAAGCCCTGCACGTGATTGGGGGCGGGCAAAAGTATGGCTGCACAATGGCGGCAGCCTTGCAACAGAAGTTCGATGTCACGCTTCTGGCGAATCGAGGCGTCACATTCGAGACCTTGCAGGAGTGGTATGGGCTGTCGCTCTCGGACTGCAAGCTCAAAGTCATCCCCTTGCCTTTTTTTGACCAATATGGATCGTGGGTTGATTCTTCCGTGGTCACTGAAGCGGTGCCCAATCCTTTCGAGGCCGTAGCCGCCCGTTCGAAGGATTTCGACATCTTTGTGAACGTGAACATGCTAACCATGGTCCGCGCCTTCTCCCCTTTCTCGATCTTCCTCTGCCATTTTCCCGACACCCCCCGAAGGTGCTATTTCGCAGCGGACACGTACTCAACCCTGGTCGTGAACTCGCAGTACACGGCGCAGTGGGTCCAACGTCTATGGGGCTTGGCCCCCGACCTCCTCGTGTACCCCCCGGTAGAGATGGAATCTCCGCCCACGGCAAAGGAGAAAATCATTCTATCTGTGGCGCGTTTTGAAGTAGGGGGCAGCAAGAAACAGCGGGAGCTGATCCGGGCTTTTCAAATGCTCCGAGATTCTCACCCGGATTTGCTTCAAGACTGGCGGCTTGTCCTGGCGGGAGGCAGTCTGCCGGAGAATGCTTATCTGGAGGGTATCGAGCGCATGGCGCGAAGCAGCAAAGCGCCGATCGAAGTGCGGCCCAATGCTCCGCTCGCGGAGCTGAAAGATCTTTATGCCAAGGCGAATATTTTTTGGCACGCCTGCGGACTGGATGAAGAAGATCCCCGCCTCATTGAGCACTTTGGGATGACGACGGTGGAAGCCATGCAAAACGGGTGCGTGCCCGTGGTCATTGACGGGGGCGGCCAGCAGGAAATAGTTGAACACGGCCAATCCGGTTATCGCTTCCGAACGCTGCAAGAACTCTGCGACTATACGCGAGACCTCATCGCGAAGCCGGGGTTGATGGACCGGTTCAGGGAAAAAGCATCCCAAAGGGGACGGACATTTACCCGGGAGCGTTTCGAGGAAACCGTGAATCGCTTTTTCAGAGCCTTGGAGGAAGATTACCGCACCATCCCCCGACCCGATCCCGGCAAGATTCTACGAGGTATTTCGCAAGGCAACCTCTTCTTCAGTCCCCTGTCCCGCTGGGAATCCGCCTGGGTCCAAGAGAGGAAACTCAAGGGATTCGATCAGAATCCTCAATGAAATGGACCGCCCTCGTGGAAATTACTGCCGAGGGCTATTCGCTCGCGCTGAGACAGTTTTTGCTCTGCATCGGACATTCCTGAAGCGGCAAAGAGCCGTTCTGCGATTGGACGCCTTTCCGGATATATTCCCTTTCCCTCGCCGGCCTATCCGGGCTGCGAGGAAACTAGTCCAGGCTGCTCCGGCTCTTTTGCTGCAATTCTGCAATTTCCTGAGCCAGGGCTTGAACCTTCTTTTCAAGGTCGGCTATTCGAGACTGGTCGTGGTCGAGAATTGCGGTAGTCTCGTCCAGGAATCGAAGTATGGACAAATGGAATTCAACGAGGGACCGGGTATACCAAGTAAATATACGCCGCAGAAGCTTCTTAAAGGCCTGAATCAGGTTGTTCATCAGCCCCGGGCGGCGAGGATTGACTACTGCGACTTGGCGTTGGGCCATCTGAGCGGAAGCCAGCAATCCCTGGAGGGCAGCCGTGGTCTTCAAGGGAGTCTGTTCGGATTGGGAGCTTGAATCGTCGCTGCGAAAACCGGTTTCGAGGCCGGCTCGAAGCTTAGCCCGGATCCTCTGCAAAACGTCGGCGATATCGGCATTCCCGTCGTTTATCATAGGATTTCCTTGTCATCGAAGTCATACAACTTCCCCTGCCGGTAAGACGGCGCGGCGACTCCAATTATTTCTATTTCCCAAACACGACGAGCAATTCCCATCATCTACCTGACCGTGCGCCTTCCTGAATCAAACGGGGAGCTTCACGCGGCCCCTCCAGGGCCTTGCTGTATTTCGCCAGCACTTCGTCGGTTGGACCGTCGGCCGCGATCCTTCCACCCTCCAGGAAGATGGTTCGCGGACAGAGTTCCTGGATGGTACCGACGGAGTGTGAAACCACAACGATGGTTTTGCCGCGTTGGCGAAAGTCCTCGATTCGTGTCACGCACCGCCGCTGAAATTCGGCATCTCCGACCGATAGAATCTCATCGATGAGCAAGATGTCCGGATCCACCTCGGTGGCAACTGCGAACCCCAAGCGCATGTACATTCCAGAAGAATATTGCTTGACGGGCGAGTCAATAAAGTCGCCCAGATCGGCAAAACTAGTGATCCGATCTTCGCGGGCCGTAATCTCGCGCCGGGACAGCCCCAGCAGAAGCCCGTTCAAAACAATGTTTTCTCGACCTGTCAAATCTCCGTGAAACCCGGCTCCCAACTCGATCAGAGGTGCCACTCTCCCCCACACCTCAACCCGCCCCGAGGTGCTGTGATACACTCCTGCGATAATCTTCAGGATTGTGCTCTTCCCGGAACCGTTGCGCCCCACGATGCCAATGGTCTCACCGTCGCCGATAGTGAAACTGATGCCTCTCAGCGCGTCAAAGTCAAATACTCGCGAGCCGTGGCGGAACATTTTTGTAAAGGCCTCCCGCAGAGTGTCCGGCCGCTCCTGGATCACGCGGAATCGCTGGGTCACGTTCTCAAACCGGACTCTGCAGGAAGCCATACCCTCAATCCCTAGATGTAGTAAACAAACCAATCTTCGTTGCGACGGAAAACATAGTAGCCGGCCACCATCGCCAGGATCCCCCCTGCTACCGAAAGGATCGCCGAGGCGAGAGAAGGAAGCTCGCCGTAGTAGATGGCCAGACGGAATCCGTTCAGGATATACGCCAAGGGATTCATCTCAAACAGGAAGCGAAAGCGTTTCGGGATGAGGTCCAATGAATAGATGACCGGCGAAAAATAGAACCACGCGGAGAGAACGATCTGAACGATATGGGAAACATCGCGGAAGAAGACGTTGGCAGCCGCGCAGAAAAACCCACATCCCATCGTGAATAGGATCAGTCCCAGAAGCGGGACCGGCACGTACACCCAAGCCAAATGAAAAGGAAAGCGCAGGACGAGCAATACCAAGGCCAAGGGAATCAATGACAAAAGAAAATTAATGAGGTTCGAAAGCACAGCAGCCATCGGGAATACTGATCTGCAGACGGCGACTTTTTTCAAGAGTTCAGCGTTGGCGACGATGGATTCCACCGCGTAGGACAGCCCTTGAGAAAAGAATGTCCAGGGCAAAAGAGCGCTCAGCAGGAACACCGCGTAGTCTTTCACGCTAAACCGCATGAGGGTGGAAAAGACAATGGTGAGAATGACCATCATCAACAACGGATTCAGGAGAGACCATAAGAAGCCCAGCGCCGAACGCTTATAGCGTATCTGCAGGTCTTTCAACGCCAAAGCCCAAATCAACTCATGATTTCGCTTGATTTCACGGGTGAGTTGCAGCATGCAGTTAGATGGGCAGTCGGCCAAGTCAGCTCGGCGTCGCGCCGCCGATCTCTTTGCTCGTCAGTCCCGCTGCAATATTCCTTATAGACGATCTTGAGGCAATCGTCAGCCTTCGCCTGTTGTCCGCTGCCAAGGCCGCGTGACTGACTTTGCGTGTGTTTCAACACCTTCAGGTACCATCGACCACATAACCGGAAGGGGAATCACACCACACTTCAGAACCGAAGTATATCACTCGCGTCTCGCTCCAGGGAAAATGATTTGACGATTTGCGCGAACTCCGAAGCCGCGCGCCCAAAGAATGTTCATGCCCCGGGATTCTCAAACACTTGGACTCAACACGAGCCTCCCCCTCAGGTTGACACGAATGGTAGGGTTATGAAACATTAACCAAATCAGGCAGCTCAGGCTGTGCTGAACGCAGATCTTCCAGCGTGCCTGCCACATTGAAGAAGGGATCCAGAGTTTCCCATGGCATGAAGATCGCCATTGATGCAACCCCACTCGCGGTGCAGAAGACAGGGATTGGGGAATACACTCACCAACTGGCCCTCCATTTGGCCCTTCGCCACCCCCAGGACGATTTCCTGCTGGTAGCTAATTTCCCGTTCCCGCCGGTAAAAGGACCTCCTAATCTAAAGTCCAAGTCATGTGCAACCAATTGGATCGCGGGCCGGTGGTGGCTGGCGGGGCTGCCTCGACTTTTGGAACAGGAGGGAGTACGCATCTTCCATGGCACGGATTATTCCGTTCCCCTGCTTCCCCTCCGGCCAAGCGTATTGACGGTTCATGACCTCTCAAGTGTGCGCTGGAGTCATCTGCATGAGCGCCGAACGCGCCGAACGTCCCGGCGCCTGCCGTGGATGGTGCGGATGGCCGCTCATGTTATAACCCCTACCCTCGCGATCTGTGAGGAAGTCAAACAAGAATTCAGGCTTCCAGGAGGGAAGGTCTCGGCGATACCTCTGGCCCCGGGGCCCCAGTTCCATGCTGCTGCAGGGGATGATGATCCGATCCGGAAACGCTACGGTTTGGATCAACCCTACATTCTTTTTGTGGGCGCCTTGGAGCCAAGAAAGAACCTCGTGACCCTCGTGCGGGCCTTTGCCGGACTCCCTCGTCAGCTCTTGGCCGAGACACAGCTCGTCATTTGCGGCCCTCGGGGTTGGAAGAACGACGACTTTCAAGCTGAAATTGGAAGACTCCAGCCCGCAAACTGGTTGCGTATGACCGGCTATGTTCCGGATGAGGATCTGCCGGCGCTCTATCGAGGTGCCACGGTGTTTGCCTACCCGTCACTCTACGAAGGTTTCGGGCTGCCCCCGCTGGAGGCGATGGCCAGCGGCGTGCCGGTAATAGCCAGCAACGTGCCTTCGCTTACCGAGGTGTTGGGCGATGCCGCTCTACTTGTCGATCCGCTCGACGTAGAGGGATGGAGGCAAGGTATCCGAACCTTGCTCTGTGCTGCCGAAATACGTCAGACTTATGTTCGCCGTGGGAACCTGCATGCCCAGAAGTTCTGCTGGGAGAGGTCGGCCGACCTCACCTACTCGATATATCAGAAGATCTTGTCTGAGTTTTGTCCGGGAAATTGGGACCGTGTCTGGCGAACGATGCTGAGGTGGGTGCCTGAGGCACGATAGGGTCATGAAAGCGCGCCTTCTTTTTGTCACGCCCGAGTTTCCTTATCCGCCCGCCAGTGGCGGTTGCTTGCGCACGTTGTCACTCATGAAGGAGCTGGCACGCTATTTCGAAATTCACGCCGTGACATTCGCCCAGGAACCCATCGCGCCCGGAGATCTTGCGGCATTAAAGCCTTTTCTCGCGGAAGTCACGGTCTTGCCCCTCCAACACCACCGCCGCTCCGGTCTTCGGCGCTATATGCGCAATCTGCGGCGGGCAGTCAGATTCATTCCTCCCTTGGTGGATCGTTTCTCAGAACCTCAACTCCAGTTTGAGCTCGCTCGGCAGATGGAAAATCAGGTTGACTGGGTCTGGCTGGAACATCTATGGCTTGCGCCGTACGTCGAGAGTATTCCCCGTTCCGCCACTAAGGTCCTCGACGTCCATAATGTGGAATCCGATTTCTACCAGCAATTGGGTCGTTCCGCGAAAAACCCGATCGAACGTTTGGTGTACAGGACCTTCGAACACGCTGCGCGCCGAGTTGAACAGAAGTACTTGGCCTCATTCGACAAGGTTCTTGCCGTGTCTTCGGAGGACCGCAGGCTTTTGGCGCATCATTGTCCCCCCGAGAAGATCTTCATCGTGCCCAATGCGGTGGAAATCGGCTCACCTCCGGATGACGATTCCGGTTCAGAGCAAACACTGTATTTTGCGGGCCGCCTCGATTATGGGCCGAACCGGGAGGCTGCGAAGTGGTTCCATCGGCAGGTTTGGCCACTCATTCGAGAGCGTTTTCCCGCGGCCCAGTGGACAATCGTGGGCGCCCACCCCGAGATGCTGGATGCGGATTTGCGCCGCGACTCGAGCATCATTCTCACCGGCCAGGTTGAGACCACCATGCCCTATCTGCACCCCTGCAGCCTCGTCATTGCGCCACTCACCGTGGGAGGGGGGACTCGCTTCAAAATCCTGGAAGCCTGGACATCCTGCAAGGCAGTCATTTCGACGTCCAAAGGCGCCGAGGGGCTGCTCTGCCAGCACGGCGACAACATTTGGATTGCCAACACGCCCCGGGAATTTGGCGACGGCGTTCTGGGAATCCTTAAGGACAGCACCCTGCGACGCCGCTTGGGAAAGCAGGGGCGCAAAACCGTCGAGAAACACTATTCCTGGGAAAATCTCCACCTTTGCCTCGAGGCGGCGCTCGGGACCAAGCGGCAGAACTAAAATGCGCATAGCCATCGATGCTCATGCCATCGGGAGCAAACTCACCGGAAACGAGCGCTACATTGAGAATCTCGCGGAGCACTTGCTCGCGGTGGGAGGCGAAAACGAGTTTTTTTTCTTTTTCACCGAGGAACAGGCGCTCCGCCGATGGGAAGGCCGGATGCCCCATCTGCGCGCCGGCCTCGTTTCACGGAATCCGTACTGGCGCTTGGGGGTTGATTTTTCCTACAAGCTGACGCGCCTGCGGCCTCAGGTCTTCCATTATCAGTATACGGGCCCGGCGATCACGTCTTGTGCTGAAGTCGTTACCATTCACGACGTTTCTTTTGAGGAGCACCCCGAATTCTTCAGTCGCGGCGAACGGCTTCGACTTCGGCTCACGGTGCGACGCTCTGTGCGCTCGGCCCGCAGGATCATCACCGTTTCCGAGTTTTCCAAGGCGGAGATCATCCGGCTCTTCAAGATCCCCGACGAGAAGATTAGGGTCATCCCGAATGGAGTGGGTCCCGAATTCATGGCCATTAAGAACCAGCAGACCATCGACCACCAATTGCGACGTTACGGTCTTCAAAGACCCTATTTCCTGGTTGTCGGGAACCTGTGCCGTCGCAAGAATCAGCAGGCAGCCCTGCGAGGCTTTGCGCGCTGGCTGCGGCGAAGCAAAGGATGCAAGCATCGGCTGGTGATGGCGGGAAAAGGAAAGGCCTATGCCGAAGGCCTGCGCAGCGAAGCTACCCGCTGCGGTTTGGAGCACGACCGTGTCCTGCTTCCCGGATTCGTCCCCGACGAGGACCTTGGCTGTCTATACTCGGGAGCCGAAGCCCTCATCAATGTATCCCTCTATGAAGGGTTTGGCCTTCCTTTGGTTGAGGCCATGCGGTGCGGGCTTCCCGTTATCGCGAGCCGTGCGAGCTGCTTTCCTGAAATCGCGGAGGACGCCGCCCGCTACGTCAATCCGACAGATCCCGACGACATTGCCGAAGCGATGGATGAAGTTACGGCCCATGGGACGACAAGACACGAGCTGATTCGCGCTGGCCTCCGGCGCGCTGAGCTCTTTCGATGGGACGCGGCCGCCCGCAAGACCCTTGAAGTCTATCAAGAGGCAGCCGATGGCTTTGGATAACGGCGCAAATGCAACAACCCAATCGGGCGGAACAAAGGACCTGTTGTGCGGCCATTCTGATTGGCCCCCTTGACGCGCATGCTCCTATATCGGTGAATATCTTCTGCAAGCGACTTTCCTGCAACAAATACAGTGGTATGGGCGATGTCCACGAACCGTTCCGTGTTGAAAGTATGCAACTTATCGAAAGATAGATCGTCTCCCAGCGCCCCCCTACGAGGACACCCAAGACTCCAGCGGCAGCTATTTATCGTCCTGCCGACTCTGTGGGTATCTGCGTTGCCCGCAAATCCGACTTACTGTCCATACAGTCATAGAGATGCGCTCCTTCTAAGGTTTCAACGCCCACTTAAGGAATTTTCCCTTGCAAACAGCTATGCAGTTTGCTAATGTGCGGCCCGTATATTGCGGGCGCGAGCAGCGTTCGGGCCGGGGACAAGTCCGGAGCTTGGCCGAGTGCGACCCGAAGTCTGATCCGCCAGGGGTAACCCGCTCTAAACAAAACAACAAAACTCGAGATACCCGGATATGAAGATTGCAATTTTAGGCACGAGAGGCATCCCGTGCCGTTATGGGGGCTTTGAGACTCTTGCCGAGCAATTGTCAAAAAGGCTCGTTGCCCGCGGCCACGAGGTCTCCGTTTATTGCCGGCGGCCATTTACGCCGGAAGACGACGGTTTGGATCCGAGGATTCAGCGAATCATCCTGCCGACCATTAAGACCAAGCACTTCGACACGGCCTTTCACACCCTCCTTTCCGTCATTCATGTGCTGTTCACGAAAGTCGATGTGATCCTGCTCTGCAACGTAGCGAATAGCGCTTTAGCTTGGATTCCGCGGTTGTTTGGCATACCCACCGTGCTGAACGTGGACGGACTGGATCGAAAACGCAAGAAATGGAACATCTTCGCGCGATCGTACCTGTTCTTATGCGAGCTACTGGCTTTATTCACGCCGACGCGGACGGTCACAGATGCCCGGGAGATTCAGAGATATTTTTGGCAACGCTACCGGAAGCGCACGATCATGATCGGCTATGGAGCGGAACCCCCTCCGAATGACGGCGTTCTGGAAGGCTTCGGCCTCATCAGGCAGAAATACATTCTTTATGTAAGCCGGCTGGAGCCTGAAAATAATCCCGAACTCGTCCTCCGTGCTTTTCGAAAAGTGGAGACAGACTGGCCCCTGGTCATGGTGGGCGGGAATTGCTACGACCAGCCTTTCGTTGAACACTTGAAGGCGCTTGCTTCGGATCGAGTTATATTCCCGGGCCCGGTTTATGGAAGGGAGTATTGGCAGCTTCTCCAGAATGCCGGCCTGTATGTTTCCGCGTGTGAGGTTGGGGGCCTTCATCCCGCGCTGATCGAGGCGATGGCAGCGCGAAACACCGTGCTCTATCTCGACACGCCCGTAAACCGGGAGGCTGCCGGCGACTGCGGGTTGCCCTTCCCAAAAAGGTCGTCGGGTCTATCCGAGCAAATGGCGCGAGCCCTTCGGGACGCGGAACTTCGACAGCGCCTTGAGCATCGAGCCAAGGCCCGGGCGCAGAGTCTTTTCACCTGGGATGCCGTGGTCGCACGGTACGAGGCTCTCTTTGCCGAGGTGCTGAACCTGAGGACGTCGGGCGCGCCCATTCGAATAGCTGTCCGAACCGAGCGCCAACCCATTCCTGCTCCTGCAATGGATTCGGCCTCCTCCGTGGTACCCTCCAAAACGCCTTAACGAGCTGCCCAGGGTTTTGTAGGATCTGCCGTTCATGTCGACGTAACGGACGGAGACTGCCCCTCCAACTCCTGGAGAAATGACCGCTCAAGGTGATGGAGCGAGCCCACTTCCCTCTCTTCGTGTGCGTTAGGGAATGATATCCCTTCACCTTCACGTATTCGGAGGCGGAAGGGTGAGCATGGAAGCCGCGACAGCAGAGAATCCGGCCGAGAAGGAGAATGCGAAGGGGCTTCGTATTCTCGATTTGATTACGACCTCTTTTCTTTTCCTCTTTGCTTTACTCCAGCCGGTCTCGATCGCGGCCGCCTATATCGCCTACACGGGGGCGGCCCTGGCGTGGATAGTTCGTCTGGCATGGGGACGCAAGAAGATGCTCCATGGCTCGCCGTTGGACCTTCCCATCCTGGTTTATTGGCTGCTTTGCACGGCATCCGCGATCCTTTCACCCCTGCCGGTGTCAAGCTGGGAGGGAATGCGAAAAGTGAATGTGGTTTTTCTTGCCATCCTGGTAGCGCACAATGTTCCCACCCTGAAGCGGGCCAAGCAATTGGTCAGTGTCTTGTTCCTGGCCACGCTGGTTAGCGTGGCTTATGCCGGGTGGCAAATCACCGCGGGCGTCGGACTTCGCGTAACTGGAGTGAATCCGAACGGGATTTTCTACCAGGTCGGGATCCGGGACAGCGATGTCATCCTGCGTGTGGACGGCCACGTCATCCGCGACCCTGGCCGGTTCCTCAATTACCTGGCCTCGAGAACCCAAAACCAGGAAGTGCGGATGCTCATCGTCAATGATAGCGGCTTTGACGTCCTCAAGGACGCTTCGTCGGTTACCATCCCTTCCGCCGCCTTAAGGGGCAGGAGTCTCCCTGACCCGGGAATCAAGGTGGAACGGGAGCGGCTCACGCGCGCACGTGCGTTTTACAGCCATCCCGTCAGCTACGCCATGGCCCTGGAATCTCTTGCTTGCGTGGCATTCGGCTTGTGGCTCGCCTTTCGAAGCCGTACCTCCACACCGAGAAGGCTTGGACTGCTGGCTCTTTGGCTCATCCTTGCCTTGGCACTCGGGGCTACGCTGACCCGCTCCGCCATACTGGCCTTTGCCCTCGGTTGCTTACTCATGGTTTGGCTGCACGACCGGCGTGGATGGGTCAGAGCTTCTCTGCCGGCTCTATTTGTCGCAGCCATCGCGGGAACAGAGGAGGCAGTTCGCCACTGGCGGGGCGTGGGCCTCGTCGCTCTGCACGATCAGGGAACGGAGTATCGCCTTTTGATGTGGAAAGACGGCTGGAGATTAATGCAAGCCCATCCCTGGTTCGGCGTGGGCATGAACACGATCCGGGACGCCTGGTGGAGGTTCAACCTCACAGCCTACAAGGAGTTTCACCTTCGTTCGCACTTTCACTCTACTCCGATACAACTGGCAGTGATGCAAGGCATCCTGGTGCTCCTGGCCTGGATGGGTCTCATGGCAACCTTCTGGCTCATGCTGTTGAGGATGGTGAAGACGGCACGCCGGCGCCAAAGCCCTCTCATTTACGGTTTGGCATTGGGGATCTTGGGCGCGACGACGGCTTTCCTTGCCAGTTCTCTTGTGCAATACAATTTCGGCGACTCGATTGTGGTTCTTCAATTCTGGTTCCTTACGGGAATTGCGCTCGCCCTCGAGCGTCAGCTCCGGATGGGAACCGCCTCCATGCCTTCCCCAACCAGCGCTCTTTCAGCGAACGCGACGATGGATGGTACCGGGCCACCGGCTTCCGCACCCGCACCCTGATGAACGTGACTTTTCGCGGCCTGAGGAAGCCCGCCGCGAGCGCGCAGCAGCGTCCCTCTCCGAAGTTTATTTCGCGATTTCTGTTGTTCGCAGCAGATATCTTCGGAGTGCATCTTGCCAGGGAGCAAGAGGAGGGATTCCCTCGGTGGCGAGGTATCTATTCGCGAGCCGTGAATTCTTCGGGCGGCGGGCGGCCCGACCCACCTCAGACGTAGGTATCGGAATCACCGTCGCAGGGTCCAGTCCAACCTGGCGGAGAATTTCCTGCGAAAACTCGAACCACGAGCAGAAGCCCTGATTGGAGAGGTGATAGACCCCCGGCCCCCCGCGCTCCAGGATGGCCTCGAGCCCGGCGGCAAGGTCCTCGGTATACGTGGGCGAACCTGTCTGATCGTTGACGACGCGCAAGGTCGCACCACGCCTGGCTTGCCCAAGGATGCTCTCCACAAAGTTCCTCCCGAGGGGACCGAACAGCCAGGAAGTCCGTACAACCCAATACCGTTCGAGCAGGCGCTCTACCTGCGCCTCGCCCTCGAGCTTGCTTTCTCCGTAAACGTTCAAGGGATGGGGTGCATCCGTCTCGGTGTAAGGCTCTTTCTTCTCACCGTCGAAAACATAATCAGTGCTTAGATAAAGCAGCGCAATTCTGAGTTCGCGGCAGGCCAGCGCGACATTGCGCGTACCCTCGCCGTTCACCCGGAAAGCCAGATCACGTTCCGATTCGCAGCGGTCAACTCCTGTGAAAGCGGCGGCGTGGATCAGGGCGTCCGGCGACGCGCGTTTGATCGCGGCGGTGATCCCCTCCGCATCGGTGATATCCGCGTCGGCCCTCGTGAACGGAATCACCGTATGACGAGATCGCAGGCGAGCAACCAAATCCTGGCCGAGCATACCCTGGCTGCCTGTGATAAGGATTTTCATGCGAGATTACATATTGGCGAGAGTTGAGTGTCGCTGTTCGTAGTGCCTCTTGTAATAGGCGCGGTATTCGCCGCTCCGAGCTTTCGTGACCCAATCGGAATTTTCCTGATACCATCGTACGGTCCTGCGAAGGCCGTCCTCCAGCCCGATGGCCGGTCGCCAGCCCAGTTCTTGCGAAATCTTGCCGGTATTCATGGCGTACCGGCGATCGTGCCCGGGACGGTCTGGGACGAACTCAATTAACTCCTCAGACCTCTTCAGAATTCCCAGCAACTGGCGCACGATTTCCAAGTTCGGCACCGGCTGGCCGCACCCGATGTTATAGGTTTCACCCGGCCGGCCGGAGCGCAGGATCGCATCGAGCGCGCGGCAGTTGTCTTCCACGTGGATCCAATCCCTTTCGTTGAGCCCGTCTCCGTACAACGGCAGCTTCTTCGCTTCCAAGGCATTTGAAATCATCAACGGGATCAGTTTCTCCGGAAACTGGCAGGGGCCATAGTTGTTTGAAGAGCGTGTGATCATGGCCGGGAGCCGGCAAGTCTTGATGTAGCTTCGAACAAGCAGTCCCGAGGCGGCCTTGCTGGCTGCGTAAGGGCTGTTGGGTTGAAGCGACGACTGTTCGTCAGCTCATTTGCCAGGCCGCATGCTCCCATAGACTTCGTCGGTCGAAACGTGAAGGAAGCGCCGAATCTGCTGACGGCGGGCCGCTTCGAGAAGCGTGAAGGTGCCCTGAATATTAGTGCGAATGAATTCCTGCGCCCCCACGACGCTGCGATCCACGTGGGTTTCGGCGGCAAAGTGCACCACGACATCAGGGGATTTCTGAAAGAGCTTTTCCACGAGGGCGGCATCGCAAACGTCGCCGTGAATGAACTCATATTGAGGATGCGAGGCCACATCGGCCAGATTGTTGAGGTTCCCGGCGTAGCTCAGCTTGTCGAGGTTGAGGACGTAGTCTTGAGGATGAGCCTCCAAATAGTAGCGGATAAAGTTCGATCCGATAAAGCCCGCGCCGCCCGTCACCAGAATTTTCAAAGAAACGCTCCTTGTTGAGGCAAGAACCCGGCGGAACGGAACGCGCAAACACCCGGGCACCGTCTCCTACTTATGCTGAAGCTCCCAATCGTAATTCAGGAAGGGGTGATCGTACTCCAGGCGCCCCTCGTCCTGCGGATTGTAAAACCGGTCGGTAAGGTATACCAACACGCCGGGCTCCCCGCCAATGACTTTGTAGCCGTGACCCACACCCGGCGGAATCTTCACTCGCCAGGGCCGCAGGGTTCCCGCATAAAGAGTGTTCACCATGCCATGGGATTTTGATCCTTCCCTGAGATCACATAGAACCACCTGGAGCATTCCCAAGACGGGCGCCCAGTAATCGGTCTGTTCAAAATGAAAGTGCAGCGCTTTAATGATCCCGGGGTAGGAGACAGCTGCGGAGGCCTGAAGCGTGGCGTGGCCCACCAGCCGTCGGGTGAGAGAAGTGGCGCCCACGCGAAAGAGCTCCGTGAAGAAGCCGCGATCGTCGGGGTGAACCAGTCCCGCCTCGACTTCGACCCCAGCGATTAAATCCGGACTGTCGGGCCTTTGGATAACGGTTTCGATATCCCTCCTCGGCCGATTCACCAGACTCAGGCGAAGACCGTTCCGTTCTCCAACAGCCAAACTCTCTCCGGGCGATGAGGGTAGAACCATATGGGTCAATCCACGCACAGATGGCTGGCACCGCCAGTTGCGGATCAGCCGTTTGCCTGTCCTTTAGAAGGCATCTTATTGGCTCCGGTTTCCACCACGAGGTTTGTGGCCCGGCGCAGCGAATCGAAGGTTCCCGAGTCCGTCCACCATCCCTCCAGGAAACTATAGGTCAAAGTGCCTTCTTCCAGATACATGTTGTTGAGCTCGGTGATTTCAAGCTCCCCGCGGCCCGACGGTTTTAATTGTCGGATCCGTTCAAAGACGGTCGCGTCATACATGTAGATGCCGGTTACAGCATAACGCGATTTAGGGCGCTGGGGCTTTTCCTCGATCCGCAGGATCTTTGCCCCTTCAAACACCGGCACGCCAAACCTTTCCGGGTCGGACACTTCCTTGAGCAAAATGTGCGCACCGCGCGCCTGCTTGCTGAATTCCTGGCACGCCGCCACGAAGTTGTTCTCGATGATGTTGTCGCCTAGAACCACGCAGACCTTCTGGCTGTCTGCGAAGTACTCCGCCAGGCGCAGTGCGTCGGCGATTCCGCCCTCGCCATCCTGATAGGTGTAATTGATGTGCTTAAGGCCGAATTCCTTGCCGCTGCCCAGGAGGCGCAGAAAATCGCCGGCATTGTTCCCGCCCGTCACCAGCGTGATATCCGTAATGCCGACATTCACCAGCGCCTGGAGGGGATAATAAATCATCGGCCGGTCATGGACAGGAAGCAGATGCTTGTTGGTAACTCGGGTAAGCGGATATAGCCTCGTACCAAGGCCGCCGGCAAGGATTACGCCCTTCATCTCGGGTCCTTAATTAATCCGGATTCTTCATATCTATCCCATCCGCATATTAGATGACGCAGTTAATAATATACCAGTTGACTCCTCTTGGTCAAAATCCCACCGGCGTCTGGAAACGGCACAAATCGTTCTGAGAAGGGCGTAAGGTCCAAATGCTCAAATAAACGACAGCCTTTTGGTGCGGTAATGCGATCATTCTTGAACCAACGGTTGGATCCTGTCTGGATTTTCCAAAGTCAACGTTTGTCTTCTCCCGCAAAGCAGCCGAAGGCGCCGCCAGGAATGGGGTGGCGGCCTTATGATGACCGTCTCATCGAAGACTGTCCCTCTGCATTGACGCAGCTTGACGGTAATAGTAATTCGGCATTCCGCCCAGTCGCCGGTGGCCTTTGATTAGTCCGCCCCTACCGACACCTGTCTCGCGCTCTTTAATGAGCCGGTTGCCCTGTGGTGCGCAGAAATCTTGTCGGCCATGGTAAGACTTTCGAAGAACATTTCTTGCACGATTTTGGAGTTTCTGTGCACTCCACAATGATCGGGCGTGCCTTTTGACGGCTTCGATTATGAAATCGCGTTCGCGTGAGACTGCAACTACCCCTAGTCCACCTTCTCCTGACTGCCTTCGGTTCAAGCTTGGGCTTCTTCTTCCTTAATCTGATATTCCATTCCGGGCTTATGACCTTCTTGGGGTCGAGGCCAGCGTATCGAAGGAAGCAGCGGATGTGGCCATAACGGTGGGCGCGTGTGCTTTTGGCTTCACCCCGCGCCTCCAGATAGCGGTCGAAG
>JAHEKS010000228.1 GCA_024638215.1 Acidobacteriota bacterium | reverse complement strand
GCAAAACGCCCAACGCTTCCATCCACGACGGCTTCGAAGCGGCGCGCACTTCCTGGATCGGCAACATCGCCTTCAAGCGCGGCCAGAAAACCGTCTTCGACGCCGCCAAAGGAAGAGTCGTCGCCTGAAGGTTTGCGGGGACGCTTCTGGATTCTTCCGGCGGCCATTGTGCTTTGCTCACAGCAGCCGTGGACGAAAACATCCACGGACGCCCTGCCCACCCTCCAGACCGAAGCGAGCCACGACGGAAGCCTATCACTAGCCTGGCAACACGATTTAATTCCGGGTGAGGTCGTCTGGGTCAGGCGCCAGCACCGCTTCGCCGGCGGCCGCAAGAGCCATCTCGCGCGCGCCGGCATGGCGCCACTTCAGGAAAGAGTCCATGTAGGTGTAGAAGACAGGCGTGAGAAAGAGCGTTACGAATTGGGCAAAGACCAGCCCGCCGACGACGCACAGACCGAGCGGGCGCCGGGCATCGGCGCTGGCGCCGATGCCGATGGCAATCGGCAGCGTGCCGATGATCGCGGCGGCGGTGGTCATCATGATGGGCCGGAAGCGGATCATGGAACCCTGGTAAGCCGCTTCGCTGGCTGCGATATTCCCCTTGCGCTCGAGTTCCAAAGCGAAATCCACCATCATGATGGCGTTCTTCTTGACGATGCCGATCAGCATGATCAAGCCGACGAAGCCGTAGATATCGAGCTGCATGTGAAAGAGGGAGAGCGTCATCAAGCCGCCGAAAGCCGCAGCGGGCAGCCCGGTGAGAATCGTGATGGGGTGGACGAAGCTTTCATAGAGGATGCCCAGAACGATATAGATCACCAGCACGGTCATGATCAGGAGCATGCCCAGGCCGGTGAGCGACTCCCGGAAGACCTGAGCCGTGCCCTGGAAGCTGGTATTGATGGAGATGGGCAACATGGAGTTGGCCAGGCTCTGCACTTCATCCACCGCCTGGCCCAGCGCGACCCCGGGCCCCAGGTCGAAGGAAATGGTTACCGAAGGGAGCTGGCCGCTGTGGTTGACCGTCAGGGGGCCCACGCTGGTGGTGAATTTCGAGACGGCGCTGAGCGGAACCAGCCGCCCGGAGGAAGAACGGATGTAGAGTTCCGAGAGCATGTTGGGATCGCTCTGGAAGCGATTCTGCACCTGCATGATGACCCAGTATTCGTCGTCCGCGGTGTAAATGGGGGAGACTTGGCGCTGGCCGTAAGCGCTGTAAAGGGCGTCCTCCACTTGCTCCGGCGTCACTCCCAGGGCCGAAGCCTTGTCGCGGTCCACCACCACGTTGGCCTGAGGATTCTTGATTTGAAGGTCGCTGGTCACCTCGGCGAAGGTGGGCAAGGTCTTCATTTTCGCTTCGAACATCTGCGCGTACTTGTAAAGCTCGTCGGTCTGCGGACTCGACAGGGTGAACTGGTACAGGCTCTTGGTTCGGTAGCCGCCGATACGAATCGAGGGCGGATTCTGAAGGAAAACCCGCATGCCGGGGACCTTGTTCAGCTTGGGCTGCAATTCGTGGATCACGTCGGCGATGGTCATGTGATGCTCGAAGAGCGGGCGAATGAACCGCAGCACGGGCCCGAAGGTGGCGGAATGACCGTAGCGGGCAACCAGACGATTGTAGGCCGGGCTGTGGGTCCAAGGACGGTCGGGACGGTCCTTTAGGTGAAGGAAGGCGCGCCCATTGTTGAGGCCGGAGCTGTTCGAGCTGCTGACGCTCGAGAAAAACTGGACGACGTTGGGATCGGCTTTCAGGATGCGATTGACGGCCTCCTGGTGTGCTTTCATCGAGTCGAAGGAGATGCCCTGGTTAGCTTCGGTGGAGACGGAAATCTGCGAAAGATCGTCCTCGGGCAGGAAGCCTTTCGGAATCGCCCAGAACTGCCAGACGGTTCCCGCCAGCACGAGAAGTCCAAGAATCATCACCACGACGCGATGTCGCAGCGCCCAGCCAAGGCTCGAGCCGTACCAACGGAGCGAGGTCTGGAGCGTGTTTTCCAGTTTGCGGTACATCCAGCCGTGCTCCCGCTCGTGTTCGGGACGCAAGTAGCGCCGGCACAGCATCGGGCTGAGGGTGACCGAGACCACGCCGGAAACCAGAACCGCGGAAATAATCACCACCGAGAATTCGTGCAGCAGGCGGCCGAAAACGCCCGACATGAAAAAGACCGGCACAAAGACGACGGCGAGCGACAGGGTCATCGAGACAATCGTGAAGCTGACTTCGCGCGAGCCATCGAACGCCGCCTCCATCGCGCCCTTTCCCATTTCCATGTGGCGCACGATGTTTTCCAGCATCACGATGGCGTCGTCCACGACGAAGCCCACCGACAGAATCAGGGCCAGCAGCGATAAATTATCAATGGTGTAGCCGAACAGGTACATCACAGCGAACGTGCCCACGATCGCCATCGGCAGGGCCAGGCTGGGGATCAGCGTGGCGGAAGCGTTGCGCAGGAAGAGGAAAATAACCAGGATGACCAGAGAGATGGCAAGGAGCAGGGTGAACTTGACGTCGTTAACCGACTCGCGAATCGGAACCGACCGGTCGTATTCGATGGAGAGCTCGATGGACGGCGGCACCATCGAGTAGAAGCGCGGAATCAGCTCGCGGATGTCGTTGACGATTTTGATGGTGTTCGTGCCCGGCTGCCGCTGCACGGCCAGCATGATGCCGGGGACATTGTTGATCCAGTTGGCGACGTACTCGTCCTGCACGCCGTCCTTGACTGTCGCCACCTGATCGAGCCGAACCGGGGCCCCGTTGCGGTAAGCGACGATGAACGGCCGGTAGACGGCGGCGTCCGAAAGCTGGCCGTTGGACTGGATGTTATAGGCCTTGTGCGCGCCGTAAAGCGTGCCCATGGGCATGTTGACGTTGGCGCTTTGAATGGCCCGCTCCACCTCGTCAATACCGATCTGGCGGCTGGCCAGGGCCTGGGGATCCAGGTGGACGCGCACGGCGTACTTGGCCGCGCCGAACGCAGAAACTTGGGCCACGCCGGGAACCATCGAAATCTGTTCGGCGATAAGGTTCTCCGCGTACTTGTCAACATCGTAAAGTGGCAGCGTCGGCGAGGTGACCGCCAGCAAAAAGATGGGCGAATCGGCCGGATTCACCTTTCGGAAAGTCGGAGGGGAAGGCATGTTGGGCGGCAGCTGGCGGCTGGCAGCAGAGATGGCCGATTGCACATCGAGTGCGGCGGAGTCAATGTTGCGACTGAGATCGAACTGGAGAGTGATCTGGGTGCTGCCGAGCGAGCTGGTCGAGGTCATCGAGTCCAGGCCGGCGATGGTTGTGAACTGCTTCTCCAGCGGGGTCGCAACCGACGATGCCATGGTCTCCGGGCTGGCGCCGGGAAGGCCGGCAGAAACCTGGACGGTTGGAAAATCAACGTTCGGCAAATCGCTGACGGCCAGGTTGCGATAGCCGACAATGCCAAAGAGCAGAATGGCCAGCATCAGGAGGCTGGTCATCACCGGCCGGCGAATAAAGGGCTCACAAATATTCATAGACTGCCAGCCTTCTACCGGCACGCGGCGGGTGGCATAGGGCCGCAGGGAGAGCAGCCTCTTCCTATTCCCACATACCCCCTGCCCTGTACCCCACGCCTCGTCAGAGCTCCTTGGCGAAGTAAACTTTGGTCCCGGGAACCAGGCGCACTTGGCCGTCGGTGACCACGGTTTCGCCGGCCGAGAGTCCCTCGAGTACTTCCGATTTATTGTTGATGGTGTGTCCGACCTTCACCTGCCGGACGTCCACCGTCATGTCCTGCTTGACCACGAAAACGAAGTCGCCTTGCTGCCCCGCCTGAACGGCCTGCGACGGGATGACCAACACGTCCTGCTGCGCGCCCAGGTTGAGCACCATATTGGAGAACTGGCCGGGCCAAAGGCGGTGGTCCGTATTGGGAAACTGGCCCATCAGCTGGATAGTTCCCGTCGTGGGGTCAACCGTGTTGTTGATAAAGGTTAGGAGGCCATTCTCAGGCTCAGTGGCGCCGGGCGGCGTGGCCTTGACGGGCAGACGCGAGCGCGCCATGAAGCTCTTGATCGGTTCCAGATACTGCTGGGGGACGGAGAAATTGACGTAGATCGGTGAAACCTGGTTGATGACGACCAGGACCGGGGCGTCATTGGCCTTGACGGTCGCCCCGGGGGAGACGAGCTGGGCCCCCGTGACCCCGCTGATGGGCGCGTAGATGGAGCAGTAGGAAAGCTGGATCTTGGCCGTCTGGATGGCGGCCTCGTCGGCGCGGACGGTGGCTTGGGCGGCGGTGAAGGTCGCCTGGGATTGATCGTGCTCGCCTTGAGAGATGATGCCTTCCTTGAAAAGCTCGTCGTTGCGCTTCAACTCCACCTGACTGAGCTGAAGCTGCGCCTTGTCCCGGGCCAGTGCCGCTTCGGCCTGCGCGAGGGCGGCGAGAAAAGGATCCTTGTCCAGCGTGATCAGCAAGTCGCCCTTTTGAACAAACTGGCCCTGCTGGTAATGCACTTCCTTGACGATCCCGGCAACTTGCGACTCGACGGAGACGGTCTGGAAAGCTTGGCCGGTGCCAATGGCCTGCAACTCGACCGGCATGGTGGTCCGCTCCACTTTGGCCACCATCACCGGCACGGCGGAGGTGTCCTTCGGCCTCTCAATCTCTCCGCTGGAGCGCGACGGCTGCCCCGGCGCGTCACCGCCCCCGCAGCCGGCAAGCATCAGCACCGGCAGAAGTGATAGGCATGCAAGAATTCTACCGACTCTGCTCATTCAGCAAAGCATCCTGAAGTTCAAAGTGATTATCCCACATTTCCTTTCACGAGAGGAAGCAGGCCATCAGAATCATGACGAGGCTCGGCCGCCAATGGTTACGTTCGGGCTCATTAAACTTGGCTCCAAGCCCGCCGGCCAACGGGGCAATCTGGGGTGGCGGCTCGCGCCGTCGCCCCGCCGTTAGCTGCGGTTGGCTCTCCCAACTTGCTGACGAAGAGAAGCCCACTAAGGCTGGCACGTCCGGCTTTGCGGGGGTCTTTCGTCCTGAGGTGAGCTACTCAGCCCTCAGGGCGATGACCGGCGAGATGGAAGCGGCGCGGGTGGCCGGTATCATGGCGGCAAAGAACGCGCACAGGGCGAGAGCGATCGCCGCCAAGCTCAGGGCGAACGGATCCCAACTGGAGACTCCGTAAAGCTGTGCCGCGATCAGGCGCCCCGCCGCGAGTGAAAGAGGTATCCCGAGGACCAGTCCCAGCGCCACGTGCTGGAATGCACCGCTCAGCACGAGCCGTACTACCTTGGAGCGATCCGCGCCCAGCGCCATGCGAATGCCGATTTCATTCGTTCGCTGCGCGACGGCGTAGGCGGTGACGCCGTACAGCCCCACCGCTGCCAGCAAAAGAGCCACAATTCCGAACAGGCCCGCGAGGCTGGCGACGGCGCGCTCCTGGTCGAACGAAAGCTCGATTTGCTGTTGCATCGTCCTGACGCTCGTGATGGTCAGGTTGGGGTCCATGTCCGAAAGGGTTTTGGTCAGAAGCGGTTCGAGCTCCCCGGTCGGGGTATGGGTCACCAGCAGGATGCCGCCGATATAATGTGAGCGGAGATCGACGGCCCTCATCATGGGTTGCTTGTAATCCACTCTTTGAGCGAGCGGCACATAGAACATGGGCCGCGCCGGCCGGTGCAGCCCCCAGCCCGCAAACTTGGCGTCGCGCACAATACCTACGATCCGGAAGGTGGAGGCGTTTTCCGGCATGTCCAGGCCGAAGTGCTGGTCCAGCGGTTCCTCGCCTTGCTTGAAGAAGCGCTTGACGAAGGCTTGATTCACGATGGCCACGTTTTCCGAATTCTCATTGTCTGAGGCAGTAAAATTCCGCCCGCGCAAAAGGGTGACGCTCAGGTTCTGAAGATAGTTGGCGCTCACGCGGTCCCACGATGCGCCGCTTTCTTCGCTCATTTTGGGCTGGGGGTGGCCGGCCACAAAAATGAGTTCTCCCCAATTGTTGGTGAGCGGGTTGTAGAGCGCGAGGCCTGAACCTTCGACGCCCGGCAGACGGTTGAGCCGCGCCTCAAGCTCACGGTAGAGCGCGGCCAGCTTGGCCTCGCTGTAGCTGGCGGGGGGATTGTGGAGCGCCACCAGCACGCGCTCCTGCGCCTGATATCCGAAATCCTGATGTTCCAGGTTGCTCAGGCTTCGCGCCAGCATCGTGGCGCCGGCCACCAACACCACTGACACGGTAGCCTGCACCACCAGCAGCCCCGTGCACGTGATGTGGGAATGATCTCTCGTGCTACGGCCCGCCCCCCGCAATGCCTCCGCCGGGTCGGTGCGGGTGGCAAACCATGCCGGCACGGCGCCGAAGATCACTCCCGTCCCGAGCGCCAGGGCGAAGCAGAACGCCAGAACCCCGGGGGAAGGGACAGGGCTGATGGGAAGAAAATGGGCGCTCTGAAAGGCCAGGATCAGCAGCAGCCGCGCGGCTCCCACCGCCACCAGAAGCCCGACCACCCCGCCGCCGATTGCCAGTAACACACTTTCCGTGAGAGCCTGCCCGATAATCTGCCAGCGCGTGGCGCCCACCGCCAGCCGGACGGCGGTTTGCCCGCGGCGCGCCACCGCACGGGCCAGCAGGAGGTTTGCCACGTTGGCGCAGGCAATCAACAGAACAAGGCCGCAAACCGCGAGCAGGATTTGCAGGCTCCGCCCGTATTCTTCCTTCATCTCGGCGACGCCGGCGCCGGCTGGGACGACGTTGACCACTTGCTTGGGCAGCATGCGAATGATGTCCGGCATCCAGTTGGGGGGATACCCGGAGTCGTACTGCATCCATTGCCGCAGCACTCCCGTGAGGCGCGGAGCCATGCCCGCAATCGTAGCTCCGGGCTTGAGGCGGCCCATCATGCGCAGCCATGCCGCAATGGATTGGTGCAGCAGCGCGCCTTCACCGTCAATCAAAGGCTCCTGCTGCACCGGGATCCAGACATCGGGAGGGTCGCTGCGCAGCGTTTCGCCGAAAAAGCCGGGCGGCGTCACTCCAGTGATGGTGAATGGGTGGCCCTCGATGATGAAGGTTGAACCCACAACGTTTGGATCGCTGCCATAGCGCGTTTGCCAGGCTCGGTGGCTGAGCACGGCGACCGGAGACGCGCCTTCCCGGTCGTCCTCCGGCGTCAGGAGTCGCCCGCCGAAAGCGCGCACTCCCAGCATCGCGAAGTAACTTCCCGTGACGTATTCAGAGCGCAAGGGCCGGGCAACCGTCTCGCCTTCACGACGTACACTCTGCAAGCCCCGGCCAGCCTGGAAAGCGGCGACCTCCTCAAACTCCGGCGTTGCCGCCTTCAGCCGCTCATACAAAGGGTATGAATACAACCCCCAACGATCCTGCGGCCCTCCTTCGACGCAGCAATCGTCCCCCTCGCCGACGCGATAGAGCCTGCCGGGGTCGGACACCGGCAGGGAGCGCAGCATCACCGCATGAATCAAGGTGAAGATAGCAGTGGTCCCGCCGATTCCCAGAGCCAGCGTGAGGATGGCGGCGGCGGTAAAGACCGGCGACCGACGGAACTGCCGTAACGCATAGCGCAGATTGCTGAGATGTCCTCGCATTCGCAACCCTCTAATTCCAATACGCGGCCACGCCGCGGCGTGTTCCAATAAAAACGGGGCCCTGTCTTCTGACAACAGCCGGGCAGTTGGGCACGGCTTCCGTTGAATCCTGGTTCATTTGACGGGTTCGAGATGGGTTTGTGAGCAGGGTTGCGCGGCTCTTCCCGAAGTAAGAGGATTGAATCGGAGTTCGTCATCCCGCGCACGTCAGGCGCGGGCCGCGAACCACTCGGCCGCAGCCGTCAGCCCCGT
>JAHEKS010000227.1 GCA_024638215.1 Acidobacteriota bacterium | reverse complement strand
GCGCCCGCCAGTGGCCCCGCCGCGCGGCAGCGGCAGGCGGGCAGACATCTTGGCTCGCTGGCGGTACTTCCCTTTGAGAACGTCGGGTCAGACCCCGAGGCGGAATATTTCAGCGACGGCATCACCGAGAGCTTGATCCACAGCGTGAGCGAGCTGCCGAAGGTTCGCGTCATGGCGCGCAGCACGGTGTTCCGCTACAAGGGGCAGGCGTTGGACCCTATGGCGATCGGTCGCGAGCTTGGCGTGAGGGCCGTTCTTACTGGCCGAGTGCGGCAGCAAGGGGACCGCCTCATTCTCTCCGCCGAGCTAGTGGACGCCACGGACGGGACGCGCCTGTGGGGCAAGCAGTACCAGCGGCCTCTCCAGGACGTCTTCGCCGTGCAGGATGAGATTGCCCGGGAGATTTCGAGCGGCCTGCGCGTGAGACTCTCGGGAAAGGCCAAAAAGAGGCTGGCCAAGCGCCACACCGAGAGCCGCGAGGCGTACCAACTTTACCTGAGAGGACGGTTCTTCTGGAACAAGCGCTCCGAGGAAAACATCCGGAAAGGGATCGCCTTCTTCCAGAAGGCCATCGAATCGGACCCAGCCTATGCGCTCGCTTATGCCGGGCTCGCGGAAGCCTACGTCCCTCTGGGCTATTGGGGATACCTTCCCCCGGCGGAGGCCTTTTCCAAAGCCAAGGCCTGGGCTTTGAAGGCTCTTGAGATTGACGATCAGCTTGCCGAGGCCCGCACGCCGCTGGCCGCCAATATGTTCTTCCACGGGCGCGACAGCGCGGCGGCGGAGCGAGAGCTGCGGCGCGTGATTAAACTCAATCCCAATTATTCGCGGGCGCACCAGAGCTACTCCGAGTTGTTGGTTTGCCGGGGCGAATTCAAACGGGCGGCCGAGGAGATGCGGCAGGCGCTCGATTCGGACCCGCTCTCCGCCGTCCTTCACGTCGCGGACGGCCAGGTCTCGTTTTACGGCCGGCAGTATCTTGAAGCGATGGAGAAGTGCCGCCACAGCCAGGAACTTGACCCCGGACTCTACATTTCCCATTGGTTGCTCGGCTTGGCTACAGAGGAACTGGGCCAATATGAACCCGCGAGCCGCCATCTGCAAAGAGCCCGGGAATTGGCGCCGGATAGCCTGCTGGTCCGCGCTTCCCTGGGACGCGTCATGGCGCATGGGGGGAAGCGGGAGGAGGCCCGTGAGATCCTTCTGGCGCTTCTGGCGACCGGCCGCGAGAAGTATGTCCCCGCCTACTCGATCGCCGGCATTTTTGCGGCGCTGGGCGAACGCGAGCAGACCCTCGCTTGGCTCGGGAAGGCCGACGAGGAGCGGTCACCCCGCATGCCATTCTTTAACGTGGACCCGGCTTTCGATGCTTTTCGCGCGGAACCGCAATACCAGAAGCTCCTGGACAGCTCGGGACTGAAGCTGAAAGGAGACTTGCATGGAGGGTGACTTTCATCGCTTTCGGGTTGGAGCTTTCAACTGCTGCGCGGTGAGCGACGGAAGCGTTACCTACCCCACCAGCATGTTCTTCGTCAACGCTCGCAAGGAAGAATACGACCCGGTGCTTCGGGAGCATGGCTTGCCCACCCAGGGCGAAAGCCTGACCTCCTGCACTTCGCTTTACATCGAGAGCGGCAAGCATCGCGTGCTGGTGGATGCCGGCGGCGACCCTCACGCTCCCCCCTGCGGGCGGCTGGCCAGGAACCTCCGGCAAATGGGCTCGGACGCGGGCTCGATAGATACACTCATCATTTCCCACGCCCATCCCGACCACATCGGCGGCATCCTGGGCCCGAACGGGCAGTTGACGTTCCCGAACGCTCGCTACGTGATGGCGAAAGATGAATGGGAGTTTTGGATGGACAAGCCAGATTTGGAAACCCTGCCGGCGGGGGAAGGGGTAGGAGCGATGATGCTCGAGAGCGTGGGGAAAATGCTTCCGCCTATTCGCGAGCGCGTTGAGTTGATGGACGGCGAACAGGAAATCCTGCCGGGAATTCGCCTGGTCCCGTCGCCGGGCCACACGCCCGGGCACCTCGCCATTGAAGTGCGCTCGGAGGGGGAAGTGTTGCTCGATGTCGTGGACGGGATCCTCCATCCGGCTCTCGTCGAGCGCCAGGAGTGGTACTCGGCATTTGACCTGCACCCCCAGACCATGCAGGCGAGCCGGCAGCTTCTCCTTGAGCGAGCGGCGAAAAACGGAGCCGCCGTCCGCGCTTGCCATTTTCCATTCCCGGGACTCGGCCGGGTCGCTCGCGAAGGTCAGGGTTGGGTCTGGAAACCGGCCAAATGACGGGCGCCACCCTGGATCTTTTGGCCCTGCCTGCTACCGCGTTGTGACGGATGACGGTCAGATCCAGGCGACCCTGGTCGAACGTCATCCGTGCTTTGCCATGCTGATCAAGATACCCAGCAAAGACACGGCGGTCGTCGTCGCCGCACTGAGTCGGCATATTCGAAAACTCCCCGCGTCTCTGCGGCGTTCCCTGACTTGGGACCGAGGGCTGGAAATGGCGCAGCACAAGACCTTCACCATGGCCACGGATGTGAAGGTCTACTTCTGCGATCCGCAAAGTCCCTGGCAACGCGGCACCAACGAAAACACCAACTTGCTGCTGCGGCAATATTTTCCTCGAGGAACGGACCTGTCTGCCTACTCGCAAGCGCAACTCGATCGAGTTGCATTGCGCCTGAACCAACGTCCGAGAAAGGCCTTGGGCTTTGAGACTCCTGCGAGTACACTCCAAGCAAATGTTGCGTCGACCGTCTGAACCGCGTCCTTGACGTGTCACGCGCAGCGACGGAAGGTAAGAGCCTGGATCGCGCGTACTCAAGTCCAATATCGCCGGCTCGCCGCGTTATCAGCCTGTCAGCCAACTCCCATACGACGCGCCACTCGGAACCTGCGCGGGCAAAGGTCAAGTTGCCGTTAAACGGGCAAACCGTGTTATGGTTCGTGGGCAAACCCTAGGTCACAAGAGCGGCATGCCGACTATACGGTCAGGCGACGCAAATTAGTAAACCATGCGCCGTTTGTGGGTAGCGATCCGATCGTGGAAGACGAGTCTTGACGGAAAAGGGGTGAGCAAGCTTCTACCCAAGAGGTATCTCCTTCTGCAATGGGTGCTTGGGTTCCCGCGCCCCTTCAAATGTGAGAATCAAATGGTTTAAGAGACTGCATACTGGAGGATTTAAGGGCATCACCCCCATGTGAGATTAATGCAAAAACCCAGTGAGCGATCCAGATCCCGGTCAAAGCAACCGGGTGTTTAACTGTCGCGAGTCCAGTGAACCGACCGCCGTGGAGAACGCGTGCCTCCCCCTGCCAAGTGGCGCACTGGTGTCTCGACTCCAAAGTGCTGGCTGCGAACGACCCGGCGGGGTGTATACTGCATATCACTTAGGATGCTAAAAAGAAAATTCCGGCCTACGCCTGCTAGAGCACTGCAAGGTGAAGTTCAACTCCAACCCTCACTAGTACTCGCAGAAGGCCGGCTGATAATAGGTTGAAGAAGCCCACTCCTATCCGTGGCGGGAATCCGAGATGGAGCAGATGACCAAGCACGATGGTATGTCCGCTTCCGGGCATAGTGCCGGCCACGCGTCACATGAGGATCCTACCAAGCAATTCAAAGGCGCTGGCGACCACGGCGGTCACGGCGTCGGCCACGATCGGCATGCCGGGCACTCCGTGGCCATGTTCCGTGACAAGTTTTGGTTGACCCTTGCCTTGGCAATTCCTGTAGTCTTTTGGTCCGCCGACGTTCAAAACTGGCTTGGGTACGCAGCGCCTTCCTTCCCCGGCTCCAAACTTATCCCCGCAATCCTTGGAACGGTCGTCTTTGTCTACGGCGGCTTGGTGTTTGTCCGTGGGGCATGGCGCGAGCTGGCCGACCACAAGCCCGGCATGATGACTCTCATCAGCCTGGCGATTGTCGTCGCATTCGGCACCTCGCTCGCCGCGACATTCGGCCTTTTTGAGATCGAGGTCTGGTGGGAACTTGCCTCGCTGATTACGATCATGATCCTCGGCCACTGGTTGGAGATGCGCGCCATTACCCAAGCCCGTGGCGCGCTCAAAGCACTCGCCGCGCTGCTCCCAGACACGGCAGAACGTGTAAGCGGTTCAGAGACTCAGACTGTTCCACTTTCTGAGTTGCACCTGGGCGACATTGTCCTGGTCCGGCCCGGAGGCCGGGTTCCCGCCGATGGCAAAGTCGCCGAGGGTACTGCCGATGTTGACGAATCGATGATCACGGGGGAGTCAAGAACAGTATCGAAAGGGGTGGGTGCCACCGTTATTGCGGGAACTGTTGCGGGTGGCGGAAGCCTTCGAGTCCGCGTCACGGCGGTCGGCGATCAGACAGCCCTGTCGGGCATCATGCGGCTGGTTGCCACGGCGCAAGCTTCCGGATCTCGCGCCCAAGCTCTTGCCGACCGCGCCGCGGCATTGCTTTTCTACGTAGCAGTTGCCTCTGGCGCACTTACTCTCGCTTACTGGTGGCTGGCAGGAGACAAAGAACACGCCCTGATCAGGACCGCCACCGTGCTCATTATTGCCTGCCCGCACGCCCTGGGACTGGCGATTCCACTTGTGATTGCGATCTCGACATCGCTCGGAGCGCAGAATGGCCTCCTGGTTAAAGACAGACTCGCACTTGAACGCGCACGCAACTTAGGCCTGGTGATTTTCGACAAGACCGGCACGCTCACCCGTGGCACTCCGGCAGTGTCGGGGGTCGCAGTTGCGCCTGGCACTTCGGAGGCCGATTTGATTGCCAGTGCCGCTGCCGTTGAGGCTAACTCCGAACACCCGCTGGCCAGGGCCATCGTTGCCGAAGCCAAACGCCGAGGCGTGCTCGAATCGAAAGCCGCCAATTTCGAGGAGAAGCCCGGCCGAGGAGCGCAGGCACTGGTCGGCGGCAAAAGCGTAGCAGTCGGCGGGCCGCGTCTGCTTACTGAGGCCAAGGTCGCAGCGCCGCAAGAAGTAGAAAAGGTGACGACCAGCTGGGCAGGAGAGGGGAAGACGGTTCTTTATGCCGTCGCCGAAGGTCGGCTCCTCGGCGCATTTGCCGTCGAAGATGAAATTCGTCCCGAATCACAGGAAGCTGTTAACGAACTTCATCGGCTGGGTATCCGGGTGGCGATGATTACAGGAGATTCAAAGACGGTTGCAGATTCGGTCGCTCGGCGCATCGGAATTGATGAAGTCGCAGCCGAGGTTCTTCCCGCTGACAAGGCCTCAGCCGTGGAGCGCTTTCAGACTGGCGGTAAGATGGTGGCGATGGTTGGTGATGGTGTGAACGACGCGCCGGCCCTAGCAACCGCCAACGTTGGAATCGCGATTGGCGCGGGCACCGATGTGGCGATCGAATCGGCTGGGATCGTGCTTGTGCGCAGCGATCCGCGCGACGTGGTGGGGGCAATCAAACTGTCTCGTGCTACCTACCGAAAGATGATTCAAAATCTCATTTGGGCCACTGCTTATAACCTTGTGGCCATACCGGTGGCGGCAGGCATATTCGTGCATTGGGGATTCGATCTGCCCATGAGTGTGGGCGCGGTCGCGATGAGCTTATCCACAATCATCGTGGCCGCCAACGCCCAATTGCTCCGGCGATTGAAGTTGGGGCATGCGGTTCCCTGAAAGATGCCGCTCGCCTTGGAATGCGACCATGATTTCTGACCACTACATTTGGCTTGTCTGGGCCTGCTCTTTTCTGGTGCCGTGGGCCGCGTTGTTTGCTTTCTTCCCGCAGCATCGCATGGTCATGTGGTGGGCCAGTCTGTTGACCGCGCCGTTCGGTTTAACCGAACCGATTTCCGTTCCCGCTTACTGGAATCCGCCCAGCCTCTTCAATCTTGCGCAAACCACGGGCTTTGATATTGAGAGCCTGATTTTTTGCTTCGGCATTGGTGGGGTCGGCGCGGTAATTTACAACGCGATGACGCGCCGGATTGTGCTTCCCGTGACCTCGAAGGAAAAGAAGCAGCCGCTGCATCGGCGTCATTACATGGCACTCGCATCGCCATTTATCGTGTTTCTTCTTCTGTATTTTCTGCCTTGGAATCCTATTTATCCTGGCATCCTTGCCATGTCAGTTGGCGCGGCCGCGACCATCGCGTGTCGTCCCGACCTAAGAACAAAGACTTGGATAGGGGGAATCCTCTTCCTCATTTTCTACGTGGTTTTCCTGCAATTTCTGCGGTGGGGCGCGCCAGGCTATATCGAGCGGGTGTGGAATCTCCAGTCGCTGTCGGGCGTGATCATCTTCGGGATGCCGATGGAGGAACTGTTGTTTGCTTTCGGTTTCGGCATCTATTGGTCGAGCGTGTATGAACACTTCACGTGGACGCGCTCGATGCCATTAGAGGCACGTCTATCGTAGCCGTCCGGCAAACCCATCTTCAGCGATTCAAGTTCGGGCGGCGCGTAGTAATAGTCCATGTTCCCGCCCTTCGCGGCACTTTGACGATAAACGGACTACCCTATCCGTTCACCCAGCTGACCCAACTTAATCTGTAGGCCAGCCGTTAGCAGGATGCTGCAAAACGGATGATTTTTGAGATGCGGATGTGGTCGAGCGCGAAACCGCAAACTAAGGGAGTTGGGGACGAGACAACTCGTGTCTCTATTTTGCCCTTTGGCACTGCGTCCGCCTTTCCATTCCGCCTATCGAGCGGCCTCCAGGTGGGCCAGGCGCAACAGGTTGAACGCCGCCGCCCACAGGTAGGCCACCTGCTGAATCTTCCAGCGGCCCACGTGCCGCACCTTGCGCAGACCGCCAGCCTGTTTCATCCAGCCGAACATCTGCTCGATCTTTTTCCGCGCGCGCTGGCTCAGCGCGTAGCCTTTCGTTTTCGTTCGCCGCAGCATGCGACGGCGTGCGTCTCCGGCGGGACCTGGACTGGTCACGCGCTCGGCCGTGATCGGCACGTGCGACGTGATGTCGAGATCCTCTTCCAACCTCCGCAGAAACTCGCCCGCCTCGAATCCGCGGTCCGCGCTGACCGTCTCTGGTTTCACCCCATGTCGTCGCCGAAAGCGCCGCAACAGTTTTTCGGCCGTGTCGCGCTCGGCATGCCCGTCGGCTACGGCGACGGCGATGTCCAGGCACAGCCCGTGCCGGTTCTCCATCAGGGCGTGTCCGCTGTGCGAGAGCAGCGCCGGCGTGCCGTCGCTCTTACGCGCCAGCCGCGCTTCCGGATCGGTCGTCGAGCGGTGCGTTTCGTTGGTGCGCTTCTGGCCGCGAAAGTTCACCGAAGGGGTGCTCCCACCCTCGCTGGGCGGCTTGTCCAGGGGCTCATCCTTGGGGCGAAAACTCTTCAGCGAAGCCCACGACTGGATCAGCGTGCCGTCCACGGTGAAGTGATCGTTCGAGGCGTACTGCTCGACCAGCGCCGTGGCCACCACGCGCTCGAAAAACTTCTGCACCAGCCCGTGCCACTCAAAGCGCTCGCGGTTGTGCGTGAATGCCGTGGCGTCCCACACCGCCTGGTCGGGGTCCAGATCGCAAAACCAGCGGTAGAGCAGGTTCCAGTTGAGGGCGTCCACCAGGCGCCGCTCGGAGGGAATCGAGTACAGCGCTTGCAGCAACAGCGCCTTCAGCAGCGCCTCGGGCGGAATCCCCGGACGGCCGGTTGCGCTGTAGGCGTCAGCGAACGCACGCTGCATCGTCTTCAGCACCTGGTCGGCGCGCCGCTTGATGGCGCGCAGCGGATGATCCTTCGCCAGCCGCTCTTCGGTGTTCGCTACAAAAAACATCGGGTTTTGCAATTTGGGATTTCCGCGCACGAAGTTCTCCTCTTTTTGAGAGATTCGCCGCAAAAATTACGGCGTTCAACCTTCGTGCATACTTGAGTG
>JAHEKS010000226.1 GCA_024638215.1 Acidobacteriota bacterium | reverse complement strand
AGGGCGCGCGCTTCGCCGTCCTGCTTCCCGTCCGGCAAGAGCACGCAGGCCCTAGCGGCCTCGCAACCACTTCACCAGGTTCTTGAACAACTTGAGCCCGTCCTGCGAATAATGGGCGGGCAAGGCGGCGCGTTCGGGGTGCGGCATCAGGCCCAGGATCATTCCGGTTTCGTCGGCGATTCCGGCCACGCCGCCCGGAGCCCCGTTGGGATTTTCGGGGTAACGCTCCGTGGGACGGCCGTGCGCGTCGCAGTATCTTAGCGTCGCGCGTCCTGAACCGGCCGGCGATGTCTCACAGAAGAGCGGTCGGCCTTCCCCATGGCCGACGGGCATTTCGAGGACTTGGCCGGCAAGGCCATCTGTCCACATGGAAGGCTCGTCCGATACGACCAGCCGTATCTTGCGGTCCTCGAAATGGCCCGACTGATTCTCCAGCAGCGCCATCGAGCGCTTGCCGGGTGTCCGCGCCGACAGGATACCCGAATCGGCCAGCACCTGAAACCCGTTGCAAACGCCGAGCAGAGGCTTCCGCGCCTCGAGAAATTCCGTCAACTGGTCGCGCAGGCAAGCGGCCAGCATGGTGCCGAAAATCCTTCCCGCGCCGAGGTGATCCCCATAAGCGAATCCGCCGGGAATGACCGCGGCGCGGAAATCGCCGAGCCGGGTCCGCCCGTCGAGCAAATCGCGCAGCAGGACTAGCTCGCTGGTGCCGCCCGCGAGGCCAATCGCCGCGGCGGTTTCTTCGTGGCAGTTGGTTCCGGGCGCGTAAAGAATCGCCACTTCGGCTTGGCTCATTCCATGACCTCGCGAAAGTTTTGGCTCCAAATCGTGCTCAGGTTGGAAAGCGAATCACGCCAGAGCGTGCTGCCGCCTGCTTCCAGAACAATCTGGGCGTCTGGCGTGACTTCACCCAGCATCGCGATGGGGACATCTCCATCCAATTTTGAATCTGCGGGAATCTCGAGCAGCACGGACCCGGTGAACTCGCCAAACAGAAATCCGTCGTACCGCGCGTCCGCCTCGGGTGGAAGCTGCACTTTCGCACCCAAGCCGGAGCCGAAAGCGGCCTCGAAGACTCGCAGGAAAACCCCGCCTTCCGCGACCGCCGAGCCGGAGACGTAGCGGTGTTGCTTGTGCAGGGCCAGCAATGTCTCCCAGAGGCGGTGAATTGAGCCGGCGTCGTACTTGTCGAACAGCCGTTCGCCGCGCTGACCGTGGCAATCAGCGTAGACCGTGCCGCCCAAAGCCGTCGCATCCTGGAAACCAACCAAGGCCAATCTGTTTCCCGTCCGCTTGAATTCCTTGGTCACGATTTTCTTGACGTCGGGAACCCGCCCGAGAGCAGCGACCGCCAGGGTCGGCGGGACATCAATCCTGCGACCCCGGCTTTCAAAGGTGCCGGAGCTCGAATCTTTTCCGGAAATGAACGGCACGCCGATTTTCTCCGAAAAGTCCGAGATTTCGGCGACCATTGCTTTCAAGTTCCAGGCCACGTCCGGCTGCACGCGAGGCGTGTAGAAGTTGTCGCACAAAACCATTTCGCGATAATCGGCGCCGGCCACCACGGCTTTGGTAATTGCTTCGATGATCATCAGGCGGGCCATTGTCGCAGGATCAATTTCGCCGTAAAAAGGGTTAAGGGCGACCGTCGTAATAACGCCGTACGATTTCCCATGCAGCGGCGCGGAAACGGCGATGTTCGTCGGCATGCGATGGTTTCTTCCGCCATAAGGGCCAATCGTGGTCCTTCCCTGCACCGTCGTATCGAAGCGCGAGCCGGCCGGGCTCTGGTCCGTGCAATGGTAGTGGGAAAGCAGGCGGTTGATGGCGCCGCTCCACTCCGTTTGCGTCTTCGGCTGTGGAATCTGCGCCGGTTTCAGAGGCCGCGAAGGTTTCGCGGCGGCGACCGGATCGATCGGGCACGATTCCCACAGGAAGTCCATTTCCATGTTCACGACTTTTGCCCCGCGCCATGTGGCTTCGAGACGATGAGACGATGTGAAATGGCCAATCACCGCACAATTGACCTCGTAGCGGCCGAGGATTTCCTTGGACTCATCCAATTTCTCCGGCGGAACGCAAATCAGCATGCGCTCCTGCGATTCGGAAAGGAGAATTTCCCACGCCGTCAAGCTTCTGTCCTTGAGGGGAACGGCGTCGAGTTCGAGTGCCACGCCCGTCGCCGCGCCCATTTCTCCCGCTGCACAGGAGATTCCGCCCGCGCCTAGATCCGTGATGGTGCGGATGCACTCGCGGTCCCGCAGGACGGGGATGGCGGTCGTGAACCGCCGCTCGGTAATGGGATGGCCGATCTGCACTGCCGCCGATTCTTTTTCCAGAGTCTCGCCGGTCATGCCGGTCGAGCTGGCGGTGGCGCCGTGAATTCCATCGCGCCCCGTCTCGCCGCCGATCAGCAGGGCCACGTCGCCGGGCCGGGGCGCATCCTTGAGGGCGTACCGCTTGGGAATCAGCCCCATCGAATGCCCCAGCGCCAGGCACTTGGCATAACCAGGATGGATGCGATAGACCGGATGCATCATGGGAATGCCCATCGGATTCGTGTAATAAGACGTGGCGCGGATGGATTCCGTGACGATGAGCTGCGGGTGCAAGGCACCGGCAGGCACTTGGCTTTCCGAAAGGCGCGGGTCCATGGTGCCCATGATGGTTGTGCCGCCGATGGGATAGGCGCCCTTGCCGAAGCCGAGCGTGTCGCGAATCACGCCGCCGTGTTTGGTGGCCACGCCGCCAAAGGGCGCGATGGAGCTGGGAAAGTTGTGCGTCTCGCCCTTGATGGTCACCACCCAGTCTTCGTAGAACTCCATCCCTCCCGCGTTGTCCTTGAAAACTGAGACCACGAGCGGGTGGCGAATTCGCTCCGTTGCGCCCGCGAGCTGCTTGAGCAATCCCAGGCTCTTCCACGTGGTGTGGTAGCAATGGTCGCTCCAAGTCTGGGCGATGATTTCAATCTCGGCGTCGGTGTGCGGGCGGCGGATGGCCATTTCGTGCGCCTGGATCGCTTTCATCTGCGACAGCGGCGCGTACCAGGACCGCTCTTTCGAGAGGCTCGCGAGATCCTCATCCCTCAGGCCGCGCAGCGAAACGGTGGTCACAGGATCGGGATCGCCGGTGGGGCGCAAAGTCACGAAGCACTCGCCGGGTTCGCGCACGCGTTCTACAATTTTGTTGTAGAGAAACCGCGCGGCAACTTTCCTCGCTTCTTGGGCCTCCAGCCCCACGAATTGATATCGCTTGCTGAGGCGGGCGAATTCCAGCCCGGTTTCTCCCAACGCCCGGGCGCCGGCCAGGATGGACGGAGTTTCCGGGTCGGTGACAGCGGGACGGTACGCGATCTCGACAATCGGGCCGCTGGCGGGATCGAGCTGGGAGCTTTCCGCGTGGACCTGGTAGAGCGGATTCACCAGGAGAGACGTGAGTTTTTCCAGGCTAATGTCGCCCTCCAGCCAGAAGACGCGCTCGATCACCAAATTGTTGAGGCGCGAGCACCCGTGCCGCCGGAAGAACGCCAGCCAGTTGCGAGCCTCGGGGTCATCCTTGAATAGGGCATAGACGCTGTGGATTGCCATCGCCGCCATTATATCCGGTTAACGCAACTCCTGCGCCGCCCAACGTCGAGATTTACGAATTTCCGGGTGCAGCGGAGTCTGTCCCTAACGCCATTCCAGCCGGTGAGACAGGCGGCAATTTGGATACAAGCTTGATTTATGAATTTCAGAGGAGTAAATTACGTTCCAGGACATCTCGCAGATTGACCAGGGTGGTAAACATGAGACGATTGACACTGATTGCCGCGATTTTGGCCGTTGGTTTAATGGAGGGCGCAGGATTCGCGCTGGCCCAGCAGACTTCGAAAACTCCCTCGCTTGGCGAACTGGCCAGACAGTTGCGGGCCGAGCACGGCAAGACAAGCGAAAAGCCCGCCAAAGTTTATACGAACGACAATATTCCGCGCACCGGCGCGCTGAGCGACGTCGGTCCTACGAGTCAACCAACGGCGGGCGGAACGACTGCCAAGGGGGAGTCGGCGGCAGGGGCTGCAAGCACGGGCGAAAGCAAATCGGCAACAGGGCCTCACGACGAGAAGTACTATCGCGAGAGGATGAAAGAGCTGCGATCGCAAAAGGAGATGCACGAACGCGAACTGGCTGTCCTGAAGCAGAAGCTGGCCCTGAACGAAACTCAGTATTACAGCGATCCAAACAAGACCCTGACGCAGGAATTCACGCGTTCCGACATCAACAAGAAGCAGGGCGAAATTGACAAGAAGCAGCAGCAGATCGCCAACGATCAGAAAGCTATCGACGACCTGGAGGCGCAGTGCCAGCAGGAAGGCTGCCCGCCCGGTTGGTTGCGCTAGTCCGAACATAGACGATGGAGTCAAGAGCCATGAAGACCAGAAGCCTTGTGATGTTGCTGGTGGGATGCTTGCTGGGGGCGGCTGCCACGTCCTTCGCGCAATCGCTGGGTGAATACGCCCGCAAGGAACGTGCCAAGGAGGCGTCTCAGCCCAAGGCCGGCAAGGTATACACAAACGACAATATTCCGCGCGCAACCACCCTCGCCGAGCCCGCGCCCTCCGCGCCGCAAGCTCCCGAAAACGCCTCCAAGCCTGAAGCCGAGAGCGCGAAGACAGCCGGCAGTCCGGAGACTTCCGAAGCAAAGCAGGCTGCCGAATCCGAACAGCAGCCTGAAGACAAGGTCAAGACCAAGGAATACTGGCAAGACAAGTTTGCCAAAGCGAAGGCGAATCTGAATCGTGCCGATGAGCGATTCAAGCTGAGCCAAGACGAGCTGAACCTGGAGCAGATGAACCAGGCCCGCGAACTCGATCCGCAGAAGAAGGTGCAGCTGGACCAGCAGGTCAACAACAAGCAAGCTGCGGTCGGGACCAGGCGCGAAGCCTACGACAAGGCCAAGCAAGCCTTGGACGAGGTGAAGAAAGAATTTGCGGAAAGCGGCGCACCCAAGGATTGGCTGCCGGCAGATGAAAAGCAGTGAAACGCGGCTCGCCGCCACCACCATTTCCCCCCACCGAGATTCCTCTCCCCGGTATGCCTGAAACCATCCTGCTGGTCGAAGACAAAGACGCCTTGCGGGAAATGGTCGCTGCCGCCCTGCGCAAGGCCGGACACACGGTCGAAGAGGCGCCGGACGGCCATGCGGCAATCCAGAAGATCCGCGCGCGGCGTTTTCCCGTCATCGTCACCGACCTGAAGCTGCCCGGGCCCTCCGGCCTGGAAATTCTCCGCGCCGCCAAGGCGTTGGATGAATCCGTCGCCGTCATCGTCATGACCGCTTACGGCTCCGTGGATGACGCGGTCACGGCCATGAAAGAAGGCGCGCTGGACTTCATCCAAAAACCGTTTGAGCTCCCGCATCTTCTCCTGCTGGTTGAGCGCGCCGTGAAGGAGCAGGAATGGCGGCGCGAAAATCTGCTTTGGCGCGAAGAGGCCGGCGCGCGCTACGGCTTCCCTTCCATCATCGGCGAGGACGACTCGTTGCGGGAAGTCGAGCAGGCAATCCGCCGCGTTGCCCCCACCGGCGCGACAGTGCTGCTGGAAGGCGAGAGCGGGACCGGCAAGGAACTCTTCGCGCACGTGATTCATGACCTCAGCCCGCGCCGGGAACTTCCCTTTGTCACCATCAATTGCGCGGCGATTCCCGAGCATCTGGTGGAGAACGAACTTTTCGGCCACGAAAAGGGCGCCTTCACCGGGGCCGGGTCACGAAAGATCGGGCGGGCGGAACTCGCCAATCGCGGCTCGCTTTTTCTCGATGAAATCGGCGAACTGCCTCTGCCGGCGCAGGCCAAACTGCTGCGGCTGATCGAAGAGAAGACCTTTGAGAGAGTCGGCGGAACACAATTGATCTCCGTGGATGTGCGCCTCATCGCCGCCACGAACCGCAAGCTGCAGGATGCTGTCGAGAAGAAGCTCTTTCGCGACGACCTCTACTTCCGCCTGGCCGCGTTCCCCATCCAGATCCCACCGCTACGCGAGCGGGGGCGCGACGTGCTGGCGCTCGCTGAACACTTTTTGAGGAAGTTCGCGAGCGAATTCTCCAAGCCGGCGCTTGAACTTTCTCCGGCTTGCCAGCAACTGCTGTTGTCCTATTCCTGGCCGGGGAATGTCCGCGAATTGTCGAACGCCATTGAGCGGGCGGTGATCCTCGCCGATTCTTCCACGATTGGTGCTGAAGATTTGGTGCTGGGGTTTCTCCCGTCCAAGGAGCGTGAGAGTCCGCCGGCAGGATTTGATCTGGAGGGAAGCTTGTTTGAAGTCACCGAGCGCGCCGTCAACGCCGTTGAGCGCGCGAAAATCTCCAGGGCGCTCGAAGAATCACGCGGCAACCGCACCGTGGCCGCGGAGAAGCTCAACATTTCGCCTAAAACCCTGCTGGCCAAGATGCGGGCGCACGGATTGGACTCGCGAGAGCCGTAATGCATCCGCGGTTATCGTCCAGCCGGCCCTGCTCGCGGGCTCACTTCTCGCCTCGATGTAGCGCCGCGGCGCCCGCGAAGAAATTCCGATAATCCACCTTTCCAAATCCCGCCTCGCGCATCATGACGGCTAATTGCTCCTGGTCGGGGAACCGCGTGACCGAATTCGGCAGATATTGATAGGGACCAGCCACGCCGGAAATCAGCGTGCCGATTTTGGGGAGCAGGCGGCGGAAATAGAATCGAAACAACGGCCCAAGAATCGGCGTGTTCACACGAGAAAATTCCAGGATCGCCACCGTACCGCCCGGCTTCAAGACGCGGCGCATTTCCTCCAGGCCGCGCGCGTAGTTGGTCAGGTTCCGAAAGCCAAAAGCCACTGCCACCAGATCCACGGAGTTGTCCGCAAACGGCAGGCGCAGCGCATCAGCTTCGAGAAAGGAAATTGCGCGTGCTGCCGTCCCAGCTTTTTCGCGCGCGGAAGCGAGCATTGGGTGGCAGAAGTCGGCGCCAACGACCTGACCGGCGGAATAGCGCGCGAACGCCAACGCCAGGTCTCCTGTCCCGCAGCAGACATCCACGGCGAGCGAGCCAGGCCGCGCCAGAACATCGCGCAGCGCCCGCGCCGTGGCGCGCCGCCAAGCCAGGTCACGGCGCAAGGAAAGCAAATGATTCAGGAAATCGTAACGCGGCGCAACGCTCTCAAACATGCTCCGCACGGCGCGCGCCGTGGAATCTTCGTCGCCGGGCGAGCCGACGGGACTTCCTGAGTTGTGCGATGAAATCGTTTCAGGCATGAGCGTCCATCTGCTGGAGGTCACGAAAGGCGGCGGCCACCGTGGCGCGGGGAACATCGCTGACGATGCGGACCTTTCCGATTGTTTCCGGAATGACCCAATGAAGACGGGAGCCGATGGATTTCTTATCGCGGGCGAGAAGTTTCAGCACGTGAGTCGCCCGGAGATCCGCAATCGCCGGCAGTGGGCCGACCTGGCGCACGAGCGCAGACATGCGCCCGGCCTGTGTCTCGCTCGTCAGCCCTAATCGTTCACCCAGGCGGATCACCCCGAGCAAACCCCATCCGACCGCTTCACCGTGGAGAAAGCGTTTGTAGCCGGTGGCTTCTTCGAGGGCGTGGCCGAAGGTGTGCCCCAGGTTGAGCACCATGCGCAACTTCGCCTCGCGCTCGTCGCGGTTCACCACGTCCACTTTGACGCGCGCTGCTTCCGCCAAAATCTTCGCGTAATTCTTCGCGCTCTCGGGACGCAGGCCGCCCAACGAATCCTTAAGAATACGGAAGAAGCGCGGCCCGGCCAGAATCGCATGCTTGACCACTTCGTAAAGGCCGGAGCGAAAAGCGCGCTCGCCCAGAGAGCTGAGCACGAGCGGATCGGCGGCGACAAGG